>CADBUL010000114.1 GCA_902797875.1 Oscillospiraceae bacterium | reverse complement strand
GCTGTACGAAGGTACTGCGAGTGGGTGAAAAAATGCATAGAAAAATAAAGATATATAAAATGAAAAAATAATAAAAAAGATGGTATCATTTGGCGATGTGTAAACACATCACTGATACCATCTTTCTTTTTTAATAGCTCTTTATTTTTCGGTCTGCGCTAAATATGCCGACTGAATTATGCGTATTTGGCGACGGTAAGTTTAATCCCGGGTCCCATAGTGGTTGCAATCACGCACGACTTAACATACTGACCTTTCATGGCGGTCGGTTTAGCCTTAACGACTGCGTCCATAAGGGTTTCAAAGTTCTCTTGCAGTTTTTCTTTACCAAACGAAACCTTACCGATGGGACAATGGATAATGTTCGATTTATCAAGACGATATTCGATTTTACCCGCCTTAGCTTCGGTAACGGCCTTTGCAACATCAGGCGTTACGGTGCCGGCTTTAGGAGTAGGCATTAAGCCTTTAGGTCCTAAAATCTTACCAAGACGTCCAACCATACCCATCATATCGGGAGTGGTAATGATAATATCGTAATCGGTCCAGGATTCTTTTTGAATCTTTTCGATCATATCTTCAGCGCCAACGAAATCACTGCCGGCGGCTTCGGCCGCCTTGGCGGCGTCGCCTTTGGCGATAACTAAAGTTCTAACCGTTTTGCCGGTACCGTTAGGCAGCACAACCGCGCCGCGAACCTGCTGGTCCGCATGGCGGGAGTCAACGCCTAAGCGGATGTGAACTTCGACCGTTTCGTCGAATTTTGCGGTGCCGGTTTTAACCGACAGTTCAAAAGCCTCGGAAGGCTCATAAAGTTTGCCAACCTCTAAAAGCGCCGAGGCGGCGTTATATTTCTTTCCGTGTTTCATAATATAATACCCCCCGTTATTCTTCTACTGTAACGCCCATACTTCTTGCGGTGCCCCTAATCATGCTCATGGCAGATTCAAGGTTAGCGGCATTAAGGTCGGGCATTTTCTTTTCGGCGATTTTTTGCACCTGCTCTTTTGTAAGCTGTGCAACCTTTTTCTTGTTAGGTTCGCCTGAAGCTTTGTCAAGACCGAGTTCTTTTTTGATAAGAACCGCGGCGGGCGGGGTTTTGGTAATGAAACTGAACGAGCGGTCGGCATATACGGTAATAACTACCGGGATAAGATAACCGATTTCGTTTTTGGTGCGTTCATTAAACTCTTTTGTGAAAGCAACGATATTTACGCCGTGCTGACCAAGTGCAGGACCAACAGGCGGCGCCGGAGTTGCCTGACCGGCAGGAATTTGCAGTTTGATATAGCCTTCGATTTTCTGTGCCATTTTTACTCCTCCAATATAGTGGTAAATTCGGGGATTACTCCCCTCCCACGCGGCAGAGCCGCATAACTGCGGTAAAGACCGCTAATTACTTAGTTTTCGCCAAGGGCTATCTGATCAAGTTCAAGCGAAACCGAAGTTTCTCTGCCGAACATTGAGATAAGCACCGTGACGCCATTGTTTTGAAGGTCGAGTTCTTCGACCTTGCCTTCGAAGCCCTCAAGAGGACCGTCGATAATTTTAACAAGCGAGCCGATTTCGTACTGTACCGAAACGTTGCGTTTTTCAACGCCGAGGTTTGCAACCTCTTCATCGGTAAGCGGCACCGGTTTGGAAGCAGGGCCTACAAAACCGGTAACACCGTGGATATTTCTTACGACGTACCAACTGTCGTCGGTAACAATCATTTTAACAAGTACGTAACCCGGGAAAACCTTGTGTTCCTTTTCGGTAACTACGCCGTCCTTGATTTCTGTGGTTTTTTCGGTGGGGATTTTGGTTTCTAAAATCAAATCACCCATATTGCGGTTTCCCACCATTTTTTCAAGGTCGCTGGCTACCTTATTCTCATAACCGGAATAGGTATGAATAACATACCATTTGGCTTCGTTTTTATCTGCCATTTTTAACCTCCGATGTTGCCCAGTACATTAAGCAACTGTCCAAGGCCGAAATCAAGCAGCCAGATAAACAAACCTAAAACAAGGCACATTCCCAAAACAATAACGGTGTTTTTAACAACGTCGTTAAAGCCGGGCCATACAACCTTTTTAACCTCTCCCTTATAATCTTTGAAGAAGTTGCCGATTCTTTTAAGTACCGACGGTTTTTGACCGTTTATTACTGCGGGATCACTTGCGTCTGCGGTTAATATATAAGCCACAGCTGCCGCAAGCGTTACAAACAAGGCAATTACCGTGCAAATTACAAACGGTGTGTAAGTAACCGCGGTAACACCCGGAACGGGTCTAAAGTCGATGAAAAACTTGGCGCTGCCAAGCGCTATTACAAGCATATATATCGACGAAGCGAGCGACGTAACCAAAGCCGCCCATTTTACACCCTTGAACTTGAAGGTCAGCGCGCTAAACAATACCGTAAGCGCGGTCAACCAAAAGTTGAACCAGATGTGTAATGAAATTGCCATGTTATAGCTGTTTTCTCCAATGGTCGCCTGACCGTGGAAAGAAGCCATTGCACCGGTAACCTGCGCTGCGCCACCGGAATTTGTGATGTTTGCAAACGGGAAGAAAAACAACACGAGTGCGCACACACTAAACACTATAAGGGCAATGCGGAGAATATTCGATACTGTTTTCATATGGTACTCTCCCTACTTTGTCTCTTTGTGCAAAGTATGTTTTTTGCAAAAACGACAATATTTGCTCATTTCAAGTCTATCGGGGTCATTCTTCTTGTTCTTGGTTGTGTCGTAGTTGCGTTGTTTACATTCCGTGCAAGCTAAAGTGATTTTTACTCTCATGACGGCACCTCCGTTTTACGGAAAAATTTTGCCTTCCTCAACAGCGAAATTTTCTTCAAAAATGCGCACGAAAAAAAAGACCTGCGAAGAGGTATAAAGATTATACCATAAACGATTTTAAAGGTCAAGCATTTTTTTGCTTAAAAATAAAATCGTTTACGGTATAGCTTAAATGGTCATATAATGGCTGTTTTTGCGGTTACGCCGAGCTTTTTTCGGACTTCTTTTTAACCTTCGGCGGAGTACGGTTTTCAACACAGTCGGCGGTAATTATTACCTTTTTAACCGATTTGTCGGACGGTATTTCGTACATCGGGTTTTTAAGGACGTCCTCGACTATCGAGCGCAGTCCCCTTGCGCCAGTTTTCCGTTCTTTGGCAAGTCCGGCAATCTTTTCGAGCGCTTCCTTTTCAAAATCAAGTTCCACACCGTCGAGTTCAAACAGTTTTTGATACTGTTTAATAAGGGCGTTTTTGGGTTTGGTCATAATGGTAACAAGGTCTTCTTTAGACAGGGCCTCAAGCGAGGTTATTACCGGAAGTCTTCCCACAAGCTCGGGTATCATGCCGAACTTCACCAGATCCTTGTGGGTTGCCTTGCTGTAAAAGTCGTCGGGTTTCGTTTTTTCGCCCTTTTTAATCTGTGCGCCAAAGCCCAAACTTGTACTTTCGGTACGGCGTTCGATTATCTTATCGAGTCCGTCAAACGCGCCCGCGCAAATAAACAGAATGTTTTTTGTATCGATTTGAATGAATTCTTGCTGAGGGTGTTTTCTGCCGCCGTTTGGCGGAACATTGGCAACGGTACCCTCTAAAATTTTAAGAAGGGCTTGTTGAACCCCCTCGCCGCTAACGTCGCGGGTTATTGAAACATTTTCGCCTTTGCGGGCGATTTTATCGATTTCATCAACGTATATAATGCCGGTTTGCGCCTTTTCAACGTCGTAATCAGCCGCCTGAATAAGACGGAGCAAAATGTTTTCGACGTCCTCGCCGACATACCCCGCCTCGGTCAAAGTGGTGGCGTCGGTTATGGCTATGGGCACATCCAAAAATTTTGCAAGGGTGGTGGCAAGCAAGGTTTTGCCTACGCCTGTAGGACCAAGCAGCAAAACGTTACTTTTTGCAAACTCGACGTCGTCGCCGGCTGAAAAAATCCTCTTGTAGTGGTTATACACCGCAACCGAAAGGGTCTTTTTTGCGTCATCCTGACCGATAACGTATTCGTCAAGTTTTTCTTTAATCTCTTTGGGAGTGGGTAAAACAAAGTTTTCTTTTTTGTCTTTTTTACCCTTTTTAAGCACGGGGCCGTCAGGCGTTATCATACTGTGGCAAAGCTCTATACACTCGTCGCAGATGTAAACGCCGGGACCTGCTATTATGCGTTCGGCTTCGTGGCGGGTTTTACCGCAGAATGAACAGCAAAAATCGTTGTTATCGCCTTTTTTGGGCATTTTCTCACCTCGTGGTAATTACCTTATCGATAAGTCCGTATTCCATCGCCTCTTGTGCCGACATAAAGTTGTCGCGTTCGGTATCCTTTTCGATTACGTCAAGCGGTTTGCCGGTGTTTTCGGAAAGTATCCGGTTAAGGGTGGCACGGGTTTTTTCGATGTGTTTTGCATGAATAAGTATTTCGGTAGCCTGACCTTCGGTAGAGCCAAGCGGCTGGTGAATCATAATCTCGCTGTTAGGCAGCGCAAGGCGTTTGCCTTTTGTGCCTGCCGATAGTAAAAACGCGCCCATAGAAGCCGCCATGCCTATACAAATGGTACTAACGTCGCATTTGATATACTTCATTGTGTCGTAAATAGCCATACCAGCGGTTACACTTCCGCCGGGGCTGTTGATGTAAAAGTTTATATCTTTGTCGGGGTCCTGGCCTTCAAGATAAAGCATTTGGGCTATTATAAGGCTTGCCGAAGCATTGTCGACCTGGTCGTACAACATAATTATTCGGTCGTTTAACAGGCGCGAGAATATATCGTAAGATCTTTCTCCTCGGCTGGTTTGTTCGATTACGTAAGGTACTAAATTATCGCGAATTTCCATTTTGATTTTCCTTTCTTTATTAAGATAAGCAACCTCCGGAAAGGATTTTGGCCTTTCCACCAAAAATCTTTCACCGGAGGGCATTTTTAATATTATGAGCTTTTTGACTGAATTATAATCAGTCTGCTATTTCGTTTCTTTTTTTGCAGCCGGTTTTTTGGCGGCGGGTTTTTTGGCGGTAGATTTAGCTGCCGGTTTCTTTGCTGCCGCGGTAGATTTTGCGGCCGGTTTCTTAGCTGCCGGTTTTTTAGCGGCGGTTTCTTTCTTGGCGGCAGGTTTTTTTGCGGTTTCGGTTTTTTGGTCTACCTCGGTGATTTCGGCGTTTGCCTTTACGAATTCAACCGCTTTTCTTACGGCAAGGTCTTTGGCAATTTCTTCTTTCGGCAAAGCCTTTTCAATTTGCTCTTTGCTCATACCGTACTGTTTTGCAAGTTTTTCGATTTCCTCGTCGATTTCTTTATCGGATGCGGCAAGTTTTTCGTTTTTAGCTATGGTTTCAAGAGCAAGACGGATTTTAACCTGCTGCTGTGCCGAAGGAAGAATATTCTTTTTAAGGTCGTCGAGAGTGGTGCCGGTGTACTGAAGGTATTTGTCCAGGGTCATACCCTGCATCTGCATTCTGTATTCGTAGTCTTTAAGCTCTTGTTCAACGCGAATATTGTACATTGCCTCGGGGATTTCGCCCTCAACGTTGTTTGCAAGTTGCTCAACAAGTTGATTTTCAACGTCGCTTTCGGCGTGCTCTTTTTTATGCTCGAGAAGATGCGCCTTAGTATCTTTTTTAAGCTCTTCGAGGGTGTCGAACTCGCTGACGTCTTTGGCAAACTCG
>CADBUL010000113.1 GCA_902797875.1 Oscillospiraceae bacterium | reverse complement strand
GTTTATCTTTTTTGCCGCCGCCGTAATCTTTTCACGGTTGCCGCAAAGCAGAATATCGATATTGTACTTATCTTTGGCGCCTCTCGCACCCGAAAGTGCCGCCATCGGGGCGTTATCGCCGCCGAAAACATCAAGTGCAACCATCATCTTATTACCTCTTACAGTTTATATTTTTATGGTATTTATATAATCTATCGAACGCTGTGCAAGGGCGCTGTAACGCTCCCCTTTGTCGCGTATTTTTCGGTCAAGTTCATCCACAAGTCCGAACGCCGCGCCCATAGGTTGAAAATTCTTTACGGGGGTTGTAATGTAATTAAACAGACCGCCAAGCATGGTAATTGAGGGTAAAATCAGGGGGGGCTGTCCGCACAGTTTTTTGTAGGCGTTTATGGCGCACATAAGTCCCGAAGCGGCGCTTTCCATATACCCTTCAACGCCCGAAAGTTGTCCCGCGATAAAAATGTTAGGGTGTTCTTTCAGCGATAAATCTTTACTTGTAAGAAGCGGTGAGTTTATAAAAGAATTGCGGTGCATTACGCCGTAGCGTTCAAACTGCGCGTCTTTTAATGCGGGTATAAGTGAAAATACCCGTTTTTGCTCTGAAAACGTCAGATTGGTTTGAAAACCCACCAAATTGTATAAATCGCCCTTTGCGGTCTCGCGGCGAAGCTGCAGATTCGCCCACGGTCGGCGCCCCGTTTTAGGGTCGGTAAGACCCACCGGTTTAAGGGGACCAAACCGCATGGTGTCGCGCCCCTTACGGGCGAGAACCTCTATGGGTACACAGGCTTCGTAAACATTGTCAAAATCGTGTAAAACCGCCCGCTTTGCCCCTAAAATTTCATTGTAGAAATTTTCGTATTCGTCCTTGTTCATAGGGCAGTTGATATAGTCGTCGCCGCCCTTATCATACCGCGAAGCGGCAAAGGCGCGGTCCATATCAACCGTCTTTATATCGACTATCGGAGCCGCCGCGTCATAAAAACTAAGGTATTCGCCCGTAAGGGTCGATAAAGCCTTTGCAAAATCCCCGTCTGTCAGGGGTCCGGTTGCGATTATGACAACATCGTCGTTTGGTACGGCGGTTACTTCGCCGTCTATTACCGTAATATTTTTATGTTCTTTTACCGCCGCCGTTACCGCAGACGAAAACTGCTCGCGGTCAACCGCAAGCGCTCCGCCGGCCGGTACGCTGCACTTGTAGGCTATGGGGACGCTCAGACTGCCAAGCAGCCGCATTTCTTCTTTAAGCAGTCCCGAAGCCGAATTTATGCGTTTCGCTTTAAGGCTGTTTGAACATACAAGTTCGCAAAAGTTGGGTGAGTGGTGCGCGGGTGAAAACTTTTTCGGCTTTTGTTCATAAAGTCTGACTTTGACGCCGTGCTGTGCCAAATAGTAGGCCGCTTCGCACCCGGCAAAGCCTGCGCCTATGACCGTAGCGGTCATTATTTTTCGGCCTTTTCGGCAGATTTTCTTGTGGGGCAGTCGGCGTTTTGACAATAATCTTTGCCGCGCGCGCCCTTTAATATAAAGCTGCCGCACTCTTTGCAGACCTCACCCGTAGGAAGCGAGGGAGCCGCAAAATCACAATTGGGATAGTTGGAACAACCGTAAAATCTTTTACCCTTTTTAGAAATTCTCGATACGAGTTTTCCGCCGCATTTGGGGCAGGGTTGTTTGATTTCGTTTTCGGGAAGCGGCTTGGTGTTTTTGCATTCGGGATAACCCGGGCAGGCTAAAAACTTGCCGAAACGACCCGAACGAACAACCATTTTTTTGCCGCAAAGTTCACAAATTTCATCGGTTTCTTCTACCGGCACCTGAATCTTTTTACCTTCCATTTTCTCTTCTGCTCCTTTAAGTATTTTTTCAAAATATTTATAAAAATCGTTAACAACCTGCAGGTAATCGTATTCGCCCTCTTCAATTTTATCAAGGGATTCTTCCATCGACGCCGTAAATTTAGTGTCAACTATTTTGTTGAAATTATCCTTTAACAAATCGATGACTATCATACCAAGCGCGGTGGGCTTAAGGGTCTTTTTATCGCGTTCGATGTAGTCTTTACTTATAATGTTCGAAAGTATTGGCGCATAGGTCGAGGGTCTGCCGATGCCGTTTTCGTCCAGCGCCTTAATAAGGGTCGCCTCGCTGTATCGTGAGGGCGGCTGGGTATAATGCTTGTCGCTTTTAATGTCTTTTACGGTTAACCTATCGCCTACCGCAAGCTCGGGGAGCTTGCCCGACTTGGCGTCGTCCTCGTCTTTGCCTTCGGTGTAAAGTACGGAAAAACCGTCAAACTTGACGTCCGATTTTCCCGCCTTAAAGTTGTACTCGCCCGCGGCGATATCGACCGACACTACCGAAAGCACCTCATTTGCCATTAAAGAGGCGATAAAGCGGTCCCAAATAAGTTTATAAAGCTTATATTGGTCGGATGTTAAGCTGTCTTTTATATCGGACGGCGCCAGCGAGGGCACCGACGGACGAATAGCCTCGTGGGCATCCTGGGCGGTCGCCTTTGATTTGAAATAACGCGGTTTTTCGGGAAGATATTTCTTGCCGAATTTATCTAATATTACATCGTTTGCCTGCGCGCGCGCCTCTTCGGAGATACGAAGCGAGTCGGTACGCATATAGGTTATAAGACCGGTAAAGCCGTGCCCCTTAATGTTAACGCCCTCGTAAAGGCTTTGGGCAACACGCATGGTGCGTTGACCGGTAAAGCCGAATCTTCTCGCCGCCTCTTGCTGCATGGTCGAGGTGGTAAAGGGCGGTGCGGGTTGGCGGTTTTTATCGCTCTTTTTAAGGTTTGAAACGGTGTAGTCAGCGTTTTTAAGTTCCTTTTCTATTAAAGCCGCCTGCTGCCCGTTTGATATTTCCATCTTTTCGCCGCCCCTGCCGTAAAATTTGGCGGTAAAGGGCGAATTGCCTTTTTTAAGGTCGGCGTCGATGGTCCAGTATTCCTGAGGTACAAAGGCCTCTATCTCGCGTTCGCGGTCGACCATCATTCTAAGAGCAACCGACTGGACGCGTCCCGCCGAAAGACCGCTTTTAACCTTTTTCCATAAAAACGGGCTTAACTTGTATCCGACTATTCTGTCGAGTACCCTTCGGGCTTGTTGAGCGTTGACCAGCGACAAATTGAGTTTGCGTGGCTGTGCCATACCGTTTTTAATGCCGGTTTTGGTTATTTCGTTAAAATATACGCGGTTGTTTTGCTCTAATGAAAGCCCCAAAATTTGTGCCAAATGCCACGAAATTGCCTCGCCTTCGCGGTCGGGGTCGGTTGCAAGGTAGACAAAATCCGCCTCGCCCGCCGCCGCTTTCAGTGACTTTATAACCTCTTTTTTATCGGGCATATTTTTATAGTTGGGGGTAAAACCGTGGTCAATATCTATACCAAGCGACGATTTAGGCAAATCGCGCACGTGACCTTTTGAAGCCATAACGCTGTAGCCTTCTCCCAAATATTTTTGTATGCTTTTTATTTTGTTTGGGCTTTCAACTATTACAAGCTTTGACATAATAATAACTTCTCCTTAAATCGGGCGAACCCGACCGTTAACCTAAATTAAAATATCATCTCATATCTCGAAAGGGGCAGCTGTGCCAAAACACCCTTTATTACAAGTGAAAACAGGGCCATCGAAAGGACGCTGTCGTCCATGCCCGTTTTTACCTTTATAAGGTCGTAGTCTTGAATTTTTTGCGAAAACGCTTCGTAAACAGCCCTCTCATCGGCGGAAAGACCGTCGGGAGGAGGCGGCGGCGCAAAGGCGTCGTCCTCAATTAGCGTAATTACCTGTTTTTTAAGGGAGTTCGCAAAATCTCTGGTATAAAGTGAACGGCTGCCTTTTTCTTCTTTGGTATAAATAATTATATCACAAAGAAGACACAGTAATTCATTTTTATAATTAAAATAGGGTTTTAGCGGCGGCACACCGGGATAAAACTCGCTTATGGCTCTGCTGTACGGTTCAAAATTGCCGTCGTTTAGCATTGCTACGGTGTTTACGGCGTACTTGCGGGTAAGCGTTTCACTATCGCCCAGCGTTCCGCTGATAATGGTGTACCCTAACGCTTTCGCCGTTTTTACGGCGGCGCAAAGTGCCGTTTTGGCGCTATCATCAAGACGGGACGGACCGCAAACCCCCACTATTTTTTGTGAAAAAGAAATATCGCCTTTTATATACAAAACCGGCGGTAGGTCTTTGCGTTTTGTGGGATGAACGGCTATGCCCTGCTCTTTGCACACCTGCAAAATCTTTTCCGCCTTTTTAAGGGTGGGGTAATCTTTGGTGTCGGCATACAGTTTTGCGGTGTTTTCGCAGGGTTTATGAAAACCCTGTTTTAGGGTGGCGTAAATGCCAAGCAGCGCGCTATCCATTCTTGGTCATCTCCCAAACGGCGATGGCGCTTGCCACCGAAGCGTTTAAGCTCTCGGCTTTGCCCGACATATTGATGGTAACCAGCCTTTCACACAGGTCTTGCGCCTGTTTAGTCAGCCCGTTGCCTTCGTTGCCGATAAGCACAATATCGTTGGAAAAATCGAAAGAACGAATATCCTCTCCGTCGCGGCAGACCGTACCGACCTTGCGGTGGGGAAGTTTTGCTACAAATTCCAAAAAATCATCGCACTCTATTACGGGTATGCGCAGTATCGCGCCCATGGAAGCGCGAAGCACCTTGGGTGAATACGGATCGGTACCGCAAACTATTATGCCGGAAAGCGAAAACGCCTCCGCCGTTCGAGCCGCCGCGCCGAGGTTAGAGGGATCCTGCAGGTTTTCAAAAGCCAGGTATTTGCCGCATGGGTCGACTTCGGGCGACAGGTCAGGTAATTCTACAAGTCCCAAAACGCCCTGGGGGGATACCGTATCGCTCATTTTTTTGAAAACCTCGGGCGTAACCTCTTGCGCATTTTGCGCAAGTGGTAAAAACCGCTGATAATTACTACCTACGGTGTAATAAAGATATTTTATGCTTGCGGCTTCTAAAAGCAGTCTTTCGCCCTCAAGCACCATAAGGTTTTGTTTGCGACGTTCACTTTTTTCTTCGCGCAGTTTACAAACGTTTTTTACCTGTGCGTTATCGCGGCTGGTTATCATTTTTTACCTCAAAATTAAAGCGCCCAAAAAAATTGGGCGCAAAAATACTATTTCGCTAAGGCTTTCTTAGCGGTTTTAGCTAAACCCTCAAAGCTCTTGGGGTCGTTTACCGCCATATCGGCGAGCATTTTACGGTTAATTTGTACACCCGATTTTTTAAGACCGTTCATAAATGTAGAATAATTCATACCGTTTATTTTTGCGGCAGCCGAAATACGGGTAATCCAAAGTCTTCTGAAATCGCGTTTTTTAAGTCTGCGGCCGATATATGCATATTGGCCTGATTTCATTACCGCTTCTTTTGCGGTCTTAAACAGTTTAGATTTAGCGCCAAAATAACCTTTGGCAAGTTTTAAGGTCTTTTTTCTTCTTTTGCGCGTAGCCATAGCGCCTTTAATTCTAGCCATTTGTCGTTACCTCCGTTACCTTATTTATAAGGAATCATTTTCTTTACCGCTGCAACATTTGTAACATCGGCAACACTTACTTTGCGAAGATTTCTCTTGCGCTTGGTTGATTTTTTGTTGAGTATGTGCGATTTATAAGCATGCGCTCTTTTTACCTTACCGTTTTTGGTAAGTTTGAAACGCTTTTTCGCACCGGTATGGGTTTTAATCTTAGGCATTTTATTTCCTCCTTAAATAACTTACTACTTGGTTTTGGGAGCCAAAAACATCAGCATATTTCGGCCTTCCATTTTGGCGGGTTTTTCTACATTTGCAACCTCTGAGCATTTTTCGGCAAACCGTTCCATATTTTCTTTGCCGATTTCGGGATGCCCGAGTTCTCTTCCTCTAAAACGGATAGATACCTTTACCTTGTTGCCGTCCTGCAAAAACTTAACGGCGTGGCGCACCTTGGTGTCAAAATCGTGCACGTCGGTCGAAAGACCCAGACGAATTTCTTTGGTTTCGATGGTCTTTTGGTTTTTGCGCATTTCTTTTTCGCGTTTGGTTTGCTCAAATTTGTATTTACCGTAGTTCATTATTTTGCAAACCTTAGGCGTGGCGTTGGGAGAAATCATAACCAGGTCAAGGTCCTGTTCTTCGGCTATTTGTAAAGCCTTAGCGGTTTTGATAATGCCAAGTTGAGTACCGTCGGCATTTATGACCCTTACCTCGTCTTCGGTGATTTGCTCGCCTACAAGTAATTCCTGTTTACTGATGTTAAAGCACCTCCAATAAAAAAATAACACGGACAATACTATACCGTCCGCGCAATAAGTCCCAAAAATGGGTTTTACTTATTGACCCTTAAGGACGGAACCTTCGGGTGAGGGGCAACGCCCCTTCTTTACTGTCTTTATGTATTGTACCACAAAAATGTGATTTGTCAAGTATTTTTTACAAAACGAAAAAACAGCCGCCCGTAAATGCGGACGGCTGTGTAATCAAACCATATTATTTAACGCGTGTTGAAACAAGTTTGTTTGCGGCGTTAACGGCGCTTGTGATAGTAGGATTATATGAGTCGAGTACGGTCTGAATTGCGCTGGATTGCGCTTCGGAAAGCTTGTTGCGGATTTCTTCAAATTTTGCTTTGGTCTGATAGTTAACTACCGACTGAGCGCACATAAAGGTCTTCTTGGTCGAAGCGGCGGTTATATATTTGAATACTTCTTTACATTTAGAATTGTAGTAAAGATTTTCCTGGTTGGTGTTAGCGGGGTCGAGGTAGTATCTGAGGAAGTATGCAGCGCCTTCAACGTTCTTGGCACCCTTGGCAACGCCCCAGGTCTTAGAACGGTAAGGAACGTAAGCGCTCGACTGCGAAGCCGCGGGAACCGGTACAACTTCTACCGATTTGGCGCCGCCCGAAACGCTTACCGAACCGAACCAGTCGTTTTCGCTGTTAACACCGTAAGAAATCGAGCAGTACATACCGCAGTCACCGCGGCCGAGTTTAGCGGTATCGAAACTTTCTTTGCAAAGGTTTGCGCTTTGAAGTTTCGAAATTTGCGACCAGGCGTTGACGATGGTCTTTTTCTTGCTGGCGTTAGCGAGGTTGTTGGTAAAGGTGCTGTTCTTGTAGTCATAGGTAACAAGACCGGTACCGCAAGAATCTGCCCAAGCGTCGCGGTCGAGGAACTCGATACCGGTTTTTTTGGTCTTCTCGTAGAAGGTCTTGGCAATATTGTAGGCGGCGTCCCAGTTCCATTTACCGCTCTTCCACAAGTCGTAAGGCATTGTGGTAATACCTGCCTGTTTAAGAACAGACGGGAAATAGTAAACAAGATAGTTAATATCTTCGTTGATGAACGAACCGGTGATAGCGGCGCCGAAGGTCTTACCTTTGGCGGTAACGGTGTTCATCTGGTTCTTGTTCCAAACGCTGTCGTCAAGACGGAAGGTGTACTTGTCAAGAGGTTGGCAAGACTGAACCGCAAGACCGGGCCAGTATTGATCCGAGTCAAGACAAACTACGTCGGGAGAGTCCTTACCGGCTATGAGCGATTGAAGTTTGGTACCGTATTGACCGCTTGGTACAACGGTAGTTCTTACCTTACAACCGGTGAGTTTCTGGAAGGATTCAACAGCCGCTTTTTCGCCCTTTGAATAGGAACGCCACATAAGAACGTGAATGCCCTTTTTAGCAACTGTGCTGGACATGGTTTTAATGTAGTTAGAGCCCCAGGTAGTAGACTTGGTCGAACTGCCCGAACCACCGTTATTGGCAGTTCCGCCGCCGTTTTCGGTGGTCTGTTTAACCGTGGTGGTCGTACCGTCGGGGTTGGTAACTACCACTTCCTCTTCATACTCTTCTTCATACTCGTCATCGTCGTCAATATCGCCGGCGGGTGCGCAGGCAGTAAACAACATAACCATAGCAAGTATTAAAGCAAAGTACTTAGATAAAAATTTTGCTAAGTTTCTGGTTTTCATTTTATTAACCTCCATAAAAATTTGCATAGGTTTATAAGATTATTGTAAACCATATAAAACCTATTGTCAACACATATCGACTGATTTCGCGGTCGCAATTTTTGGTAAAAAGCTTGGCAAAACCGGTCTTAGCCTACTATACCTACACGGTCGACGCTCTGAATAAATTTTCTTTGTAAGAAAATGTACATAATAAGCATCGGCAGCATAAACAACAGGCAGGCAGCCGCCATATTACCCTGTTGGGTTTCAAAGGTAACGCCCAAAGACGAAAGACGGCTGTTGATTTGCGTAAGCGATACCGAAAGGGGAAGATTATCGTTAAAATACAGTACCGACAAGAAGTACTCGTTCCAGTGCCAGATTACCGAAAAGATCGATACCGTAACAATTACAACGCCCGAAGACGGAATAATTACGCGCAAAAACGTTTTAAGCGGTCCGGCGCCGTCGATATAGGCGGCTTCTTCGAGTTCTTTGGGAAGCCCGAGGAAGAACTGTCTGTATATGAATATGAACAGTCCCGATCGCAGTCCCACGCCGAAAAGAGACGGCAAATAGAAGGTCAGCGGCGTATTGGTTAAATCGAATACGAATTCGGGGTTTCCGAAAATTCCGCCGATTAACCCGGTAAGTCCGAAAAGATTGAAAAAGCGGAAGTTAAGGTAAAGCGGAATTGCAATAACCTGAACTGGTACTATTGCCGTGAAAAGCACCAGTGCAAACAAAAATCCGTTGCCCTTAAACTTAAATCTTGCAAAGCCGTAGGCGGCTACCGCGCAGGATATAACCTCTATAAATGCGCTTACAACGCCCACTATAACGGTACGCGAAAGTCCGTTAAGATAGTCAAGACCAAGCCAGGCGTTTTTGAAGTTGTTAAAGCTTGGGGTTTTGCTTATCCAGACTACGCTCGGGTCCAAAAGGTCGGTGCGGCTCATGATCGAATAGGCGATAAGCGCGAACAAAGGATATAAAATTATGTATCCTACCGAAATTAGCAGCACATAGCGGAATATCGACACCAAAACACTCTTGGTCTGCTTTTGAACCTGATATTTCGACAGTTTTGATTTGGTCTGCTGTGCGCCGGGGATAATAAGTTTTTCTTTAGCCATTTTTATTTCCTCCTTAACTCCAGCGCTTTAACAGTAACTTGGTGTACAGGAATATAACTATTCCTACCGTACCCGCTACTATTGCGAAGAACAACCATAACATTGCGCCCGAAATATCGTAAACCGCGCTATCGTTCATATACTGATACGCCTGATTAAGAACCGGGTTAGTGTTGGATGTAAGCAGGTCTATCATCGAGAATACTATAACAAGTAAAAGGGTTTGCGCGAGCATGGGAAGTGTTATGTACCAAAATTCTTCCCACTTGGTTGCGCCTTCAACCTTGCTTGCTTCGTAAAGCTGTTCGGGGATGGTTTGAAGTCCCGATATGAACAAAATTATGGGAATACCGCAGCTCCACAAGGTGTTGAATATACTTGTTATAAGCGAAGACATGGTTTTGGTGATATCCTCGGGGAATCGCAGAGAATTGAGTATGGTGGTAAAGTCCATACCGCCGCCGCCGCCCGAGGAGGTGTAGGTGTTGGTGGTATCTGCCGAAAGGGTAATAATGGCGTCGACGCCGTTAAGGTTTTTGGTCAAAAGCTGCATAACAACGCCGGTTGCTATAATTACAGGCAGAAAATAGATGGCGCGGAAGAAGGTTCTGCCCTTAAACTTTTGGTTTAGCACCATTGCCAGAATAAGCGAAACTATTACAACGATCGGCAACGACCTAAAGAAGGAGGTAACCGCCGAAATGAGGTTATCTGTGTAGGTGGGGTCTTCGTTTAATATTGTTTTATAGTTGTCAAGTCCCACCCATTGGGTGCTCATTTCGCCGGGGTCGACTATAACGGTCGAAAATGAGTAAATAAGCGACTGAATAAGCGGTATGATAAAGAAGAATGCCATACCTATACACCAGGGGAGAATAAACATTCTGCCGTACATACTCTTTTTAGACTCTATACCCTTTACTCGGCGTTTTTTATCTAAATCAGGTATTTGTATAACTTTTGATTCCAATGTTTATTCCCTCCTATCTTACAACAAAATTCTGCGCGGGTACGGTAATGCCTTCGGCTGTAACCGCTTTGTCGCCGTAGTTTACGTAAACCGTTTTGCCGCCGTCAAAGACCGTCTTGGTTACGCCGCCGTTTAATATGGCGTGCGACGTAATGGGCTTATCGGCTACGCTCGCAATAAAGTCCTTACACAGTGAAATATAGGTTTCTATTGCGCCGATATTGTCCTGATATACGCACGAACCGTATTTATATTGGTTTTCTTTGACAAGTTCGATATCGTAATCGTGCATAAGCGTGAACGAAAGTCCGCTGCCGGTTGAAACGGCTTTTAAGAAGACCTCTTTGGGGTTGGCCGCGGTATTTATTGCCGCCGCGTAGTTTTCTTTGTACCCCTGGAAAACTATCTGGTAAAGCGGAACGTCGGCGTCGAATGCCCAGTCGCGATTAGAGGTTACGGGGCAGCCGGTAAGCACATCTGCCGCGCAGGCGGCGTAATCGTAAGCACCGTCGACAAGAACCGTCTTGTCCTTATTTGTAACCGTTTTAATCGCGGCGTTGATATCATTGCTCATATTGTAGCCGCTTGGGTATTTATCGCCTTTGTAATCGGCGTATTTAAGAGCGCCGATGGTATCGTACGAAATGTTGTTAATGCCGTACTGGTTGGCAAGGTCGACCGTCTTGTCAATAACACCCTGAATCTTATCACGCGATACAAGGTAGCGGTAATATTTTGAATTGTCAACATTGCGCTTGCTGATGTAGTAGTTTTTAAGCGGTGCGGCGATGTGGGTGTTATTAAGGGCGGCGTCATTGTTTACATTTAGCCCCGCGCCCGACGCCGAGAAGGTCAGAACATCGAAATTAAAGAAGCACGCAATACCCAAAGAATTGCTGTTTTCTATAAATTCTTTCAAATCTTTTTTACTTCCCGAAGCGCCCCAAAGGGTGTAGCCTGCCGCAATCTTGCGAGCCTCAACACCGCGCTCACCAAAGCCCGTAAGCACCGCCGACATATCGCCGCCCGAAATTTCTTTAAGCTTTGTCAGTATTTCGGTAGCCTGACTGTAGGTGGTAAGACTCACGGCGTCTTCGGTGGGGATACCAAGGAACAGATTGTCTTTCATAAACGAACCGATAAGGTTTACGTTAAGCAGTTTGTTGGCGCCGCTCTTTTCAAGCTTGCCGTCGTCTATGAGTCTTTGACGGTAAAGTTTTGCCATACCGTAATAGGTGGCGTCTTCGCCGGTAAGATAATCGTAAGATACGATTATGGGGTCGATATTGCTGAGATCATCGACATATTTATTACGGTTAACGCCGGTGAGATATACGCGGCTTTGTCCGCGAACATCGCAATAGGCGTAAGCGTAGGAATAACCGGTTACGGGGTCGCCTGCCTGCGCCTTAATATCGCAGACGTCGGCGCCGCTTTCAATGGTCGCCATAATGCCGCTGCCTCCGGTTTTTATACCAAAGAAAGGCATTGAAAGGTTTGAATTGTTATCGGTATCCTGATAGGTGCTGCGGGCTAAATCGTCGCCGTAAATTTCACTTGAGAACACACGGGCAACGTCGCCGCCTCGATTATCGGTGTACATCAGCGCGCCCGAACCCGAAGGAAGAACAACGTAAGAGTCGGTCGAGCCTTTTTCGGAGTTTTTGCCGCTGCACATAAAGGGCGTAAGTCCTACCGAAATAATTTGGGCGATATCAAACTCTTTTATGTTCTTGGGGTCAACCCTAACCTTAACCGAGCCGTTTTCAAGATAAAAATCAACCGGAATAAGGCTTTTTGCCTTGTTAACCGCGAAGGTTACGCGAATACCGTTGTCGATAATTTCGCTGCCTATCTTACCGCCGGTATCTTCTTCGACGTTGCCGCCCGTGTAAGAGTAGCTGTCGTCGTCGAGATCATCGTAGGCGTCGTCGGCGGTTTCTTCGGGTTGCTCTTCTTCAACCGGCGCGCCGGCAAATCCCGGGATATTTTGAATACAGGCGCCGTATGCCATAACGTCGGTAGCTACCGAGTTTTTGGCGTATTGGATGGTTATAGGCGAATTTATCGTTTCGTTGGCAGCTGTCGTTTCGTCAAGGGCGGCAAAATCGTTAAGATTGGTGCCCCAAACGGTGCCGTCTTTTTTGTTTGTAACCGTAACCGAAATACGGTCGGCGTTCCATCCGAGAATATAGTTTTCGTTTTCGGCTATGTTTGTATTGCTTGGTATTTCGGGAAGTTTGGCTTTGGCGTCTTCGTAATCTTTGGCGCCTTCGCCCTCTGTTTTGCTGGAAAAATTACATCCGCTTACCGCCGAAAACATAAGCAGTAACGAGAGAAGTAACGCCGAAATTTTTATGATTTTTTTCATGTTTACCCCTCTCTTTCTACCTGTACGATAATTCTTTGATTATGGTAACGATGAACGTAACCATCTGCGCTACGAGTATGCCCACCATAAAGGCTATGAATATAACCACAAGCATACCGAAAAGCGTAATCAAAGTAATACCTACAAGTTTGAATAATCCGAATTCGTGTATGGTCATCATACCGACGCACATAAAGATTAAGAACAGCGCCGTGCAGACCACCGCGATTACGTTCATTATAAGGTTTTCTTCGGGGGTGAGGAAGTTGGAAAGCAGGGTCTGCAACGCAAGGTTAATAATAAGCGGTATTAGTGAATAGCAGGTTATTATGTAACACTCTTTAAGCGAGCCTTTGCCCTCGAACAGGGTGGACATCGCCCAGTTTACAATAGCATACAGTCCCATCAAAACTACCGTGCTTAGTACCACAAGTATCGAGTTGTAGTCGCTCTTGTCAAAAATCTTGTGCATAAAGCCGGTGTGCATATCATTAAGCACCGTAACAACGTAGTACAGCACAAGCAGTATCGTCGCAAGCAGTACCGAGCCTTTATTCTCGTACTTTATCTTATTGGCCGACTCGAAAGGATGGACAAGGCTGTTAAACATTACTCTTACCTTATCGTTCTTTATCAGCGTAACCTTTTTCTTATTAGTGTATATAAGGAAGGCGGCAAGTACGCCCACCACCGCAACGGCCGCAATGAATATCCAGATAAAGTTTTGCGAAAGGTCGTCGTTTCTTACATACGAATAGGCGTTGGCGTAGGTTTCCTGGTCTTCGCCGTTAAGGGCGTATTCCATCGCCTTTTTGTAGTCTTCCTCCATAAACGCCGCTTTTGCAAGACCGCTGTAGGCAAGCTTGCAGCCGCGGTCCATGGAAATTACCTTTTCCCAATAGGGTTTAGCTTCAACATAGGCGCCCGTGGTTGTAAGTTTTTGCGCCTTCTTTATAAGCGAACCGAATTCGGTCTGCTCGTAAACGGTTACCCTGTTGCCGAGTTTATCGCTAATAAGTATGTCGTCGTTAAGGCGGTTATACTGTATCGAGGAGGCATAGTAGAAAGTGCCGTCCTGATAGCCCTCGCTTGCGCCGCCGCCGAATACGCCAAGGCGGTTACACTCCTGGTCGTAGATAAATACGTGACCGTAGGCGCTGCAAAGGGCGTACATATAACCTTCGTTATCAACGTCCATACTCGCAAGATCGGTCTTGCGGACGTCGTAAGAACCGGTGATGGCGTATCTTACGTCTGCGCCGTCCGAAAAGTCCTTGCTGTCGGCAGCTGTAACCATACGCTTGGTTTTATCTTTTAATATATTGGTGCCTCCGGGAGAAAGCTTTTTGATTTGTCCCTTGTTGCTTGACGACTCGGTGCTGGCGCCGGTGGCGGTGTAAACAAAGTTGTTGTCGTCCATCGTAATATCGGTGAACTGAAAGGGAAGCTCTCTTTCCTTTTGAGCTTTTTTGGTATCGTTATGGAAAATCAGTCCCCAGATTTTTGAAAGGGCGGTAAGTATGGAACCTTCAACGCTGTTGGAACCGAAAAATCCCGAAAAGTTACCCTTAACGTCATACATTATGGCGCCGTAGTAGGAACCTTCGCTGACTACATAGGTAATACCGTCGCTGTCAATTACTATTCTTGTGGGCCTGTAACTGAAATCGCTGGGGATAACGTCGGCGGGAGGAAGTCCCAAGGTGCCTTTTACCTTACCCGAAAGGTCGCAGATCACAACCCTTTGGTGTTCGGTATCGCAGATGTATATATCGCCGTTATCGCGAACATATACGCCCTGAAGTCCTTCCATATCTAAGGTTTCACCTTCATACGAAAGGTTTTTTAGTTGGGTCTTAACATTAAAGTCGCTGTCTAAAACCACTACCCTGCCGTTATCGGTATCGGCGATGTATATATTTCCGTTTTTGTCGGAATAAACATCGTGCGGAGCCGCAAAGCTGCCAATACCA
This sequence comes from Oscillospiraceae bacterium, assembly GCA_902797875.1. Taxonomy (GTDB): domain Bacteria; phylum Bacillota; class Clostridia; order Oscillospirales; family Acutalibacteraceae; genus UMGS1279. Next base: position 15,347 of record CADBUL010000113.1, on the reverse strand, counting down.
AGCGCTTCGCCGTCGATAACCTTTTTAAGGTTGTACATGGCGGATGTCCGGTAGTCTTGTTCGTCTTTCCAGAAGTTATAGTGGTCTTCGGCTTCGGTGCTAAAGCTTTGAGCCGCCGCCGGCAACAAAACAACCGAAGAAACAAGCAGTACCGTAAGAAGGATGGCTACCATACGCCCAAACTTTTTGAAAACAATGTTTGATGACATAAATTTTCCTCCCTCCTACTTAATACCGGCGCTTGACATGGTTTGGGTAACGCTTCGCTGAGATACCAAATAAACCAGAATGGGGGGTATCATCATTATACACGAAACCGCCATTGAAGCGCCCGCGCGGGTAAGACCGCCCTGAACAATATTAGCCGCCGCATAAGGAAGAGTTTTAAGACTTTCGCTGAATATTGTACCGGTGGGGGTAATCGACCAAAGTCCTATAAACTCGAACAGCGTCAGGGTTAGCCAACCGTCTTTAACTATAGGCATAACTATCTGCCAGAAGGTACGCATGGTGCCCGCGCCGTCTATACGAGCCGCCTCGATAAGCGGATCGGGGACGTTGGCGTCCATAAACTGCTTCATAAGGAAAACACCCATACTTGAGGGAATTGCGGGTAATATGTATATCCAATAGGTGTCTATCATGTGAAGCGACGAATAGATAATGTAACGCGGTACCTCAAGGGTGTAAGCGTTATACAACAGCGAGAACTGAACAACCGCGAATATCACGTTTTTGAATTTGATATTGGTTTTTGCAAGTATGAAAGCCGCCATCGAAGCCACTAAAACGTGCAGTACGGTGGTAACAATACTTATAAATAAGCTGTTGAACAGATAACGCGAAAACGGTACCGAAAGGTTGTCAAGCAAACTCGGTAATATCTGATAGTTCGCGGGGGTCGGACGAATTACGAAGAAACGCGGAGGGAATACAAGTAATTCGTCGAGCGGTTTGAACGAGGTAACCACCATGTAAATCATAGGCAGTACCGAATACAAACCGAAAATCAGCAAAAACAGTGTGTAAAGCACGTTGCCGCCTGTAGAACGGGTATAACGCTTATACTGGTCGCGTCTGGCGGTTTTAAGCTTTAACTGTTGTTTCTTTTGTTTAGCAGTTAATTCCATACCTGTTACCTCCCCGCCATGTTGACCAGTTTACCTAACAGCTCTTTAGTAAGAGCCATAAGGATAAACAGGATAACGCTTATTGCCGCCGCATAGCCAAGTTCGTACCTTGCGCCGCCCACGTCGGTAAGAAGTGTTACGATTGTTTCGGTCGAATAGTTAACACTCGGGAAACCGGCAAGCGCGATAGGCACCGCCGATACCGAGAACGCCGCCTGAATTTGCATAACCATACCAAACATAAGTATGCTCTTCATTGAGGGCAGCGTTATGTACCAAAGTTCGTGCCAGCGGTTTTTAATACCGTCGATGGCGCCCGCCTCGTACAGTTCGGGGTTAACGTTTTGAAGACCCGAAATGTTAGCAAGGAAGGTGGTGCCAAGGCTTAGCCACAGCTGAACTATGATAATAATGGTAAGGGCGTATTGCGGGCTTTTAAGCCACTGAACGGGTTCGGTAATAAGACCGATCGATAAAAGCAGGCTGTTGATGTAGCCGTAGGCGTCGCCCGAGAAGAGTATTTGCCAAATAAAGTATACGTTGCCCGAAAGAGAAGGGGCGTAAAATAAGAACGATAAAACGGTACGGGTGGTAGGCCCGAATTCGTTAACCATCCACGCCAGCATAAATGCCAGGAAGAAACCGATAGGTCCGGTGATAACCGCAAAGACCATGGTGTTCGAAAGCGCTTTCGGGAAGATATCGTCCTGCAAGAACATACGCAGGTAGTTGTCAAGTCCGACAAATCTCGGCAGCGAAACCGCGTCGAAATCAAAGAAGCTGAGTATTGCCGAACTTAAAACCGGAGCAACCGTAAATAAGAAGAACAGCACGAGGAAAGGGGCTAACATAATATAATAGGTTAGGTTTTCTCTTCTGGTCTCTTTACGGTGCAGTTTGCGGTTTTTAAGCATTTTTTCAGAAGCAAATTCCGTTTTTTCCAAATTAGTCCCCTCCTTACTGTACGTTATACTGTTTACGCTTACGCGCAATTTCGTTATCGGCTATTTGTGCCCATTTAATCATGGTGTCTTTACTGTTGGTGCCGTTGTTAACAACGTTCCAGTACGCCTGGTCTATAACACGCGCGGTGTAGTAACCGCCGGGCACTTCGTTAATTTCGTGAACCTTGCTCCACTGCGACATTAAAGCGTTAAGGCTGTCGTTATCCCAGCCCATCTGCTTAAAGGCTTCTACGTTCGAGGTGTTAACACGTCCCGCAACGCCCAGGATTGATTCGCAGTTGTTAGAGTAGTTAAGCTGGGTTTTAGCCGAAGTCCACCATTTAATGAACTCCCATCCGCCTTTCTTGTTTTTGGCAACCTTGAGTATGCCGGCTCCCGTACCCGAACCCGCCTGGATATTGTTGGGTTCGCCGTTTTGATCGGGGAAACCGGGTATGGGCGCCATCGCCCATTTACCGCTGATTTCGGGCGCCGCAAGGGTAAGTTGAATATAGTACGAATAACTTTGAATTCCTATGGGCATAACGCCGGTTCTGAAGCGGTTAAAGAAGTCGGCTGTTACGGGGAATTTGTATTCGTTATAAAAGTCGGTCCAGAACTCAAACATTTCAAGCGCGGTACCGTTTACAAGGTCGGTAGCCGAAAGATTATCGTTGTAAATCCGGCAGCCCTTTTGTAAAAGGAGCGTCGGGAAAATCGAGAATGCGCCGACGCCCGCGTTAACCTGGGTCATAGCCGTAAGCTGAATATACGGAAGCGAAGCTTGCAGGTTGTTTCTCATAAGATACGATGAAACGTCTATGTAGTCCTGCCAGGTTTTGGGAACGGTCAGGTTGTTCTCCTCGAAGATGTCCTTACGGTAGAACATCATGTAGTATGACTGGGTATCGGGAAGGGCGTAGGTGCCGCCCTGGAACTGATACGGCAAAACCGAATCGTCGCTGATAAACCGTTTTATAACCTGTTCATAATCGGGGAACTCTTTAAGGTTTACCATGGAGTTTCTAAGCGCCAGGTTAACCGGTTCGCTTCGCGCCATATGAAGCGAACAGTCGGGCGCGTTGCCCGAAAGAATACCCTGAATATACGAAGCGTTGGAAATTTTAAGGTTAACGCCTATGCCGGTTTGCGGCGTAAACGAGGACTGAATAAGGTCGTTAAGCACGCGAACCTGGTCGCGGCCCCAGTTGACCCAGATAAGTATGCTGTCTTTGGTATCGATATCGCCCGATATATTGTCGTAATCTTCACTAAACGAACTTATAAATCTTCTTGCGCCAAACCAAAGACCTTCGAAAAAGCCCGCCTGGTTGTGGTCATATTCGTTTGAAACCGGTACGAATTCAAAATAGTCAAGCGAAATCGCCATCTTCATCATTTCGTAAACCAGCGAAGCGCAAGAGGTATAGTTGGTGTAGTAAAGTGATTTATAGGTGTGCGCCGAATAGGGGAATTCCAGCATCTTATCCATAACCATGGTAAGCGCGCGGATGGTACTCGAGTTGCTGTTGCCGGTTGTACCCGAAATCTTTTCTATCTCGTTGGCGATGTCCTTAAGCTCGTCGCGGCAAGCGGTCAGCGTTTCGGTAAAGCCCGGTATTTGATTGAAAAGTTCGTAGTCGCGGTTGGCGTCGACCGTCTCACCGGTAATCATTACGATTTTGCGGTAGAGAGCGCCGACGTTGTACAAAACGGTTTGCAGTCTTCTTACCGATTCGGTCATTTCGCCAAGCTCGACCTCGAGGCTTACTTCGTGTTTGCCTGCGGTGAGGTAAATTTGATAGGGTTCGCCCTTGTCGTTTGCCCACTCGATATATTTCCAGTTAATATCGTAGGGGAAGGCGATGGTCGCCGCTTCGGCGAAGGGCACCTTGCCGTCTATTGAAAGTTTACGGTAGCTGTTGCCGTTGAGTATGTAATTCTGGCGCGCCTTAAAGCCGACCTTGTAAAGACCGTCGGCGGGAACCTCAATGGTCCAGGTGAGTTTTTCACCCGGCATCTGCCAGTTGGTGTTGCCGATATAGTTTACGCGTGAAAGATAGGTGCTTTGGGGAGTTTTGGAGGACATACGCGGTTCGGATTGGTCGGATTTACCGATAATCGAATAGGTCGATTTAATCTCGGCGTCTTCACCCTCGATTTTGATGATCTGCGAAGCGGCGGCGGCAGGATAGGATGCGCTTACCTCTTCGTAAGGCCGGTAAACGATGGGCGCTTCAAGACGAATTTCGCTTATGGCGACATATTCGGATATAACCGTAAAGGTTAGGGTATGAACGCCTGCCGAAAGATAGAACTTATAAGGCAGTTGTTCAAGACCCGACGCGTCCTTAACATAGTAGTCGGTGTAACGGTAGGTTTCTATCTGCGCGGGAGAAAACTCGTTGCCCAGTCCGTCGGTTCTGGTGTCGCCATCGTTGACAAACAACCGCGGCAGCTCAAAAGCGTCGGCGCCCACAAAGGGGGTTTTACCGTCAATTTTCAGTCCCATGGATATGGGATTATTGCGGTTTTTAACCGCGCAGTAGTTTATTACGACCGCGTAAAGCGCGTCTTGCGGTACGGTAACGTTGTAGGTTACGGTACTGCCTTCGGCTGTAATCTTTGCCGCTTCCCTTTCGTAATATTTTTCTTTTGCTACGCTTCCGCTTGAAGCGGTATAGCTTTGCCCAGCAACCTTTACTTCTTCGGTTGCATCGTCGGCTGTTTGCTGTGCCGAATAGGCTGTGTAACTTATATCGTTACTTTGCTCAAGGGCAGGTAAATCGCCCGCGGTAGTTTGGGCGGTTTCCGCCTCGTCGGCAAAAGCAACGACAGCGCTGCACGGTATAACCGTGATCAGCATTATCGCAGCCATTATTAGCGACAGGCCTTTTTTCATACGTGTTCCTCCATTTGCAAGTAAACTATATAAACCGGGCACCGCCCGTTTTTTTATGCGCTTAAAGTACAAACAAACGCAAAACAAAATCGTCACATAGCCTTTTTTAACCGTACCGAATACGGTTTGAGCAAAAAGGTATGCGCAATTTGTGTAAAATTATGTTCAAAAAACTGTCTAAAACAACTAAACTGCCGCGGTTATTTGTTAAATATAAACAATAGGCAGGCGGCATTTTCGTCGTTTTTTAGTACTGTTGTTATTTTATCAGTATATATATAATAAATAAAGTTTAATTTTTCACTGCAAAATTGAATAATTTTAGACCGCCGCACAATATTTTGCTGAAAAGGTCGGTCTTATCACAAATTATTGTGCTTTAAGCCAAAAACCGTCCTGTTTCGTCCAAAAAATAATTTGCGGTTTGTTGGCGGTTTTATTTGTTACGGGTGCAAAACGGCAGAGGCTTCTCGGTTTTGCAGATAAAGGGTTGCGTAGACTATTCCTCTGCCGTCGTCGGTCGGGTGGGAATTATACAACGCGCCGGGGTTAAGCAATAAAACGCCGTTTCGTTTTTCACAAAACGGACGGTGAGTGTGGCCGAAAAGCACTACGTTCGCCCCCTCGCTTTCCGCCTTTTGCGTAAGGGTGGAAAGACCGCTTTTAACATAGGCGTAATGACCGTGGGTCATCAGTATTTTACAGCCCTGCGTATGTATGGTGCGCCACAGGGGTAAATCGCTGTAAAAATCGTTATTTCCCCTTACGGCGCAAAACGAAATCGTTGGGAAATTGCGCATAATCTCCTCGGCTTCTCTTACTCCGTCGCCCAAAAAAATTATGTGAGAATCAGCAGGCAAAATGCCAATAAGCCGCTTTAAGGCATATGTGTTGCCGTGCATATCAGAAATAACCGTAAACTGCATATTTTCACCCTTATTTTATGGTTTGCGTTATCAAAACTTTGCGCGCCGAATATTATATAGCGAGGTGTATTTTTTATGGAAATAGATAAAAACAAACTGCAACAGCTTATTAAAGAATATTTTAACGGGAACGTCCCCGCCGCGGTACAAAACGCGGTCAACGCGGCGTCCGACCGGGATATTAAAAAAGCCGAAAAAATCATGGGGGATAAAGCAAAACTTGACGCCGTGTTAAAAAGCGAGAAAGCGCAAGAATATCTTAAAGGCTTAAACGGTAAATAGTATGGCGGATTTAGAAAAAGAACTATCGCGAATACTATCCGATAAAGACAGCGCCCAAAAACTGCAAAAAATGGCGGAAAGTCTGTTCACAAGCGGAGTGTTAAGCGATGATGAAGCGCAAAAAACCGACGGCTCAGCCGCCGATTTACCGTTTGATATAGGAAAACTTTCATTACTTTTCAGGTCGCTGAAAGAGGTGGGCGACGACCACGCCGTACAACTTATAAAAGCGCTTATTCCCTACCTTGAAAACGAGCGAAAAGAACGGGCGAACAAGGTAATAAAAATTATGCGGTTGTGGTCGGCGGTACCCCTGTTAAAGGAGAGTGGAATACTCGATGACCGATTTTGAAAAACAGCAGTTTGAACGCCAAAAGCAGCTTGCCATAGACAGTTTTTATCAAACATACAACCCCGAAAAACTGCGCCGGAATTCTGCCGGACATCACCGGAAAATTACGCCCGAAAAGGGCATTTCTCCTACACTTATCAGCAGTATTTTAGGCGAAAATCCTCCGGGTGATACCGCCCTTGTGGCGGCGGTGCTTATGCTGCTGATTAACGCGGGTGCAGATACAAAAATAATACTTGCGCTTTTATACATAATTATGTAAAAAGGCAAAAGCGAAAAGGGATATATTCCCAATTGCTTTTGCCTTATTTTTTTACGGTGTTTTAGCGGTGTCGTCGGTTTTGCGGTTGGTAAGGTAAAAGAAGCTTCCGCATAAAATGGGAAGATAGAAGGTCATTATACGCCACAAAAGTATGGCGACGGCGATGGATTTATCGGCAAATTGACCGCCGAAAAAGAGCAGAAAGCCGCCCTCGGCACCGCCGCTTCCGCCCGGAAGCGGAACAAATGACGAAAGTAAAAAGGTAAACGCCGCAAGTGAAATCGAATCGAAAAAGTTAATGTTAACCGACAGCGCGTGGCAAATAAAGAACGGCACCATAAAAAAAAGGGTAAGCTGAATTGCCGCAAAAAGCGCCGACATCCAAATTTGCTTAAATCCGCCCTTAAACGAACGGAAGGTGGTGTTAAAATTCTCTACCTCGGTATCAATTCTTGCGATGATTTTTTCTTTATTTTTAACCAGTTTTATTTTAGCGGCAAAGTTAATAATCACACGAACGATTTTTACGGCAAACTGCGGATAAAAACAACATAAAAGCAACGCCGCAAGCACTGCCGAGTTTACCGTAAAACCTATTACCGAAAGGCTGGAAAAAGCCGAAACGGTCCGGGTAAAATACGAAAGCCTGAACAGTAAAATAATAAAGGTGTAAATTACCATCACGCTTTGATAAACCGCAAAACGGATAAGCAAGCTGCAGGCGGCCTCGCCTACCGATGCGCCGTATTTGTTCATAACGTAGGCTTGCATGGGTTGTCCGCCCGAAGCCGAAGGGGTTATACAGTTAAACAACTGGCCTATCATGGTAACCCGTATTACCTGAGAAAACCGCAGACGGCTTTCACCGGATTTCAAAATGTAGTACTGACATAGCGCCTCGCACATCCAGTACCCTATCATGCAAATCGCCGCCAAAACAAGAAAATACGGTTTAGACTCTTTAAGAGCGGCATATATCTTTTCGGGGTCGTCTACAAAAAAGACGTAGCACACCATAAATAAAAAAACGCAGGCGATAAACACCACCGACCATCGCATTTTTTTCAAGTGTTTTCACCAGCCTTTGTTTTTGTCACATAATTCGTAAATACTATATTATCATACCCGAATATTTTTGTCAAATTATCTTTATTCGTGTTATCGTATCTTTGTTTTGTTTTTTCTTTGATTATAGTACCTATGATATTGACAAAAAAACGCGGTATGATAAAATAGAGTATGGGAGATGATATATATGAAACCTGTAATAATAGATAACGACAATTTTGAACAAGAGGTGCTTAACTTTGACGGCACCGTTTTGTGCGATTTTTGGGCAGCCTGGTGCGGGCCTTGTATGATGCTCGCCCCGACTGTCGAGAAGTTCGCCCGCAATAACCCCGATATTAAGGTGGCTAAAATCGACGTCGATAAATGCGGCGAGCTTGCCGCAAAATACGGTATAATGAGCATCCCCACCCTTATGGTATTTAAGGGCGGCGAGGTTGTAAATACCTCGGTCGGGGTTATTTCCGAGGACGATATTTCGGAGCTTGTAAAATAATGACGCGCAGAATTTTTTCGGTCGGCAATATGCATTGCGCCGCTTGCAGCGCGCGTATAGAAAAGGTAATAGGTAATCTTGACGGCGTAAATAATATAAGCGTTAACCTTACTACCGAAAAAATGTCGGTAACCTATGACGAAAAGATAATATCACAAGACGAAATAATAAAAAAGACCGAAACCCTCGGCTATACATTAACCGAAGAAACCCCGAAAGGCTATAAAGAAAAAGAGATTAAAAATCTGCTTATACGCCTTGTGGTATCGCTTATTTTTTCGGTGCCGCTTTTGTATATTACAATGGCGCCCATGCTTTTCGGCGAGGGCGCGGCGCCGTCTTTTTTAAGCCAAAGCCAAAACCCGGTTGTATTTTGCATTGTGGCGTTTTCGCTTTCGTTGGGCGCGATTATTTGCGGTTTTAACATTTATATAAATGGGTTGAAGTCGCTTTTTACCCTATCGCCCAATATGGACAGCCTTGTTGCGCTTTCCACGCTTACGGCGTTTATTTACAGCTGCTATTCGTCGGTTCTTGTAATAACCGGCAACCGCCTTGCCGCCAACGCCACATATTTTGAGAGCGCGGGCATGATTATTTCACTTATACTGCTTGGCAGATATATAGAAGAAAAAGCCAAAGGGAAAACCGGCGACGCGATTAAAAAACTTATGTCGCTTGTGCCGACGTCCGCCGTTTTAATTACCGACGAGGGCCAAAAGAGCATCCCTGCGCAGGACATAAAAAAAGGCGATCTTATAATGGTTGCGGCAGGCGGGCAAATCCCCTGCGACGGCATAATCACGCAGGGCGATACCACCGTAGACGAAGGTATGCTGACCGGCGAAGGTCTGCCCCAAAGCAAGGGCGCGGGCGATAAGGTTTTGGCGGCGACCCTTAATCTTTCGGGTGTGGTTTACATCAAAGCGGAATGTGACGGCGACAGCACCGCCTTTGCCAAAACCCTGAAGCTTGTTGAAGACGCCGGCGCCGAAAAAGCCCCCATATCGCGCACAGCCGATAAAATCGCCGGCATTTTTGTGCCGGTTGTGTTAGCCGTCGCGGTAGTTTCCGCCATAATCTGGTATATTGTAAACCAAGATTTTTCGTTTGCGCTTAATATTTTCGTTTCGGTGCTTGTTATTGCATGTCCGTGTTCGCTGGGTCTTGCCACCCCCACCGCCATTGCGGTAGGCATGGGCGTGGGCGCCACCCGCGGAATTTTAATTAAAAACGGCGCGGCGCTTCAAAACGCCTGCGAGACAGACACGGTTGTGCTTGATAAAACCGGCACCATTACAAAGGGTGAGCCTGCGGTTGAAAAGGTGCTTTCATTCAAAAACGAGCAAGATGTCATTGCGCTTGCGAGCGGTCTTGAACAAAACAGCAACCATCCGCTTGGCGCAGCCATTATAAAGTACGCCGAACAAAAAGGGGTTTTACCCCGAAAATTTTCGGACGTCGTCGAAACGCCCGGCGGCGGTATGTACGGCAACGCGGGCGGTCAAAAAATATTTTTGGGCAACATAAGGTTTTTAGAAAAAAACGGCATAAATACCCTGCTTGCTAAAAACCATGCCAAAAAATATGCGCAAGCCGGCCGCATGACCGTCTTTATCGCGGACGAAAAAATAGTCTTAGGCGGCATTGTAATTGCCGACCAAATTAAAGAAAACGCACAAAAGGCCATAAAAACGCTTAACAGTATGGGCATTTCGGTTGTAATGCTCACCGGGGACAGCGACGCGGCGGCGAAATACGTGGCAGATAAGGTTAATATTAAAGACTATCGCGCGCAGCTGCTCCCGCAGGACAAGCAAAATACTGTTGAACAGCTAAAAGCCGACGGCAAAACCGTACTTATGGCGGGCGACGGCATAAACGACGCCCCCGCGCTAAAATCGGCGGCTGTGGGCATTGCCCTTTCAAGCGGTACCGATATCGCCTTTGAGGCGTCGGATATAGTGCTTATTAAAAACGATATTAACGATATACCCGCCGCCATAAAACTCTCGTATAAAACCGTAAAAACGGTAAAACAAAACCTGTTTTGGGCGTTTTGCTATAATTCGATTGCAATTCCGGTTGCCGCAGGGGCGCTGTATCCGGCTTTCGGGTTACTGCTTTCCCCCATTATCGCGGCAGGCGCTATGAGCTTAAGCTCGATTTCGGTGCTGTTAAACTCGCTTAGACTTAAAAGAATAAAAATCTACCAAAAGGAAGAAAAATAATGCGAAAAACCATAACAGTTAACGGTATGATGTGCCAACATTGCGCGGCTTCGGTTAAAGCGGCGCTTGAAAACCTTGGCGCGAGCGATGTAAAAATCGACCTAAACGCCAAAACGGCAGATTTTAACTGCCCCGACGCAGTAGCAGACGGGAACATTGCCAAAGCAATAGACGAAATAGGTTTCGAAGCCGAGTTTTAAGGATTGTTCTGCCGCCTTAAATACTTTTGTTTGGTGGCTTCTCCTCCGCGTATGTGGCGTTGCGCCTTGTTAATTTTCAAAACAGTGGCGACCTTTTCATAAAGTCCGAAATCCACTTCCTGCAGTTTTTGGGTAACATCTTTATGTACGGTCGATTTCGACACCCTGAAAACGGCGGCGGCTTCGCGGACGGTGGCGCCCGTTCGTACTATGTACTTCCCCATCATTTGCGCCCTTGCAGCGGTAAAATTCATACAATCAACCCCCTTTACGGCTGTTAAATTGTATGAAAATAATCCCGTTGTAATGACTTATCGATAAATTTTTGCGATAAAACTTAAATTTTTACCGCCTTTTGCGGTTAAATAAAATGTAAAGAGGAAACTTATGAAGCCTACACTTTATCTTGTAATACCGTGCTATAACGAAGAGGAGGTCCTCCCGATTACCGCCCCCGCGTTTGCCGGTAAACTGCGGTCGCTGATAAAGGGCGAAGTTATATCCGAAAACAGTCGCGTTATGTTTGTAAACGACGGAAGTTACGATAAAACCTACGAAATTATCGAAAGTCTGTCAAAAAGCGACGATATTTTTTGCGGTATATCGCTTAGCCGCAACCGGGGACATCAAAACGCCCTTCTGGCGGGTCTTATGCAAGCGCGAGGTCTTTGTGATATTACCGTTTCGATTGACTGCGACGGTCAGGATGACATTAACGCCATAGACGATATGATAAAGGAATATTTAGAGGGCTGCGACATTGTTTACGGTGTTAGAAAAGACCGCAAAAGCGACCGTATCTTTAAGCGCACAACCGCGCAGGGCTTTTATAAGTTTTTGCATTTTATGGGAGCCGACGTGATATATAACCACGCCGATTACCGTCTTATTTCTTCAAAGGCGCTTGACGCCCTCTCGGAGTTTAGGGAGGTTAACCTGTTTTTGCGCGGCATGGTACCGATGGTAGGTTTCAAAAGCGCCTGCGTTTTTTACACCCGAAATAAACGTCTTGCCGGCAAAAGCCACTACAGTTTACGCAAAATGCTGTCGCTTGCGGCAGACGGCATTACAAGTTTAAGCGTAAAACCGCTTAAAATGATAACCTTTTTGGGTACGGTTGTTTCTGCTTTAAGCTTTATAGGGGTACTGTTTGCGCTGATTTCGTGGCTTTGCCATAACACCGTTTCGGGTTGGGCAAGTACCACCTGCATAATTTGTTTTGTAAGCGGCATACAGCTTATCAGCATAGGAATTATCGGCGAATACTTGGGCAAAATTTACCTTGAGGTTAAGGCGCGTCCGCGCTATATAATAAGTGAAAAGACCAAAAATATAGATGAAAAATAAAACCGAAAAAAACAGACTGTTTTCAGATTTTTGTCGCTACTGTTTAGTGGGGCTTATTGCCACCGCGGTCGAATACGCGGTGTTTTGCGGTTTGTCCTATTTAGGGTGCCACTACGAAATATCAACCGTAACCGGTTACGTTATCGCCACCTTTTTTAACTGGCTTACAGGCAGAGTTTTGCTTTTTGGCGCTTCGGGTAAACCGATTTGGCAGGAGATTTTATCGGTTTACGCCGCCAGCGTTATAGGACTGTTTTTGAATATGGGTATTATGTGGCTTGCGGTAGATATTTTGGATGCCAACAAATATATCTCCAAAATAGTCGCTACCGCCATTGTATTTTTGTGGAATTTTTATATTCGAAAAAAGGTTATTTACAAAAATAGCCAAAAGGCAAAAACTTGACTAATTTTTCTTAATGTATTATACTGTAAACACCAAAATAGCTTGAAGAGGTACATAAATGCTTAAAAAGATTATTTCTTTAATATTGTTTGCGGCGCTGTCGGTTTGCGCCTTTTCGGGCTGTAATTTACAGTTTAACGAAACGGTTATGCCCGATTCTTACGCGGCGGTTATTACGGTTAAAGCGAATAAAGACGCGGCGCTTATGTATTATTTTAACAACAAAGCCCATATTATAGCGACCGCCCGAAACGATAACGGCGAAAACCTTAATACCACCCAAAAGACCGACCTTACCTCGCCAAAAGAGCTGCTTAACAACTTTTTGGATTCGTGTTTGCAAAAAAAACTGTTTGTTGACGGCGGAGAAATCTCTATTGAGTGCGCAAGGACCTCTTCGTGTAGCCTTGATATAGAAAATATGGGTACTCAAATGAAAAGTCTGGTCGACAGGTTTTTAACCGCCAACTCGGTTAACTGCACCTCGACAATAAAATTCAACGATTCGCTTTCTTACCTTAACTCGATAACCTCGTCTAAAGAAACAACCCCAAGCGAACTTGTTACGTCGGTTAATCTGCCGGTTGACCCCAACGCGCCGATATGCAAAAAATGCAACGGCGAAGGTTTTTACGCCTGCCCCACCTGCAAAGGGCGCGGCAAGCTTGTTTGCTCGGTTTGCGGCGGTACCGTCTACGACCCGATAGGCTGTTCCAACTGCAGCGGCAAAGGTATATGTCCCGACTGTAACGGAAAAGGCAAAATTACAACCAACAAACCCGATAGTAACGAAAAAGAGACCATAGATTGTACCACCTGTCGGGGTTCAGGAAAATGTATACAATGCGACGGCATAGGCAAGGTTAAGTGTAAAAAGTGCACGGCAACCTCCGATAAGAGTATGTACGGTTATGAGATTTGCAATTATTGTGAAGGCTCTAAAATCGTAAAATGCAGGGTTTGCGGCGGTACCGGTCACGTTAGCGATTAGTTAAAAAATTTAAGCGCGGTTTGAAAATTCAAACCGCGCATTTTTTATAGTATTTTTTGTAAACTTGTAAAACTGTTTACCGTAAAGGTCGGCTTTATATCGTCCGAAGCGGGGTTGCCCCTCACATTTACCCAAAGGGTATCTATACCGGCGTTTATGCCGCCTAAAATATCGCTTGTGAGGCTGTCGCCTATTATAAGATACCGCGAACGGTCGAGCTGTCCTATATCCTTGAGCACAAAATCAAAATACTCCGCTGACGGCTTTTGAAAGCCTATGTCTTCGGAAATATAGATTTTTTCGACCAGGTCCGCCACCCCCGAATCGTTGGTTCTTTTAATCTGGGTAGCCGATACGCCGTTGGTGGTAATAAACACCCGGTATTTTTTTGCAAGGTAACTCAGCGTTTGCAATGCGCCCGGCATTAAAACCGCCCGGTTGGAAAGTTCCGCAAAATAATCGTCGTTAATTTTCATCGGTTCGACGTCGCTATTTATTAACGCGAGAAACTCTTTGAACCTGCCCAAAAAAATGCTTTCTCTTTTTATTTCGCCGCGTTCGAATGCCTTCCAGTATTTAAGGTTTATTTTTGAATAGGCGTTTACGGTTTTTGTATCGTGCGGCAAACCGTATCTTGCTAAAACCGACTTTATAGCGGCAGCCTCGCACGCCAAAAAGTCAAAAACCGTGTCGTCGGCGTCTACTAAAAGATATTTATACTCTCTCACAGCGTTTTGGCGATTTCTTTAATGTATGCCGCCAGTTCTTCTTTGGTTTCGGGGTGAGAAAGTCCAACGTCTATGTTAGCCTTCAAAATGCCGAATTTATTACCCATATCGTAACGCGTGCCGGTAAAGTCTACGCCCACCATACCCTTTGTACGTGAAAGGGTCTTCATGGCGTCGGTCAGCTGCAGTTCGCCTCCCGCGCCCTTGGGAGTGTTTTCCAAAATTTCGAAAATTTCGGCCGGCAAAACACATCTGCCCAAAATAGAAAACAACGAAAAAATATCAGCGTCGGTTTTAGGCTTTTCTATCATATCGGTAATTTCATAAAGGTTGTCTTTTAAGGGAGAGACCTTCATGCTCGAATACTTTTTGATTTGCTGCGGTGTAACCTCTTTTATGCCTACAACGCCCTTACCATACTCTTCGTAAGCGCGGCAGAGTTGTCCCACACAGGGGTCCTCGCCCAAAATAACGTCGTCGCCGTAAAGCACCGCAAAAGGCTCTCCGCCTATAAACTGTTTGGCTTTAAGCACGGCGTGACCGAGTCCGCCGGTTTCTTTTTGGCGGATAAAGGTTATATTGGCAAGGTTCGCGGGAATTTGAACACTTTTATAAATCTCGGCTTTTTCAGGATTTTTGCTAAGCGCCGCTTCAAGCTCGAAACTGTGGTCAAAGTGGTCCTCGATAGCCACCTTACCGCGGTTGGTGATTATGAGAATTTCGGTTAATCCCGCCGCAACCGCCTCTTCCACTATGTACTGGATTGCGGGCTTGTCGACAATCGGGAGCATTTCTTTGGGTATCGACTTTGACGCCGGTAATACCCTTGTGCCAAGGCCCGCCGCGGGGATTACTGCTTTTCTTACTTTCATTTTAATACCTCCTGAAATAATTATATTCCGAATAATATCAGGTCTGCGGCGATTTGAAAAAGCATCAGCGCCGCCAACCCGTAATAAATGTTTATACCGTAAGCGCGTCGGGTCTTGGCCTCGCGCTCGGCGTCATCTTCTATCTGTTTAAGAGAGTCTATTTTCCGCACGCACTCTTTTTTGTAAATCGTGTCGCCGAAAATGCCCGAT
>CADBUL010000112.1 GCA_902797875.1 Oscillospiraceae bacterium | reverse complement strand
TAGAGGGTCTTGACGGCAGCGGCAAGTCTACTCAACTGCAATTACTTGAACGGTCTTTGAAAAAAATCGACGCCAAATTCAGAACCCTCTCGTTCCCTAATTACGATTCTCCTGCGGCGGAACCCCTGAAAATGTATTTAGGCGGTGAATTCGGAAAAAATCCCGACGACGTTAACGCCTACGGCGCCTCAATTCTTTTTACGGTTGACCGTTTTGCAAGTTTTAAGACTACCTGGGAAGAGTTTTATAATAACGGCGGCATACTTTTAAGCGCCCGTTATACCACCTCGAACATTCTGCACCAGGCGTCTAAACTGCCAAAAGAGTGCTGGGACGAATATATCGATTGGCTTTACGAGTTTGAATTTAATAAGGTTAAAATACCAAAACCCGATCTGGTGATTTTCCTTGATATGCCAAACGATATTTCTTCGGCTCTTATTACCTCGCGTTACGGCGGCGACGAAGCCAAACGCGATATTCACGAAAACAACTGCGAATATCTGCAAAACTGCCGTGAAGTGGCAAACTATGCCTGCAAAAAACTAAATTGGAAGGTAGTTTCTTGCGCAAAGGACGGGAAACCCCGACCGCGCGAAGAAATTTCGGCAGACATACTTAAATTAGTGAAAGACGTGATTAAATGATATACTTTTTTCTTGCAAACGGCTTTGAAGAAAGCGAAGCGCTTGTAACCTACGATATGCTGTGCCGCGCAGGGCTGAAATGCTTGCTTGTTGGGGTAGAATCGCTTGACGTTACCGGTAGCCACGGCGTTACCGTAAAGTGTCAAATTAAAACCGACCAGCTAAAAGGTTTTAATGATATGGACGCTCTTGTTCTTCCAGGCGGTATGCCCGGAACGACCAATCTTAAAGATAATTCTACCGTGAACGCCGCTATTGATTTTGCCGCGCAAAACGGTAAAGTTATAGGTGCTATTTGTGCCGCGCCATCGATTTTAGGTGAAAAGGGACTGCTAAAAGGTAAAAAAGCTACCTGTTATCCCGGTTTTGAAGATAAGCTTACGGGCGCCGTTTTGCAGGACGCCCAGGCGGTTTGTGACGGCGACATAATTACAGGCCGCTCGGCAGGGGCGGTATATCAGTTTGGCTTTCGGCTTATTGAAAGGCTTATCGATACAAAAACCGCAGTCATGGTTAAGGAATCTATGATATGTACGGAATAGATATTCGAAAATACAAGATAGACCTTCGCGAGCAGTGTAAAAAACGCCGCCGCGAGATGGACCCCGTAGTTAAAGGCGAAAAGGACGCGCGTGTCGCCTTTATGGTAAAAAAGCTTTACCAGTACCGTTCGTGCGATACGGTTATGGTTTATGTTTCTACCCCGATAGAGGTAGATACCGTGCAGATAATTAAAAACGCATTCAAAGACGGCAAAAGGGTAGCGGTGCCGCGTTGTGTGCCTTATACAAGACAAATGCAGTTTCATTACATAAACTCTCTGGACGAGCTTTCTCCCGGCGCCTTCGGGGTGCTTGAACCCGATGAACACGCCCCCGTTGTAACCTCTTTTGAAAAAACGCTTATGCTTGTACCTGCATTTATGTTCTCGGCAAGCGGTTACCGTCTCGGGTACGGCAAGGGGTATTATGACCGTTATATGTCTAACTATACAGGCAGCGCCGTAGGTATTTGTTACAGCGAAGATTTCAAAATGAATATGCACCACGGCAGATTTGACCGCGCCGTAGATACGATAGTAAGCGATAGTTTTATAAGGAATTCGCAAAAAATACGCAAAAAGCAAGAAAACAGAAAAATTTATCAGGAAAGGTAAATTTATGGACGATAACAACATAAAAGACGCTACTTCACAACAGCCCGAAAAAAATGAAACCGCAACCGATATTTTCAGCTACGACCCATCAAAAGGTGCCGTAGAGCACCTTGAAAATGTCGCAGACAAAAAGACTAAAAAACAAAAATCCCGCAAACAAAAGCGCAAAATTAAGGCGTTGATTTCGGTTTGCGCCGTTATTTTATCGGCGGTACTTTTGGCGGTTTGTATGATTGTCTTCATAAGCGACTTTGTGGGTATCCGCTTTGGAAACACCGGTGAAGATGTTACGGTTGATATTAGCGAAGGTTCTACCACCTACCAGATTTCTACCGAATTACACAACAGCGGAATTATAAACAGTCCGCTTATGTTTAGAATTTATTGTCGGCTTAAGGGTGTGGACGGCTCATTCAAGTACGGTGTTTACACCATTTCAAACGAATCGGGTTATAAAGATATTGCCGCCGCGCTTCAAAAAGAGGGTCAGATTAACAACGCGGTTGACGTTACCATCCCCGAAGGATCGTCGGTCGACGATATTATGAAGATACTCGAAAACAAGGGCGTATGCACCCGCGCCGATTTTAAGAGAGCGATTGCCGAGTACGACATCGAAGATTACGAGATTACAAAGACGGTTCCCGATCAACGCGTATATTATAAGGTTGAGGGATATTTGTTCCCCGATACCTACCGTTTTTACAACTATGATTCAAAAGAGTGCGCAAAATTAGCACTTCAAAAAATGATAAAACAAGCCGACAAAAATTGGACCGACGATATGAAACGCCAGGCCGAAAAACGCGGATACACCGTCCACGAAATTATGACCATGGCTTCGATTGTCGAAATGGAGGCTTCGGCTTCACCCGAAGAGATGCCCAAGGTTGCGGCGGTGTTTTACAACCGACTTTCGTGGGACGAGCCAAAATATCTCGGTTCTTCTCCCACGGCTAAATACCCTTACGGCAGCGGCAGATACGACACTAATACGCACGAGGGGCTTCCGCCCGGACCGTTGTGTTCGCCAAGCCTAAACGCCATAAAAGCGGCTCTTTCGCCCCAGGCGGACTTTAAGTGCACCTACTTCGTAACCGATAAAGATATGAATTTCTATTATACCTCCACCTACAAAGAGCATAATAATATAATCGCGAAATTGAAAAGGGAAGGAAAGTGGCTAAGTCATTGACCGGTTTTGAGATTCTTTCACCTGCGGGCGATTTGGTACGCCTTAAGGCGGCGGTAGATTTCGGCGCCGACGCGGTATATTTAGCAGGCAAGGAGTTCGGCATGCGAACCTCTTCGCCTAATTTCGACCTTGACGAGCTGGCTGAGGGTATAAAATACGCCCACGAACGCGGTGTTTCGGTTTATGTTACATGCAACACCCTGCCGCACGACGACGAGATGGAGCGCCTGCCGGGTTACCTGGAACAACTCGCCGCGCTGTCTCCCGACGGCATAATCGCGTCAGACCTGGGCACCATGCAGCTTATTAAAAAGCATGCTCCTGATGTTCCGCTTCATATCTCGGTGCAAACAGGTATCGTAAACCACCAAACCGCCAACGCCTTTTACGAATTGGGCGCAAAAAGGGTAGTCCTTGCGCGTGAATTATCGTTAGAAGAAATTAAAAATATCCGCAAAAACACCCCGCCCGACCTTGAACTTGAAGCCTTTTGTCACGGAGCTATGTGTGTCTCTTTTTCGGGCAGATGTCTGCTTTCAAGCTATATGACAGGTCGTGACG
>CADBUL010000111.1 GCA_902797875.1 Oscillospiraceae bacterium | reverse complement strand
TTCCTGCCACATTAAGCATCTCTGAAACAGCAGCGACGTGCAATCAAGAAGGACAGAAAACCTATACAGCAACGTTCGAGGACGAGGATAAGCAGTATTCCGATTCACAGTCCGAAGCTTTGCCGCCTTTAGGTCACGATTTTAACGGCGGAAAAGAAGAAGTTCTTGAAAACGGACAGACTGTAATGACCTTTGAGTGTGCGCGTTGTCACGAAGAATTCACCGTGGCAACATCCATGACTGAAAACGATTAATTTGCATTGAGGTTGATATCTTATGAACAATACCCCGGCATTTATTATGCCTGTTAAAATTTCCGGAAACGAACTGGAACTGCGTCATTTAATGATGTCGGTCGAATGCATAAAGAATCAAACGGATAGCGATTGGATTTTGATTATGGTAGATGATTTTTCCAACAACGAAAACGTGTCCGCCGCTTTTGATGAAATAGAAACGAGGTTAAAAGAACGAGTACATATCATTCGTTTAGAGAAAAATGTGGGAACCGGTATGGCAAGAAACATCGCTATTTCCTATGCCAACAATATCGGCGCACCTTTTGTCCTTTATAATGATTCGGACGATTTACCCCACCCGAGATGGCTGGAAACAGTACGGGAGAAATTCGGTTCTGACGATAAAGTCAACGTGGTATATTCGAGTTTTGATGTGATTGATGAAAACGATGACCCGGTGCCGTGGGATAGTATTTGTATGTCGGTTAAAGATATCCTTATCGGACATCAAAAGGACATATCCGAGGGCGAAAATGCCTGGATCAGTCTTTCAACCAGAAAAAACTATACCAACCTGACATCTTGTACGGCTGTCAGGACTTGGCTGGCTTTTAGGGAACCTTTCCCGCTGCAAACCATTTCAGAGGATACACACGCATGGTTCAGATACGGCGCCTACCCCGGAAAGTTTGCGTATATAAGGGATATTAAAAACCGCTACAGGATATGCTCGGGGATCGAAAGTCGCTCTCGCAGTCAAAACGCTGATTTTTATAAAATTAAATCAAGGGTGGATCAAGAAGGCTTTGAACAAGCCGCACAAATTGCATTGCGATTTAGAAGCGTATCGCCCCAAGAGATTCCGAAAATAAGGTTGGCATTTTTAATCCGTCTTGCTTTGAGTATGCTTTACGGAGAGTATGAAGAGGGTGCCGCAGAGTTAATTGACTTAGCTTTTGGTATGTCAAAAGAACAAACCCTTAAACATATCGAGTCGCTTGATTGTGACGCCGTTTATAAAAGCAAACTAAAACAAATGATACCGTTGCAATAATATTGAGGTGAATAAAAATGAATAACAGTCCGGCGTTTATAATGCCTGTTAAAATATCCGGAAATGATATGGAACTGCGCCATTTGGCGCTGTCGGTTGATTCTATCAAAAATCAAACCGATACCAACTGGATACTTATTATGATTGACGACTTTTCGGACAATGAAAGGGTCGCAAAAGCTCTTGATGAAATTGAAGCCGATCTTAAAGACAAGGTTCATATTATTCATCTTGAAAAGAATATCGGCGCCGGCAAGGCGAGGAACGTCGGCATTGAATATGCAAATGAAATTGGCGCGCCCTTTATTCTTTTTAACGATTCGGACGATATTTCTCACCCCAAACGCCTTGAACTTGTAAGGGAGAAATTTGCCGATAAAGATACCAACGTTGTTTATATGAGCTTTGATGTTATAGACGAAAACGACCGGGTTGTAGACGAAGAGGAAATCTGCCTGTCGGTACGCGAAATTATCAGCGGTCACCATAAAGACATTCTTGAAGGCGAAGACGCATGGATAGGTATTTCGAACAAGAAGAATTACACAAACTTAACTTCGTGTACCGCGGTCAGGACAAGCTTGGCCCTAAAAGAGCCCTTCCCCGGTGAACCGGTTTCGGAAGATGCTAACACCTGGCTTAGATACGGCGCATATCCCGGCAAATTTGTATTTATCGATGAAATCATAAACCATTACAGAATTTGCTCTGCGGTCGAAAGCCGTTCGAGAGGTCAAAACGTTGACTTTTACCAAAAAAAGATGGCGGTGGACACCGACGGTTTTGAAAAGGCAATGGCTATTTCAAAGTCCTTTGGCAGAATTAAACCCGAAGACGAAAACCCCGTAAGAATAGGCTTTTATGTAAGAGAAGCGCTTAGTATGCTTTACGGCGATTCACCCGAATGTGCCAAACAGCTTGTAAATATGGCAGCAAAGATTTCTTACGAAAAGACGTTAGGGTGCATAAACGCGCTTGACTGCGACGATGCATTTATAGAAGATATGAGGGCGCTTTTAGCGTAGTTTTGTATTGCACAAAGGTGGATTATTAAATGTTTTATATAAGATCGTTGGGCGAATTTTGTGCAAGTAACAAAATCGACGATGAAAAGCGCAACGCGGGATTAAAAACACCCGAAAGCGTCGTGCGATTTGATAATATAAGTTACGGCGAACACGAGCGAAACATACTTGACGTTTACCGCCCCAAAAACGCTGACGGTAAACTTCCGGTAATAGTAAGTATTCACGGCGGCGGCTGGGTTTACGGCAATAAAGAGATTATGCAGTTTTACTGTATGAGCCTTGCCGAAAGCGGCTTTGCCGTTATCAATTTCAGTTACAGGCTGGCGCCCGAGTATAAACACCCCACACCGCTTATCGATACAAATAAGGTTATTGA
>CADBUL010000110.1 GCA_902797875.1 Oscillospiraceae bacterium | reverse complement strand
TTCCGCTGCCGAAACATATTGACGAGCAAAAGGTTATAAACGCCATAGATAAGAATAAGGACGTCGACGCTTTTAACCCCTACAACGTGGGCAAAATTATGCTGGGCGACCCCGTCTTTCTCCCCTGTACCCCTGCTGGCGTTATGGAACTGCTTAAATACTCGGATGTAGAAATTGCGGGCAAAAACTGTGTGGTACTCGGACGCAGCAACATAGTGGGCAAGCCCATGGCAATGCTTTTAATGAAAGCCGACGCTACCGTTACGGTTTGCCACTCGAAAACCGAAAATATTAAAGAGATTACACGGTCTGCCGACATTTTGGTAGCGGCGGTTGGTAAGCCCAAATTTGTTACAGCCGATATGGTAAAACGTGGCGCGGTGGTTATTGACGTAGGCATTAACCGCACGGCGGACGGTAAACTGTGCGGCGACGTAGATTTTGAAAAGGTAGTAAATAAGGCTTCTAAAATTACTCCGGTGCCGGGCGGCGTAGGTGTTATGACCGTAACCATGTTGCTTAAAAACACCGTTACGGCAGCAAAACTGCAGGGAGGAATACTGTGAAAAGATTTTGGGGCGTTTTGCTTACGGTAATATTTTTATGCACGGCGTTGTGTTCACCCGCCGCGGCTTTTTCCGACCGCGAGCACGGAGTTAGTTTTACCACGCCCAAAGGTTTTTTTGAACTTACGGCGAGTAATTCGCACAGCAACAAAGATCTTTTAGAAAAAATAGGCTACAGCGAAAAGGCTTTTGATAATTATCTGCAAAAAAACGGTATAATTTATTTTGCGCTAAACGACGATAACACCAAACAAATAATTATAATGTGCAGGCAAACCACCTTTTCGCAAAACCTTAATAATCTTTCAGACCTTGGAGAGGACGGCATTAACACCTTAGCAGGCGAAGTTTTGCCCAAAGATTATAAAGATTACGAAATTTTGCGGGTTGGCGATACGGTCTATATACAACTTGCGACCACCTCAAGCGACAGTGGCGGCAACTTTTATACTTTTCAGTATTTTACGGTTAAAAACGGTTATTTATACAGCGCTTGCTTTAATTACGGCGGCAGTTACGACCAAAGCGCGGCTGAGCTCACCGAAGAGTATATAAAATCTCTTAAAATCGACAGCGCAACCGCTTCAGGCGGCGGCGGTGAGAATATTTTCTTTATAATTTTGGTAATAATTATAATAGCCGCCGCGGCGTTTTTAATAATTCGGCTGGCGTTTTCGCTGACCAAAGATTTGCGCAAGGTTAAAAAAGACGGCGACGAGGTAAAAATTCATCGAAGAAAATACTGACCGTTGACATTTTAAGTATATTTTTTACAATAATGTGCTAAAACGGGTATGATTTTTAAAGTACCGTTAAGGTTCGCGTAATAATATAAATGTACAAAACCAGAAAAGGAGCATTTTTATGGAAAACAATAATAATACAAACGGCTATACCCCCGCCACCGGGAAAAGCGAGGACGAGCCGGTATTTAACCCCGCGGTAAGCCCGGTTGCTACGGTCGGCGAAACCCCGGCGCCGCCCGAAACGGCGGCTGGGCATTCTGACGCCGACGCGCCGCAAACGGCGCCCCAAGACCATCAAACTTTTACACCAAACGGCGTATACAGTTATATGCCGCCAAAACCCGCAAAGGCATCTAAAAATAAAAAATACAGCGCCGCCGTTGTTATTATTGCGGCAATTTGCGCAGCGGTAATAGGCGCGATGTCGGCGACCGGCTGTTTTATGATGTACGTAGATATAAATAACGACGGCGCAACCGATACAACCCAAAGCGCAATCCAAAACACCTCGCAGCAAAGCATTACAATAAACGGCACCGCCGACAACTTTGCGCAGGCGGTGGCCGCAAAATGCACCCAAAGCATTGTAAGCGTTCGCACCACCTATTCGGTAACCTCTTTCTTCGGCGGCTCGCAAGAAGCAGGCGGCGAAGGCAGCGGCGTCATATATTCTTCGGACGGCTATATTATTACCAACCACCACGTAATTGAATATGCGCTTGGCTCGCAGAATTCCAAGGTTGAGGTGTTCTTCGCTTCCAACCCCAAAGAGGCGGTAAGCGCCACCATTGTAGGCTACAACGTTTCTACCGATCTTGCGGTATTAAAGGTAAATAAAACAGGACTTCCCGCGGTAGAGCTGGGCAGCTCTTCCAACCTTAAACTTGGAGCCAACGCAGTAGTAATAGGTAACCCCGGCGGTATTGAGTTTATGAATTCGGTAACAAGCGGCATTATCAGCGGTCTTAACCGCTCGGTTGCCACCGAAAGCGGCGGCACTATGAACCTTATTCAGACCGATGCCGCCATAAACCCCGGTAACTCGGGCGGCGGACTTTTCGATGACCAGGGCAAACTTATAGGTATTACAAACTCTAAACTTGTTTCGACCCAAATTGAAGGCATCGGCTTTGCTATCCCGGTTGACTCGGTTAAAGAGATTTGCGATAAAATCATCGCCAAAAAAGACCAACCTACCCCCTATGTGGGCATAGAGATAAGCCAGCGCTACACCGCCGACACCCTAAAGCAACTCGGCTACCCCGAAGGCGCCGTTGTAAACAGCGTAGCTTCGGGCAGTCCCGCCGAAAACAGCGGTATTCGACGCGGCGATATAATTACCGAATTTAACGGCGTAACAATAACCAATTACACCCAGCTTTCCGACGCCATTAAAGACTGCAAGGTAGGTTCTACCGTAACCGTAAAGCTCTACCGCAGCGGCAAATACTATTCCGCCTCGCTTAAGGTCGAAGCCAACAACGCCGAACAGTAATTAAAACCTAAAACAAAAACCTCCGACGGGGCGGCTATGCCGCAGTTATGAGTTCCGCCACGGCGAAACGTTATAAGCGCTAACGCGCGTTATGATTGGCTGCGCCAAGTTATGAGTGCCTTTCGGCACGCTAAAAGGAACTCATATCATAACTTTGCGGCTCTGCCGCAAATCATAACTGTAAACTGTAAACTAAAAAACTCTGACCGAACGGCCAGAGTTTTTTGTTTGTGAAATACATTGACCTTTTTTATAAAGTAGATTATAATATTCATAACAAAGTTTTGGAGGTAGAAAAATGCGAAAATCAGGTAAAAAAATTATTTCCGTTTTGTTATCCTTAATAATGATTGTAACTTTATTTGCAATATTGCCCATAACAGCGCTTGCCTTAAAAAGCGGTGATTACTATTATAACTTGATTAACAATAATACCGAAGTTTGCATTACTGAATATGGTGGCAGTGATGCTGATATTGTTATACCTGACACAATTGACGGCAAACCCGTAACTCAAATTGGCAGACAAGCCTTTTTGCTCGAATCTTCGCTAACAAATATTACTATTCCCGGCAGTGTTAAAGTTATTGATTTTAAAGCATTTGCATCATGTTACTATCTTCAAAGTGTTGTAATTGAAAACGGTGTTACAAGCATTGGAAGAGAAGCGTTCTATGCTTGTTCTAAACTTACAAACATAAATATCCCTGATAGTATTACAGAAATTGGTTGTGCGGCATTTTCGCAATCAGGTCTAACCGATATTGTAATTGGAAACGGTGTAAAAAGCCTCGGGGATCATGAATTTCAACTATGTGGTGCTTTGACGAGTGTCACTATTGGAAGTGGTGTAACAACCATAAATGCTAACACCTTTGATGGCTGCGACAATTTAAAAAGTATTACAATTTCAGAAGATAATCCCGCTTATTACTGTGAGAATAATTGTATAATAGAAAAAAGCAGTAAAGCTTTAATATTCGGATGCCAAACAAGTATTATTCCAAACGATGTAACAAGCATTGGGAAACTTGCCTTTTATCGTTGCCGCAATCTAACAAGTATTACAATTCCTAAAAGTGTTACAACTATTGACACCATGGCATTTGATGGTTGTTGGGCTTTAACTAACATTACGTTAGAAAACGGCGTTAATAACATTGGTAACTCTGCGTTTAGTAGCTGCCTACGTCTTGTTAATATTATAATACCTGGCAGTGTTACTAAAATCGATAATTATGCATTTGCTGGCTGTTCTAAACTTGAAAACATTGAAATAGAAAACGGCTTGCAGAGCATAGGTGAATATGTTTTTCTAAACTGCAATAATCTTAAAAGTTTAACTCTGCCAAACAGTGTTACAAGTATTAGTATAGGTGCATTAGGCGGTGTTCCTTTACAGGAACTATCCATACCCTTTGTAGGTGACAAACGTCATAATGAAGAAGATACCTTTCAATATCCGTTTGGCTATATTTTTGGAAGCAGTTATCCTGCTGGTGTGGCAACACAACAGTATTTTTACGGTGATGACCCGGACGAACCGATCATTGAAACCTATAATATTCCTGTTTTGAAGAAGGTAACCATTACCGACAGCACATATATACCTATTTTTGCATTTAATAACTGCGAAAACATTGAAAAAATTATTATCGAAGGTAAAGTTGAAGGTATTGGCCCGGTGGCATTTGCCAATTGCACCGGCCTTAACGAAATTGTTTTGCCGGATTCGGTTTTGTATATTGATAGCGGCGCATTTATGAATTGTACTTCACTAATCGATATTACTATTCCAAATAGTGTAGAATTCATTGGTTACGATGCCTTTTATGGCTGCACAGGGCTGACAAACTTAACCGTCGGCGGCAGTGTTGCCACTATCGGAGAAGACGCATTTGCCGACTGCACTAACCTGCAAGCCATAAGCTATTACGGAACAAAAGAAAATTGGGAAGCCCTCGTTAAACAGTACGGTAATGACTGGCTGCTGGATGTTCCTACTGTATTTGCACAGCAAATAGTAAGCGATGATGCTATGGTAATAGCGCCACCGGATACTTTTGAAGAAGGAACAATTCTTACAGTAAAACCGATAGAGCCGACCTTTGACCGGCTACCCGAATTGTATAAAGACGATATTATGGCAGTTTACGATATATCGCTTACCAAAGACGGCGAGAAGGTTGAAATTGCGGAACCGGTGGTAGTGGTTATGATACCGCCCGAGGGTATGAATCCTAATAAATGCCGCGTGCTTTACGTTGCGGAAGATAAAAGTTTTACCGAAATGGAATCTTTTTATTTAGAAGGTTTAGAGCTATTCCAAATAAATAGTTTAGGCACTTATGTTTTTGCGGAAATCTTGCTTGTTCCGGGCGATATGGACGATGACGGTCTTGTAACAGATACCGACGCGGTGTATCTTTTAATGAATACCTTCTTCCCCGAAGATTACCCATTAAATCAACCGGGCGACTTCGATGGCGACGGACAAGTAACCGACGCCGACGCGGTATATCTTTTGATGTACACCTTCTTCCCCGACGATTACCCGATAGTTAAGGCGCAGGCGCCTGCACAAAACGACCCGGGCGAAACCGAGCCGCACAATTTTGAATAACAGGTTAAAAATAAAACAAAAAACCTCCGACATCGTCGGAGGTTTTTTTGGTTTACAGTGTACAGTTATGATTTGCGGTGTAGTTGCCAACAGCTAAATTATCTCGCTACGCTCGATAGCTAAATTGTCCCTACGGGACAGCGAAATTGCCGCTGCGCGGCAGCTAAATTATCGCTTTGCGATAGCTACATTATATATTCCGCTCGGCG
Organism: Oscillospiraceae bacterium; assembly: GCA_902797875.1. Classification (GTDB taxonomy): domain Bacteria; phylum Bacillota; class Clostridia; order Oscillospirales; family Acutalibacteraceae; genus UMGS1279. Next base: position 5,755 of record CADBUL010000110.1, on the reverse strand, counting down.
AAGCCGAATTTAGCCGGGCGTAGCCCGATTTAGCAATGCAAAGCATTATTTAGCTCGCCGAAGGCGAATTTAGCGTGCCGCAGGCACTCATAACCGCGGCAAAGCCGCTAAAACGCAAACTGGTAAACGCAAAAGGCGGCGTATATTACAAGCAAAACTATGCCTATCCACCGCGGAATTTTGCCCTTAAAACAGGCGGGCAAGGTAAAGGCGAGCATTATAACGCCGACCAGCGGAAGGTCGATTAAAAGCGAGGAATTTATACCGCTAAAGGTTTTTTCGGCGGGTATTTGAAAGGGCGATACGGTTACGGCAAGACCGCTGACAAGCACCAGATTAAACAGGTTTGCCCCCACTATATTACCGAGAGAAAGTGCGCCGTGCCTTTTAACAAGAGCGGAAATGGCGGTTACAAGTTCGGGAAGCGAGGTGCCAATGGCCACAAAGGTAAGGGCTATTACGCTGTCGGGAACACCCAGCCATTTGGCGATTACGGTGCCGTTATCCACAAGCAGTTTTGCGCCTATGGCTATAAACATCGCGCCGGCTATAAGCAAAATTATCTCTTTTATAAGCGAAGATTTTGCGGCGGGCACGGGGGCAGGGTCGGCTTCGGCGGGCTCGACTGCGGCTTTAATGCGGCTGTCGGCAAAAGCGGTTTTAACCGAAATTACCATATATACCACAAATATAACCAGCAAAATTATGCCGCCCAAACGTGTAAAATCGCCATAGACATAGGCATTAAAGTAGTAAACCGCAAGGGCGATAAAGAAAAACAGCGTAGGAACCCTAAAGGTGGTTTTATCTACCTTGGGGCTTAACGCCGCTATGGTGACGGCGGCTATAAGGGCGGTGTTGCAAATGCAGGAACCTATGGCGTTGCCGTAGGCTATCGACCCGTTGCCGGCTGCCGCCGCCTGGGTAGATACCATGACCTCGGGCAGAGTCGTGCCGATAGACACCACCGTCGCGCCGATAAGTACCTCGGGCAGGCGGAAGCGGTGGGCGATACCGACGGCGCCGTCTACAAAATAGTCGCCGCCCTTTATAAGTAAAACTAAACCTGCCACAAACAAAAGACATGAAATTATGGTGTTTGAGCTAAACATTTTATACCTCACACTTTGTAATTATACTTATTTTAACCCATATTATATCAAAATTCAATATCTATTTAATCATACAAAATGATGTTGTGCCGATTTTATGTTATACAATATTTTGTCATTTCTCTTGACAAGCCGTGCTATTTATAATAAAATATAATAGATAATATACTTGGTGAAACAGCCGATAAAATCAATTATTTTTATCCGGGCGTATCTTCGGCCCGAAGCGGCATAACAAAAGACCGCTCAACAGAAGTTAATATATTTTTGGAGGTGCATTATTTATGCCCGAAGTAAACCTGCTTTTTGCAATTATCCCGGCAGTAGTTTTGGCAATAGTAGGCTTTGTTGTTGGCAGTATTGTTAGAAAAAAGACCGATGCAAACGTTATAGGCTCTGCCGAAGAACAGGCAAAGAAAATTTTAAGCGACGCCATGAACAACGCCGAAGCCAAGAAAAAAGAGGCGCTTATTGAAGCGAAGGACGAAATCCACCGTCTTCGTACCGAAACCGAAAACGACCTTAAAGAGCGCCGCAAAGAGGTTCAGCGCCAGGAAAACCGCTATCAGCAAAAGGAAGAGGCGCTTGACCGCAAGCTTGAGAACCTTGAAAAGAAAGAAGAGTTAATAGCTTCTAAACAAAAAGAAGTAGAAGCCAAAATGGCCGAAACCGAGGCGCTTAAAAAGAGCCAGATGGATATGTTAGAGAGAATATCCGGCTTTACCGCCTCGCAAGCTAAAGACCATCTGCTTTCGCTTCTTGACAGCGAACTTAACCACGAAAAGGCGCTTAAAATCGAAACGGCTCGAAAACAACTTAAAGAAGAATCGGACGAGGCCGCGCGCAAGATCATAAGCGAGGCTATTCAGCGTTGTGCAGCCGACCACTCAAGCGAAGCGACCATATCGGTTGTGGAGCTGCCTAACGACGAAATGAAGGGCCGCATAATCGGCCGCGAAGGGCGTAATATTCGCGCCATCGAAAACGCCACCGGCGTTGACCTTATTATTGACGACACGCCCGAAAGCATTACCGTATCGTCGTTTGACCCGATTCGCCGTGAAATCGCACGGCTTTCACTTGAAAAGCTTATTGTCGACGGCCGTATTCACCCGGCTCGCATTGAAGAAATGGTACAAAAAGCCACAAACGAGGTCGAGCGTGTTATTAAACACGAGGGCGAAAAGGCGCTGCTTGATTCGGGCGTTCACGGGCTTCACCCCGACCTTGTTAAGTTGCTTGGTAAACTGCATTACCGGACATCTTACGGTCAAAACGTGTTAAACCACTCGCTCGAGGTTAGTTACCTGTGCGGTCTTATGGCGGCGGAGCTTGGCGCTGACGTGGCGCTTGCCAAACGCGCGGGTCTTTTGCACGACATAGGCAAGGCGGTTGACCACGAACAGGAAGGTTCGCACATTCAACTTGGCGTTGAGTGGGCAAAACGCTGTAAGGAAAGCGAAGAGGTTATTCACGCCATTCACGCCCACCACGGCGAGGTTGAAGCCAAGACGGTTATTGCCTGCCTTGTTCAGGCGGCGGACGCCATTTCGGCGGCAAGACCGGGCGCCAGACGTGAGAACATCGAAAACTACATTAAACGCCTTGAAAAACTTGAAGAAATTGCCAACGGCTTTAGCGGTGTAGATAATTCCTACGCCATATCGGCAGGCCGCGAGGTAAGAATTATAGTTAACCCGGCGCAGATTTCGGACGACCAGATGACCATCCTCGCGCGCGATATAGCAAACAAAATCGAAAACGAGATGGAATATCCCGGACAAATTAAGGTTAATATTATCCGCGAAAACCGCGTAACCGATATTGCGAAATAAGGTTGGAATTATTAAAAAGGACTGCCAAACGCAGTCCTTTTTTGTTGTAAAAATTGAGTATTTTGTTGCCGCTTCGCCGCGAACGGCGTTTTGCCGCAGGGCAAAAAGAAAGAGGATGTGAAATATTCACATCCTCTTTTTAAAAAACCTTTGGTTTTTTTGCCGTTCGCGGCGCAAAACGGTTGTATTTTTGTACAAACAGCGGTTTAAAAAATCCCGAATTGCTCTTTTATGCGACCACACAGTTTTACGACGGCGGGTACAAGCGCAAGCTGCACCGGAACAAGTACGGCGTACTCTAAAAGGCGGTATAAAAACCAGCCCCAGTATGTTTTACTTCCGTACAGCATACTCACCCACGCGGTATTTATAAAAAGCCCTATAACAAGGCAGTTTATCGCCACAGGAATAACAATACTTAAGAAGTTAATTTTTTCTTTTTTGTATATAAATATGCCGTAAAGCGCGCCCATAACGGCGGCGCAGACCGTAAACCCCGGGTGATATGGTCCAAAGGGCATTACAAGCGCGCCTATAAGGTCGGTAAGTCCGTAAACGCAGGCGCCGTATATAGGACCCAGCAGTACGGCGGCAAACACCGCCGGCAAAAACGCAAGATTGATTTTAACCGCAGGCGTGCTTATCGCAAGCAGACGGTCAAGCACAAAACCGGCGGCGGTAAGCATTGCCGTAATACAGATTTTAACTAAATAAGAATTACTTTTACGCATAAAAAAAAGACCCCTTTTGCACAAAAGAGTCCGCCGTTTACAGCGGATGTAAAGGCCATACCGCAACCCAAAACGCGTTTTGGGTTTTCGCCGCCGGGCTTTACTCCCGTCCCGACGTACTTAACGCAATAGCCTTCGGCTCTGTACGAAATATGATAATATTATAGGTGTATGGGTGAGGTTTGTCAAGGGGAAAATAAAGCTAAAAATAACAGCCGCAAATTTGCGGCTGTTATTTTTTGTTTATCAATTTTTATAAATTTAAAAAAGCCGTTAAATGAATTACAGTTGTACTATAAAGATGGCTTTTTTGTCGGTCCAAAGCGAGGTTTCGTATTCGACCTCTATTTCTTTGGCCTTTACGGGAACTTCAAAATAAACGTATCCCGATACTTTTCTGCCCGAAGAAACCTTTTCAAGTACAAGCGTATCATCACCGTAATAGCTTGCCTCACACTTTTCACCGTCGGCATAACATTCAAACCCGCCAACATACTGGTCAGAGCCGGTATCGTTGGCAACGCTTAAATGAAGACGTATAAACTGTTTACCGTCGCCGGGCTTGATAAACTGATTGCCCGAGTTCCATTTTTCGGCGCTGTCGTAGGTAATTTTTAATTCGTTAACGTTTAAGGTTTCGCCGACTTTTACTTCTTTTCTGGTATTTTCGGTAGTGGTAGTAGTTGTTGTTTCCTGGTTGCCCGAATTTGTGGTTACGGTTGTTTTGTCGTCTTCACCGCTGCCAAGTGCAAGAAAAGCAAACGTTAAAAGTAATACGATGGTAAAGACAAGTGATAGTGATTTTTTCATGATTTTCTCCTTTTAATTAAAAAATATATGCACACGGCGGCCATACAGCCTACCGCGTAAGCAACACAGTCAAAACAGTCACCCGTGCCTAAAGCGAGTCCTGTATATTGCAATAGCTCCCAAAGACATCCAAATAAAAACGCGCAAAGCGATATAAAAACGGCGTTTCTTTTTGATGGTAAATGCAGACGAAACATTGAAAAACATAAAGCGTAACACCATAAAAAGTCGGCAAGATAACAGCGAACAAATATATCACCGAAAAAAGAAACCCTCGCAAGGGGCAAGTCTAATGAAAGCCACGACAAAAATAACGCGTGCGGGCGAAAAAGTAAATAAATTAAACCGCCTGCCGCAAGCGATATAACGGCATTTAAAGTATATATCTTTTTATAATTCATACATTTATTACAGTGGTGATTTTAAGTGTATAAAAAAGGGAATACGCTAAAGAATAAACAATAAATAATCAGGCTTTAAAATTGTATCCGCAATTATGACAATAAAAAATCCTTTTATTCCACGAAAACCATTTACGGCATTGCCATATATGACCTTTGCCTAAAGATATTTTTAATATTGCCATCCACCAATCATAATATAATAAAATAATAAATCCTATGCTCCATTTTATAATAATCCAAAAAATGTAGAGATCTCCTAAAATAAGAGTCCACAAACATCCATGTTTATTTCTTTCATTTGAAAGTTGAACCTTGAAGCTGCCGCATTTTGGACATTTTTTGTTAACCGCCACAATAAAAACCCCGGTAATTTTTATACTATTTTATCCTACTTTATGCGATATGTCAATATTAAATCTTATACTTTGATATAATTATTTTAAGAGGTGATTTATATGAAGCCCCTAAAGGAAAAAATAAGTATTACTATTGACAGCGATGTTTTAGAAAAAACAAAACAAGAGGCAGAAAAAGACGACAGGTCGTTATCTCAATATATAAATTTGATACTAAAAGCGCACTTAAAACAAACAAATAACAGCGATAAATAAAACCAACCGCCGATCAGTAATCTGACAGGCGGTTGTTTTATTATAAGGCGGTGCACTTATTCTATATACCTTTATTGCATATTGCTTTTTTATTTGCAAAATCTTTTAAAATTTTCGTTTAGTAATTTTTGCGAAACGAAGGAACGAGATTCGCCCGACGCACTACCGTGCGCCGGCACGCACCCGGGCTTTTCAACAGTCCCCCGGACTGTTGAAATTTTGCGTTGCAAAACCGCCCTTTTCGAATCTCGT
>CADBUL010000109.1 GCA_902797875.1 Oscillospiraceae bacterium | reverse complement strand
GAAATGAATATCCGCCACCAGCGGCACATCTATGCTTTGCTTAAGTAGTTCTACCGTTTTAAGCGAGGCGGCACTTGGTACCGAAAGGCGTATGAGTTCGCATCCTGCCGCTTGCAGTTCGCGCGCTTGAGCAAGGTTAGCCCGCGCGTCTTCGGCGGGTTTATTGAGCATTGATTGGACCAAGACTTGGTTGTTTCCGCCAAGCGTTATATTCTTAATTTTTACCGATTTTGTGTTTTCGCGTGTGGTCATAAAATCACCTGCTAACCGAAAATAAGTTGAATAATATCTTTACCCGATATGACAATTAAAAAGACAAACAAAAGTATGAAGCCTACCGTATGAATAAACGGCTCTTGCTTTTTTAATATGGGGCGGCGGAAGATGATTTCGCATAGTATAAACAGCGCCCTGCCGCCATCGAGAGCGGGTATGGGAAGTAGGTTGAAAATGCCCAAATTAACCGTTAAAAGCGCGCAGATGGGAAGCAGATTTAAGATGTTTTGTCTTGCTACGCTTCCCAGTACTGCCGTAGCGCCAACCGGCCCCGACATTGCGCTTATGCCGTACCGACCGGTAATTAAATCAACCAGCGACCACCAAACGATTTTTACATAAGAAAAGGCGGTTTTGAAGGTGGTTGTAATATAGTTGCCGAAGTTCTTTTTGACCGCTTTAAGCGAAAAATCTGCGGTTATCATATTGTAGCCGTCTTGCTTAAAGGTGTTAAACTTAACCTCTTTAAGCTCGGTGGTTTTGCCGTCGCGGATAACCGTAAGGTTTAGGGTATTGCCCTTAACGTTGGTGAAGGTGTAGGCGATTTCGGTGGGTGTGTTAACAGGACGACCGCCGATTTCGACGATTATATCGCCCTTCTGTAAACTTTGCGAAGATACGGCGTTTTTATCAAACGAGGATATCTCGTTAGTAACAAATGCGTTGCCGGGGGCAAGCATTATGGCGACAATTATAACCCCAAGTAAAAGATTAAAGGTTGCGCCCATAACAACTATTATAAGCCGCTGCCATGGTTTTTTGTTGCAAAAGGCGTCGGGGTGGGCGCTGTCCTCGTCTTCGCCCTCCATAGCACAGTAGCCGCCAAGGGGTATGGCCTTTACAAAAAAGTCGGTCTTTTTGCCCTTTATCTTAAATAGGGTGGGACCAAACCCTACCGAAAATTCATTAACCTTTACCCCCATTATGCGCGCGGCGATAAAGTGGCCGAATTCGTGCGCTATAATTAAAAAGACAAAGCAAAGTATCGCCAGGGCGTAAGGCCAGACGGCGTTTAACACCGATAGTGTTGCCGAGAAAAAATCAGACATAAAAACTCCTAAATTACAGATAAAACGAATTCTTTTGCCGCCTTGTCGGCTTCAAAAACATCGTCTATGTTATAGGTTTTGACATCTTTTTGATTATCTACCGCTTTCTTAATGAGTTCACCTATATCGGTAAATCTTATTTTCCCCTGCAAAAACATTTTTACCGCTACCTCATCGGCGCCGTTGGCGGCACAGGGTTTAAGTCCGCCTTTTTCGGCGGCGTAAATGCAGGTTTTAAGAGCCGAAAAGGTCTCTAAATCAGGTTTGAAAAACCCTAAATTACCGATTTCACTCAAAGAAAGCGGCGATACGTCGCATTCAAGACGCTGCGGATAGGTAAGGGCGAGCTGTATGGGTATTTTCATATCCGGCACACCCATTTGCGCTATTACCGAATTATCGCAAAACTCCACCGCCGAGTGGACTATACTTTGAGGGTGCACCACTACTTCTATATCGGCGGGTGTAACGCCGAAAAGGTGCATGGCCTCGATAACCTCAAGTCCCTTATTAAAAAGGGTGGCGGAATCGATCGTAACCTTTTGACCCATATTCCAGTTGGGGTGTTTAAGCGCCATTTGGGGCGTAACCTTTTCAAGCTCTTCTTTGTTTTTGCCGAAAAACGGCCCGCCCGAAGCGGTGAGAATTATCTTTTTTAGTTTGCCCTCTATTTTAGAGTTAAGACATTGAAAAATAGCCGAGTGTTCGCTGTCTACCGGTATAATATCTACCCCGTTATCTTTTGCCGTTTTCATAACAATATCGCCTGCCGTAACAAGACTTTCTTTGTTGGCAAGCGCAAGTGTTTTTCTGTTTTCGATAGCCGTAATTGTAGGTTTTAGCCCCGCAATACCCACAACGGCGTTTACAACAATATCGGCGCTTTCACACGCCGCCGCGCAAAGGACGCCCTCTTGCCCGCCAATAACCTTAATATCTGTGTCGGCAAGGCGCACCTTCAGGTCGTTTGCGGCGGCGGTATCGTACATCGCGGCTATTTCGGGCATAAATTCTCTGCACTGTTGTTCGAACAGCTCTACATTACCGTTGCAAGCCAGCGCAACCGCCGAAAAACCGTGCTTTTTTGCAATTTTAAGGGTGTTAACGCCGATTGAACCGGTAGAACCGAGTACCGAAATGTTTTTCATCAAAAACCTCCGAATAAGATAATAAATGCCGGTCAAATTGACCGGCAAAGGTTTTATTTCATTATACCGGCAAAGGAAGAAATACTATCGATTAAATACATCAGCGGCGCTACGAACAACAAACTGTCAAGTCGATCGGCAAAACCGCCGTGCCCAGGAATAATATTTACAAAATCTTTTATTTTGCTTTCGCGTTTAAGCAGCGAAGTAAATAAATCGCCTATGACGCCCGCAAGCACCAGCACCGGAGCCATACATATGGTAAGAGCCTTGTTGGGCGAAACCGAATAGATATGAGTGTTTTTAAGAATATCGAATACAACAAGGGTGAACGCCGCAAAAACGGTACCGCACAAAAGTCCGCCGAAAAGCCCCTCCCAGGTTTTTTTGGGAGATACCGCCGGAATCATTTTGTGCTTGCCGAAGCGCACGCCGATAAAATAGGCGCCGGTGTCGGCAATAGATGTGCAGCCCACTATATAAAACAGGTAAAACAGTCCGTATCCACGGCATAAAAGGAGCGACACAAAGCGCACCGTAATACTTACCACTACCGATAAAGACACCGCGGCAAAAACCGAGTGTATTCTTATTATTTTGTGAAGCAGCACACCGATTGTTGCGCTTAAAATCAACATAATGGCAAGCGCCATGGCGTAAAAATCGGTGCTGATAAACTGCGAAAATGAGGAAAACACAACAAATAAACATCCTACCGCTATTAAGGGCAAATTTTTGCAAAAACCCGTATTGTACAGCATTTCAAAAAGCGCAAGCGCGCCAAGTACCGCCGCGGCAAAACTGTAGGCAAGCGGAAAGAAACTGCCTACCGCCGCCAAAGCCACTATTGCAAGGGCTATGACCGTTCCCGAAATTATACGAGTTTTCATTTTACACTCCTCCGAATCTGCGGTTTCTGTTGTTAAAATCTTCTATCGCTTTATCTAAATGGGACGGCTTGAAATCGGGCCAAAGAATATCCGAATACCAAAACTCGGAATAGGCGCCCTGCCAGATAAGAAAGTTGGAAAGGCGGTATTCACCGCTTGGGCGAATTATCATTTCTGGATCGGGTACGCCGGGCGCATAAAGATACTCGGAAATAGTATCTTCGGTTATCTCTTCGGGCGAAATCTCACCCGATTTTACCTTATTGGCTATTTGTTTTACGGCGTTTTTGATTTCGTCGCGGCCGCCGTAGTTAATGGCAAGATAAACCGTAAGTCCCGTGGCGTTTTTAGAGTCGTCTTGTGCCGTTTGCATAAGGTCAAGTATATCGGGATCCAGATGGTCGTTCGAGCCCAAAAACCGCAAAGCGATATTCTCTTTAACAAAGTTTTTTGAATCTTTCAAATAGTCGCGAAATAAATTCATAAGCGCGTCGACCTCTTCTTTTGGTCGGCGCCAGTTTTCGGTTGAAAAGGCATATACCGTAAGATATTTTACCCCGATTTTATTGCAATATCGCGCTATCTGTTTAAATGTTTGACAGCCCTTAATATGACCGGCTGAACGCGGCAGACCGCGTTTTTTTGCCCATCTGCCGTTGCCGTCCATAATAATGGCTATGTGTTGCGGTATCTTAATATTATTCATAAACAAAGATTTACAAAAGCCCTAAACAATGCTTTTGGGTCAGATTTTCATAATGTCCTGCTCTTTTTCGTTAGAGGCTTTTTCGGCTGCTTCGCAGTACTTATCGGTTAAATTCTGAATTTTCTTTTCAAGTGAAGATAGATCGTCTTCGGTAATTTCGTTGTTCTTTTTCATCGACTTGGCTTTATCTACCGCTTCACGGCGGATGTTGCGAATTGCCACCTTGGCGTCTTCGCCGCGTTTGGAAACGCCTTTGCAAAGCTCTTTGCGGCGTTCTTCGGTAAGCTGCGGGAAAATAAGGCGGATAATTCTGCCGTCGTTTTGAGGGTTAATACCGATGTCCGAAGCCTGGATGGCTTTTTCGATGTCTTTTACAAGGTTGGCGTCCCACGGTTGAATTTGCAGTATTCTGCCTTCCGGAACCGAAATAGCGGCTACCTGCTGAATAGGTGTGGGTGTGCCGTAGTAATCCACCATTACGCGGTCAAGTACCTTGGGGTTGGCGCGACCGGCACGGATTTCGGCGTAGTCGCGCGCAAGGGCGTCTATTGATTTTTCCATTTTTTCTTCGGTATCAAGTAAAAGCTGTTCCATAAATAGTTCCTCCTTATTCTACTATGGTGCCCACGTTTTTGCCGCAAAGGGCAGCCACTATGTTATCGGGGTTTTCAAGATTAAAAACAAGAATGGGCATATTATTATCTTTACAAAGTGAAGCCGCCGTAATGTCCATAACGTGCAGTTCTTTGTTGATAACGTCGGCAAGGGCGAGTTTATCGTATTTTACGGCGTTCTTATTTACCTTCGGGTCGCTGTCGTAAACACCGTCGACGTTGGTGGCCTTAAAGACTATATCGGCGCCGATTTCTATGGCTCTAAGCGCCGCGGCTGTATCGGTTGAAAAATAGGGGTTGCCTATACCGCAACCGAAAATTACCACTTTGCCCTCGTTTAGGTGCTTAACAGCTTCGGTTTGAACGAACGGCTCGGCAATTTTACGCATTTCAATGGCGGTTTGTACCACTGCCGGCACGCCTGAAGCAATAAGCGTGTCGCAAAGCGCAAGCGAGTTCATAACGGTTGCAAGCATACCCATATTATCGGCGCGTGTGCGATCCATTTCACCGCTGCTGCGGCCTCTCCAGAAGTTGCCGCCGCCTACAACGATAGCCACCTGCGTTCCCGTTTGGGTGCATTTTTTAATGCTTTGGCAGATTTCGTTAACCTTATCAAAATCTAATCCGAATCCTTTTTCTCCGCCGAGAACCTCGCCCGAAAGTTTAAGCAAAATTCTTTTATAAGCAGATTTCATAAGTTTTACCCCCGATTATATTATTTATTCAACGGTATTTTACGGTAATACCGGTTTTTTATAACAGACATATTGATTATAAGCACAGCTTCGTGCATAAAACGTCCGAAAGAAGCCGCAGCGACGGGCTAAAGGTGAGCTGGTCTTTTGCCTTGTCGATAAAATCGGCAAGAAGTATGTATTTCGTTGCATTATTATCTTTATATGCCGACTGCACGGCGCGGCTCTTAAGTTCGGTTAAAAGGTCGGCATACCGGCTGACCGTAGTTACTCCGTAAAGTATTTTTAAAATATCGTACCGCTTTTTTTGTGAGCCGAGTTCTAAAAGTTTACCTGCGGTTTCGTAGTATTCGCCCTGTGTTTCTTCAATAAATGAAAAGACGGTGGCGCGGCTTAAAATTGTGGGAATAAGAAGCGCTCGGTTGGTTACGCAAAATATAAAATGTACCCCCGCCGGCGGTTCTTCAAGCACCTTTAACAGGGTGTTTTGTGAATCTTCGCGTAGTTTTTCGGCACGGGTTATTATAAAGGTGCGCCCCTCTGCTACAAACGGCATAAGATTAGCCTGGGTTACAAGTTCGCGCATTTGGTCTTTCGCGTAGTTGGTTTTTTCGGGTTCAAGTATTAACATATCAGCGTGCGAGCGCGCCAAAACGGTGGTACAGTTTTTACATTTACCGCAATAAAAATCGTCGTTTTGGCAAAACAGACCCGCCGCAATTTTTACGGCAATATCAAGGGTGGCGTCCTCGCTTCCCTCTAAAACCACCGCGTGGGATAATTTGCGGTTTTTAATAAGCGTTTTTATTTTTTCAAAATCTGTATAAGGCACTTTTGCCCTCCGCAAATATTTTAATAAATAAAGCCGACCTTTTTCATAACCTTGCCCAGCGTTTTGTTGGCTAAATACTGCGCGCGGGAGGCTCCGTCGCGGTAGATTTCTTCGAGTTTCGCCTTATCGCGGCGATAATAGTTAAACTTTTCTTGAATAGGGGCAAGTTCTTTGGCTACCGCCTCGCCTACCGCAAGCTTGAATTCGCCGTAGCCTACCCCCTCAAACTCTTTTTCAGTCTGCGCGACGGTTTTTCCGGTAACGGTGCAGTAAATTGTAATAAGGTTGTTTATGCCGTCTTTACCGTCCGCCTTTTTTACAAGGGCTTGGCTGTCGGTGACGGCGCGTTTGAATTTGCGAATAACGGTGTCTTTATCGTCGAGCAAGGCTACGTAAGAATTTTGATTTTCGTCCGATTTAGACATCTTTTTCAAGGGGTCGGCAAGCGACATAATCTTGGCGCCCTCTTTACCTATAAATGGTTGCGGTATTGTGAAAACGTCGCCGTAAATATTGTTAAAACGCATGGCTATATCGCGGGTGATTTCAAGGTGCTGCTTTTGGTCGGCGCCGACCGGCACAAGGTCCGCCTGGTACAGTAGAATATCCGCCGCCATTAAAACGGGGTATGTAAAAAGACCGGCGTTAACGTTATCGGCGTGTTTTTGAGATTTTTCTTTGAACTGGGTCATACGGTTAAGCTCGCCAAACTGGGTATAACAGTTAAGAACCCATGCAAGCTGCGAGTGGGCCGAAACGTTAGACTGCAAAAACAGTATGTTTTTTTGCGGGTCGAGGTCGATGGCAAGCAGAAGCGCAAAGGTATCTAAAATATGTTTGCGAAACTCGGCTGGTTGCTGGCGGACGGTTATGGTGTGCAGGTCCGCTACGGCGAAAATGCAGTCGTAATCGTCGCTCATATTTTTCCAGTTTTTAAGCGCGCCCAAATAGTTGCCCAGCGTTAACATACCGCTTGGTTGTATACAGGACAGCACCCGCTTTTTGCTTACCTCGTCAGCCATTTTTATTCCTCACATTCATGCAATAAAACTTTTCCTTCTAAAAGGTCGTCATAATTTACTATATTGTACCACAAATGCCACCCCCTTTACAAGTAAAACCTTCGAAATTTACTATATATTTTTAATTTATTATATTTACGGTAAATTCAGAAAAATATGTATTGAAATATGCAAACAATGTGTTATAATCAAAGAATAGTAGAAAAAAGAGGTTGTGTATTTATGAACGTTATAGTTGCGGGATGCGGCAAAATCGGTCAGAATATTATTGAAAATCTTGTTAAAGAAGACCACAACATCGTAGCTATTGAGCGTAGCGGCGAGGTTATAAACGAAGTATCGGATGTGTACGATATTACAACCGTTATGGGCAACGCGGTAGACTGCGACGTACTGTCTGAAGCGGGAGTGGAAAATTGCGATTTGTTTGTTGCCATGACGGGGTCGGACGAGTTTAATATGCTCGCGTGCTATATCGCCAAAAAAATGGGAGCAAAAGAAACCATCGCAAGAATTCGTAACCCCGAATTTAACGATAAGAGTTTATCTTTTTTGCGCCAGCAGTTGTTTTTGTCTATGTCGATAAACCCCGAAGCGCTTGCCGCGAAAGATATTTACAACACCCTTAAATTCCCCGGCGCCGTAAAGATAGAAACCTTTTCGCGTCGCAACCTTGAAATGGTTGAGATTTTGGTAAAAGAGAATTCGGCGATTAACGGTTTAAGCATTACCAAAATGCGCGAAAAATCTTCTGCAAAATGTCTGGTTTGCGCCGTTCAACGCGGCGATGAGGTGTTTATCCCCGACGGTAACTTTATATTCAAACCCGGCGATAAGGTAGGTATTACCGCCTCCCCCGCCGAAATTGCGAAGTTTTTCAAAGACCTGAAAAGCAGAACCAAATCTTCTAAAAATATTATGTTGCTGGGCGGCAGTAAAACGGCATTTTATCTTTCAAAAATGCTAATCGAAGACGGAAGCAGCGTTAAGATTATCGATCGCGATGAAAAACGTTGTAAGGAACTGTGCGACCAGCTGCCGGAGGCTTCTATAGCCTACGGCGACGGCTCGCGGCAGGATGTACTGGTAGAAGAGGGGCTTTTGAACGTCGACGCTTTTGTTGCCCTTACGGGCTTTGACGAGCAGAACGTACTTATTGCCATGTACGCCGCCGAAAGAAACGTTCCAAAGGTAGCCGCAAAGATAAATCACAAGGCGTTAATCCCTATGGCTAACAAATTAGGACTTGATTCGACCATATCGCAAGCAGATATAACCTCGAGCTTAATCGTCGGCTTTGCAAGGGCGCTTGAAAACTCTATGGGAAGTAAGGTTGAAACCCTTTATAAGGTTATGGACGGCAAGGTTGAAGCGCTTGAGTTTGTGGTTAAAAGCGATTCTGCACTGGTTGAAAAAGCGGTTAAAGATATTCCGCTTATTGAAAATACCCTTATTGCCGGTATTATGCGCGGAAGAAGAACCATAATTCCGTCGGGTGACGACGTTATTTTAAGCGGCGACAACGTTATTGTTATAACCACCCGCGCCCATTTGCAGGACCTTTCCGATATAATAAAAAAATAAGAGGTAAAGATAAATGAATCGCAAAATGGTGGCATTTATTATTGGAAGAATTGCGGTTATAGAAGCGTTTTTGTTTTTGTTCCCGCTTACGGTTTCGATTATTCACAACGAACAAAAAAGCATCTTTGCCTTTTTAATTTCCATTGCGGTTGCGATGACGTTAGGCATTTTACTTTCGCTTGTGTTCAAACCCAAAAGCAAGGTTATTTCGGCAAAGGACGGCTTTATTTTAGTGGCGCTTTGCTGGGTTATGCTTTCACTTGTAGGCGCTGTCCCCTTCACGGTAAGCGGCACCATACCAAACTATGTCGACGCCTTTTTTGAAACGGTCAGCGGTTTTACCACCACCGGCGCCTCAATACTCGGCGCGCAAGGCATTACCCCGTCGGTTGAAAGTCTTGGATACGGTATGTTATTTTGGCGCAGTTTTACCCACTGGATAGGCGGTATGGGGATACTGGTGTTTATTATGGCCATAATCCCTTCGGTTTCGGACCGTTCTATATACATATTACGCGCCGAGGTGCCCGGTCCCATAAAGGGCAAACTTGTGCCCAAAATAACCGACACCGCCAAGATTTTATATATTATTTATATTGTAATAACCCTTTTAGAAGTGGTATTTTTATTCTGCGGCGGTATGACCGTGTTTGAAAGTCTTGTATATGCTTTCGGCACGGCAGGTACGGGCGGATTTGCGCCGACAAGCGCGGGATTATCGGTAGTTTCCCCCTACCATCAAATAGTAATAACCGTATTTATGATGCTGTTCGGCGTTAACTTTAATCTGTATTATCTGGCGGTTTTGGGCAAAATAAAGGCGCTGTTCAAAAGCCGCGAGCTTTGGTGCTTTATCAGTATTTTTGCGGTATCAAGCACAATAATGACCTTAAACCTTGTAATGGAAAACATTTACGGAATTGCAGACGCGATTAGGCTTTCTACCTTCCAGTCGGCTGCCATTGTGACCACAACCGGTTACAGTACCGCCGATTTTGTGCAGTGGCCAATGCTTTCACAGTCAATTATTTTCATACTGCTGTTCATCGGCGGCTGTGCAGGCTCAACCGCGGGCGGTCTTAAAATATCGCGTATTATGATACTTATTAAAACGGTTAGGCGCGAGCTTAATAAACTTCTTCACCCGCGCGCCGTTAAAAACGTTCAGTTTGAGGGCAAAGAGGTTGACGAAGCGACCATTAAAAGTACTTCTTCGTACTTTGTATTGTATATGCTTTTAATAATTGTGACGTTTTTACTGTTATCTTTTGATAAGTTCGGCGATTTGCAAACCAACCTTACGGCTTCGATTTCGTGTTTCAACAACGTGGGACCGGGACTTGGTTTGATAGGACCTACCGGTAACTACGGCGGTTTTTCGGTACTGTCAAAACTTGTACTTAGCCTTGCAATGCTTTTCGGAAGGCTTGAAATTTACCCCATACTGTTCATACTTACCCCCTCAACCTGGAGCAAGCGGCATTTTTAATTATGAGTTGCGCCTATGCGCAACGTTATGAGCGCTTTGCGCGTTATGATTGATATATCAAGTTATGAGTGCCTGCGGCACGCTAACGGCACTCATATCATAACTTTGCGGCAATGCCGCAAATTATAACTTGCACACAAAGTGTGCAATCATAACTGTAAACTGTAAGCATAAATAAAACCGGCTGAAATAGGAATTATCTCCTTGTTTCAGCCGGTCTTTTATTATCTTTTTTACGTGTTATTAAAATTCGATTTTTCCGTAAAGCGGTGTGTTTTCGGAATCTTTTAGTTGTTCGTGGTCGTTAACTTTAGGGACATACTTTGGTTTGCGGTCGTGAGAAGAACGTCCGCGTTTGAATCTGCCTTCGCCCCTAAATTCGTTGCGAGGACGTGGTGTTACGCCGTCGGGGGCAATAACGACTCTGCGAGCCTCTCCTTCGCCAAACGAGGTACTTGTAACGCCTTCGATTTTTTGAACGGCGGTATGAATAATTCTTCTTTCATACGGGTTCATAGGTTCGAGTGTACGGCATTTGTGGGCGTTTATAGCCTGCTGAGACATACGCTTTGCCAGTTCTATAAGGGTAGCTTCGCGGCGCTGACGGTAATCGCCCGTATTCAAAACTACACGGTAATAACCGCTTTGTCCGGCGTTTGAAGCAAGCGAGCTTAAATGCTGGAGTGCGTCGAGTGTTTCGCCGCGGCGACCGATAATTGCACCCAGTCCCTCGCCCGAAATGTTGATAAGCGAGCCGCCTTCGATATCTGACACCAGGAGTTCAATATCGGTGCAACCGAAACAGTTGAGAATCTCGGCAATATAGTTTGCCGCTTTGGCTGCTTTGCTGTCCTGCGGAAGCTCTTTGTAGGGGGTGCCGCTTTTTTCTTCAAAATTAACAATGGTTTTTTCGGTGACGGCGGCTTTGTTTTCTTTGGACTTTGAGACCGTCTTTTTGACGGTTTCTTTTTTGGGTTTTTCAACCTCGTCGGGCGCCTCAAAGAAGGCTCTTACCTTGGCGGGGCTACCGCCGAAAAGTCTTTTTTTGGGGGTTTCAATTACTTCGATTTGAACGTTGTCGTTTTCGCCGGCGTTAAGTTCTGAAATAGCGTTTTCGGTAGCTTGTTCAATAGTATCGCCGGTTCCAATTGCTTCTTTTAACAAGTGGATTCCTCCTATATATTATTCCACCGTGTCGCCGTCTGCGGCGGCAAGGATTTTTTGCTCCTCTTTAAATCTTGTATAAAGCTCTTTTTCCTGCGCTTTGGCTATCATACGGCCGGGACCGTAAAAATAACTGACAAACACCTGAATAATGCTGGCTACAAGGCTTGAACAAGCCCAGTAAAACCCTGCCGCGCAGGATACCGTAAAGCCGATGAAAAGCGAAATAAGCGGCATTGTCAGCATAAGTCCGGACATCGAGGGGGCGTCGGGGTTGGTCTTTTTTTGCATACGCATTGATATTACAGATGAAATCATGGCAGTAGCAAACGCCAAAATAGGAATAAGCCAGTTGATATTAAAGTGTCCGATTATATCGATATTGAATTCGGGTTTAGTCGTAAGGTCAATACCCAAAAAGCTGAAATCGAACTTGCTCATTGCTTGTTTTAAGGTATCGATACCGGCAAAGGTGAGTTCACCGCTATTGATCTTACCCAGAATAATCGGTTCCGGGTAACCATTAACGGCATTCGGGAGAGCCTGATAAGCAGTTGTTGCGGCTTTAATAATATCTTGTGAAACACCGCTTAAGTAGGTAAGCGGACTTTGAATTATTGAGTAAACGCCTATAAGTATAGGGAAACGGATTAAAAGCGGAAGGCAACCGCCCGATAGCGACACCTTTTCTTCCTGCATAAGTTTTTGCTGTTCGGCGGCAAATTTTTGACGGTCGTCGCCGTATTTTTCTTTAAGGGCGTCGAGTTTAGGCTTAATGCGAGCCTGACCGACCGTAGACTTTTGTGTTTTGACGTTAAGGGGTATTAAAACGACGTTAACTATTACGGTGAACAGAAAAACGCCCGCGGCAAAACTGCCGCCGCACAAATAGGTAAGTTGCCTAAGCGCCCATCCAAGAGGTATCAATAACCAATCAAACATTTTATTTATCCTTTCGTCGCTGCGGAACGGGGTCGTATCCGCCTTTGCAAAGCGGATTGCAGCGCAATATTCTGTAAATACTAAGCATTAAACCAACAAACAGGCCGCGTGTTTGAAGAGCCTGTATGGCGTACGCCGAACAGGACGGAGTAAACCGACAGCTATTCGGTTTTAGCGGCGATATGTTTTTTTGATACTTTTGAATTAAAAAGATTAAAAATTTAGTCATCTTTATAACCCGTTAGAAGTCTTTGAAGGCTTTTTTAAGGCAGGCGGCAATCTCGTATGATTTTACGGCGGTCGCGCGGGTTCTTGCGACAAAGACAATATCGCAGCCGCCGCAAAGAAGACCTTCCGTAGCATAAAACGCCTCGCGGATGACCCTTTTGGCGCGGTTGCGCTTTACGGCGCAGCCTATTTTTTTGCTTACCGTAATGCCGTAGCGGTGATATTGCCGGTTGTTCTTTTTAATGTAAACCACAACCGCGGGAAAAACAAAGGACTTTCCCCTGCCGTAAAGACGCTTGAAATCTTTATTTAGCTTAAAGGTTTCTATTTTCATAAGCGTACCCGATTATAGTAAAAAAGGCCGCTTCATTTACGCGGCCCTAAGATTAATAGCTAAGCGACTTTCTGTGTTTGGCTCTGCGGCGAGCAAGCACCTTACGACCGTTAGCGGTAGACATTCTTTTCAAAAAGCCATGTTCTTTTTTACGATGAAGCTTTTTGGGCTGATAGGTTCTTTTCATTTTTTTGGCCCTCCTTATATTATTAACGCACTTATAGATTATATCTAATATAATGCGAATTGTCAACCATTATTTTTTCAACATTTCTTTAGCTTTAGGGCTTTTGAGTGAAAGTTCAAAATAACTTGCAAAAGCTGTTTTAAGATATTTGCGGTCTTGCAAAGCGGTTTTGATGTTTTCGGCCATTTGGGAATCAAAATCCGCCGCGCCGCACAGAATTATGCCTACGGCAATATCGCCGCAGATTTTATCGCCCTTGCAGTACATTTCGTCTAAAACGTCGACTATTTTTGCTATTTGTTTTTTGGAACCGCCCTCAAACACCTTTTTAACGGTGGGGGCAATTACGGTAGCATAAAACTCAACATACAAAAATTTGCCGTATTTTGCGATATGATCTTGATAATCCTGTTTATGCTCGGGATAAATTGCCAAAATTTTGCCTGTGTAGGTATCGATATTATTGCCGTCGCTCTTGCCTTTTGGGACGGCTATTGTGCCGGTGATTTGACGGGTATTGCGCTTGTATCCGCATTTGGTACGGATGGTGTCGGCAAAGTCAAGTCCCGCGCAGGTGGCATCTTTCAGGCAGGTTTCATCTTCAAACAAATAGGTCGAAAGATTTTGAAAATCCTCGGGTTTTCCGTCTGCCATAGGGGCAACAAAAAGTTTAAGCACCTTATTTTGGGCGTCGTGTTCAAACTTTACCGCGTACTGTTCGTTAGCGTAGTATTCGCCCTTATTTTCAAACTTTTTTTGGTCAAAAATGGGCTGAACTTCGGCTAAAATTGCATTAAAAACTTCTGCGTTCACTAAAGTTTCTCCTTAATTATTTGGTACTTTTAAGATTATATCATACTTTTTACGATTTGTCATTAAAAATTTGCATTATTTGCGAATAGGTGGCAAGGCCGTCGGTTTGGGCGGTGGCCGTCCCTGCGGCTACGCCCATTTTCACCGCCGCGCGCACGTCTTTTAAAATGTAGCGCGATAAAAATCCCGCAAGCAGGCTATCGCCCGCGCCCACCGTGTTTACCACCTTTATTTTAGGGGCAGGCTGGGTGTAAAATTTGCCTTTTTCATCTAAAAACATAGCGCCGTAACCGCCCATTGAGATTAAAATGTTGCGCGCGCCGAGTTTTTGAAGATTTTGCGCCGCCTTTTGAACGTCGGCGGTGGTTTTAAGCTTGGTGCCGGCAAGATAGCAAAGCTCGGATAAATTGGGTTTTATTAAAAAGGGCGACGCGCTTACGGCGTGGCGAAGGGCTATGCCCGAAGTATCAACCGCACAATTTATGCCGTTTTCGGTGAAGCGAGATACCATATGCTTGTAGGTATCGGACGGAAGCGAATTTGGAAGCGACCCGCAAAGGCAGACGTATTCGGGCGATTTTTCGCAAATTGAGTCCATTAAAAGGCTTACGTCTTTAAGTGTTACGGTGGGACCTGCGCCGTTAATTTCGGTTTCGGCGTCGCCTTTTATTTTTATATTTAGCCTTGTGGTTCCCTCGACCTTATAAAAATCCGTTTTAACGCGATTTGACTTCAAATCTTCTTCTATGGCTTTGCCGGAAAATCCGGCGATAAACCCGGCGGCGACGTTTTCTACACCCAGTCGCGTGAGCATAAGCGAAACGTTTACGCCCTTGCCGCCAAAATGAAAATTTTCACTCGTGGCGCGGTTAATTTCACCGATTATCAGGGAAGGCAGCGTAATATTGTAATCAACTGCAGGGTTAAGGGTTACGGTGTAAATCATAAAGTTCCTCCTACAATTTTTGCGATAAGGTTTTAAGCATTTCAAGGGGCGAGGCGCCTTCGGGTATTTTAAGCAGATAGCCCGGTTTTGCGCCGGGATCGAGCGTAACGGTGTTATCTACCCTTTTCAAAAACTCTGCCGCCGCTTTAAGATCTAAGGTTTTAAGGGACAGTTTAACCACGTTTTTGCGCTGTGTGATTTCGCAAATGCCGTGGCGCGAGAAAACCCCGCGAATCAGCGCCACATCGACAAGTCCGCGTACCTGTTTTGGTGGCTCTCCAAAGCGGTCGCGAAGCTCTTCGATAACGTCGTCGGCGTCGGCGGCGGATTGTATGGCGGCTATGCGGCGGTAGATTTGCAGTCTCGCGGGCAGGTATGAAATGTAATCCTGCGGAATACTCGCGTTAATATCGAGGTCGGCGGTGCATTCGACCTTTTCTTCTTTTGTTTCGCCTTTTGCTTCTTCGACCTCTTCACGAAGCATTTTTACGTAAAGGTCGTAACCGACAGCTTCGATGTGTCCGTGTTGTTCGCCGCCCAAAATGTTGCCCGCGCCCCGGATTTCGAGGTCGCGCATGGCTATTGCAAAGCCCGAACCGAACTTGGTAAAATCGCGTATTGCGCAAAGACGTTTTTCGGCTACTTCGGAAATTTGTTTGTTTGCCCTGAAACAGAAATAGGCGTAAGCCTTAATGGAGCTTCTGCCTACCCTGCCCCGTATTTGATGCAGCTGGGCAAGTCCGTAGCGGTCGGCGTCTTCTACGATAAGGGTGTTGACCGACGGAACGTCTACCCCCGTTTCAATTATGGTAGTACAGACAAGTACGTCGGTTTGGCGGTCGATAAGCCGCTGCCAGGCGTTTGTAATTTCCTCCTCACTCATTTTACCGTGGGCGACGTCGATATTTACAGACGGTAACAGGGATTTTAATTTAGCGGCGGTGTGATAGATGGTTTCTACGTTGTTGTGCAGATAAAAGACCTGCCCGCCGCGGCGAAGTTCTTTGTTTATGGCGTCTAAAATTACCCCCGTTTGCTGCTGTATAACATAGGTTTGAACCGGATATCGGTCACGCGGCGCCTCTTCGATGCTGGACATATCCCTAAGTCCCGACATCGCCATATTAAGGGTGCGCGGTATGGGGGTTGCGGACAGGGTGAGGGTATCCACCCCTTTGTATTTTTCTTTGATTTTTTCTTTTTGAGCTACGCCGAAACGCTGTTCTTCGTCTATAATAAGCAGTCCGAGATCAAAAAACTCGACATCCTTTGAAAACATACGGTGGGTGCCGATAATAAGGTTGGCGCTGCCCCGTCTTATATTCGTAAGGCTTTGTTTGAGCTCTTTTGCGCTCTTAAAACGCGAAAGCAGTTCGATATCTATTGGGAAGCCGTAAAAACGGCTTAGGGCGGTATCGTAATGCTGTTTTGCCAAAAGGGTCGTGGGGACAAGTATAGCGCACTGTTTACCGCCGTCTATACACTTAAACGCGGCGCGAAGGGCAACCTCGGTTTTACCGAAGCCGACGTCTCCGCACAAAAGGCGGTCCATGGGTACAGAGCGCTCCATATCGCGCTTAATCTCTGCCGAAGCGGCGATCTGGTCGTCGGTTTCTTCGTAAATGAAGCGGTCTTCGAAATCGTCCTGCGCGGTTGAATCGGGCCCAAATGCATAGCCGATTTCCCTGCTTCTTGCGGCGTAGAGGGATGACAGCTGTTTTGCCATATCGTGCACTGCTTTTTTGGCGCGGTGACGCGCCTTTTGCCATTCGGTACCGCCTAATTTATTTAAGACTATTTTACCGTCTTTACCGCCGATATATTTTGAAATAAGGTCAAGTTGTGTTACGGGTACGTAAAGGCAGTCGCTTCCGCGGTAGTTTATTTTAAGATAGTCTTTGACTATACCGTTTTGTTTTATTTGGGTTACGCCCTCGAAAACGCCTATGCCGTGGGCGTAATGTACAACGTAATCGCCCACGTTAAGGTCACTTAAAGCAGAAATTTTTTTGCCGCCGCGGTGGCGGTTTTTCTTTTTTTGAAGGGCTGTTCCGTGAGAGATTACAAGCAGGTCGTCGCCCTTAAAATAAAGGCTTGACGACAGCGTGCCCTGTATGCAAAAAACGCCGTTTTTTAAGGTTTTATCGCCACTTTCTACGGTGGCTTTAACGCCGTTGTTTTGCAATTCTTTCGCTATTATTTGCGCCGATTTTTCGTTGACGCAAACAATAATCGTGGTAGCTGCGTTATGCTCTTTAATATCGTTTATAAGGTGGTTTAGGTTACCGCCCCAAACCGACATGGTTTTTATCTGCGAATCGATTACCGTTTTGGGAGGAAGCCCTTTTTTGGCGGTTATAAACGAATCGAGATATATAACCTTGCGTTGTGACGCTGATGAAAGAAATTCGGATTTTGTAAGATAAAATTTTGCGATTTTTTTAGATGACAGACCCCGGTTTATATAGTTTTCGATTTCTTGAGAGCGGGTTTTATCAAGATCGGTAAGACGGTTTTTAATTTTTTGAAAATCGCTTAGTACCAAAGGGCAGTCAAAATAATCAAAAATACTTACCGCACGGGGTTTGTAAAACGCCATATAGCGGTCGGTCGGGAAAATGCCGCCCGACAAATCGTTTTCAATAAGGTTATAAAGCGGCTCGTTTTTGCCTTTAATTGTGCGGGCGTAGGCGTTAAGTTTTTCAAAATCTATACTGCCCTGCTCGCTTGCCGGGTAGACCGAAAAACGGTCGGCGCTTTCGGTTTTGCGCTGTGTATCGGCATTAAAAAAGTTGATTTTTTCAACCGTGTCGCCGAAAAACTCTATGCGCACCGGGTCTTTGTACTCGGGCGAAAACAAATCGAGTATATCGCCCCTTACGGCAAACTGCCCGGGTCCTTCGACAATTTCACAGCGACTGTAATCAAGGTTTATAAGCTTTTCGACCGTAGCGGTCATACTGAGGTTTTCGCCTACCGAAAAATCAAGGGTGTTTTGCACCAAAAAACCCGGATTGGGCAGTAGGATACTTGCCGCTTCGATATCCATCACCAGATATTTCGCGTCTTTTTTAAGAAAAGACATAAGCGAGGCGATTCGCTTTTGCTCGAAATCTTTGGAAGAGGAAGAATACTCTTCGAACGTAATATCTCTTGCGGGGAAAAAGACAGCCGTTTCGCCCGTCATATTAAGTTCAGCGGCGATTTTTGCGGCTTCACCGCCGTCGCTTGTAACCACAACGCACCGAGTGGCCGCCCCAAGAAGTACCACCGATTTGGCGGTTTGGGACAGCCCGTTTATTTCGATAGGATATTCGTTTTTTTGCTGTGCTAACCCTAAAGCCTTGACGGTTTCAAGTGTGGCCAGCAGGCCTTTCAAAGACATATACTATGCTCCGTTAAACATACTTTGAGCGGTTTGGATATCCTTGGTGATTATGGTTTTTACGGCGCCTACGGCGTTATTCAGCGCCGCCGAAAGCTGTGATTTTTCTTCTTGCGTAAGTACCGCAAGCACCCATTTGGTAAGGTCGTATTCGGGGTGCGGTTTATCGCCCACCCCTATTTTGATTCGGGCGATATTTTCGGTACAGAGAAGTTCCGAGATGTTTCTCATACCGTTGTGGCCGCCGCAACTACCCGATGGACGCACGCGGATTTTACCTAACGGCAGCGATATATCGTCGAACAAAACTATAAGTTTTTGGGGCGGAATTTTGTAAAAACTCATAGCTTTTCGCACCGCTTCGCCCGAAAGGTTCATAAAGGTAAGCGGCTTTATGACAAGTACGTTTTTTCCCTCGATTACGGTTTCAAAGGTTTGCGCCTTAAAGCGCTCTTTTTCTTTTAGGGGTGGGTAGCTTTCAAGCAGGCGGTCAACCGCCATAAACCCCGCGTTATGCCTGGTGTTTCGGTAGGGTGCGCCCGGGTTGCCAAGTCCGACGACAAGGTAGTCGAATTTTGATTTGTTAAAAATCATAGGGTATCACCGCCCGTGGTATTATCGTCGGTTTCAATATCGACGTCTATAAAAAATCCGCGGTCAAAATCCTGTTTTTGCTCTTCGTCCTCTTCGGGTTTGGTTGGTGCGGAAATTATTTTGTCCCACAAATCATCGTCGGGCAGGTATTGTTCTTGACTGTTTTTTTCTTCCTCTTCCCATTGCTCTAAAAGTTTTTTGCCTTCGGGGTATACAGGTTCGCGTTTTTTACGGTTGAGTATTAAAACGATAACCAAATAAACCGCAAGAATCAAAAGCGATACGCCTGTAACTATTATGCCTGTGAATAGTCCCGGGGTGGTGTAGGTAAAGACAATTTCGTTTTGCCCCGATTCACACAGCACCGCCATAAAGCCGATGTTGACCTTTTCAATTTCTACCGGCTTGCCGTTTACGGTGGCGCTCCAGCCGCTGTCGTAAGGTACCGAGAAAAATACAAGGTTTTTACGGCTAAGGGTTATGGTCTCGGAAAAACCGTTGGTGTTTTCGGTGTAGGTACCTGCGGTGGCGGCGCGCTCGGCGGCGTCGGCAGACAGACTGTCGGCAGTAAACTTAGTGGAAAGGTTTTTGTCGGTTGTGTAGTCGATAGGCTCATTTGCCGCTAACTCACTGACCGTAAGTTGTGAAGAGATAACCGATTGTGCACTTTGGGTATCGGTTGTCTGTTCGGTTTCCCGTAATTCCTCGTCGGTTAGCGGACGGTCGATATCGTCGGTATTGCCGGTTGCCTCGTCCTTTGTAGGCTCGTCGGTTTTGGCAAGTCTTTGATCGAGTATCTCTTTATATTTATAGTTTGTGAGTATTCCGTCATACTTTTTGGCTTGTTCGTCAGATAATACCAACGCTTTTACAATAAGGTTGGAGCGCTGTGCAGCCTCGACCGTTTCGGCCTGCGAAACGGTTACAAAATAGTCATAGGTAAAGCCGTAGGGTATATAATTTTCGTTGCGATATACGGTGTAGCCGTCTTTGTTGCCTGTTTTGGTAAAGCCGGGCATTTTGACGTTGCCGTCCTCGTCGCTGAAGGTATCATCACCCGCCTGCTTGCCGTCGCGTTCGATAAGATACTTAACCGAAAGTAATGATCGCGCCGCATAAGACTGGGTAGTAGGGCGTGAAGCTACTCCGCGTTCTTCACCGACAAACTTCCAAAAATCGGTTACCGAAGTAGGTACTACCGAATGAAACGCGTTTATGGTGCGAAGACCCAAAAACATGGCGGTATTATCTACCCCGTCGTAAACGTCTACGCGGTAGGTGGTACTGTCCGGCAGTTCGAATTTGCTTTCTATAAGCTGGTCAAGCATGACCGTCTGGGTGTCGAACGAGTGGGTTTTGCCGGTGTAAACAAAGAATATGCCGCTGCCCGCCGATATTACAAGTATAAACACCGTTGCAAGCGAGCAGAACGATTTGAAATTGGTTTTAAGTTTAGGTAAAATCAGACGGAGAATAATCAGCGATATGATGGCTATGGCGCAGGTGATAATAAAGCGGTAGAAGTATACGTGCGCGTCATCTTTGTTATAAAGCCCGAACCGCTTGAAAAAGTCGCCCTCGGCAGCCGACGGAAACAGACCGACAACCAGCGTTATGGCGAGGGTTATGCCCAGAGTCCACCTAAACGGAACCGTAAAATCTGTATCGCTTTCTTCAATTCGCTGGGCGGTGGCAAGCGCCATGATAAGTATGGGCATATAGTACCATCTGGTATAAAAGGCGTTGTTGAACATATAAAACGCGCTGTTGAGTATGGGAACAAGAGCCATAAAGGCGGTAATACCAAGAAGCCTTCTTTGCCAGTTGCCTTTTTTCTGTCGCATG
>CADBUL010000108.1 GCA_902797875.1 Oscillospiraceae bacterium | reverse complement strand
CCCTAAATGATTAAAAAACTCGGGATAAGATTTTTGTACGCTTTTGGCGGTTGTTATTTCGGTTTTTCCTTCGCAAAAAGCCGAAAGTACCGCAAACGCCATAACAATACGGTGGTCGCCAAAACCCTGTATTTTACGATTTCCCGCGTTTGGTTTGCCTCCCAAGACGGTGAATTTATCGCCGCTAATTTCGGTTTTTACGCCAAAAGACAAAAGCCCTTTTTGCATGGCGTAAAGACGGTTTGACTCTTTGTTTGATAAACGCGAAACGCCGGTGATTTCGGTGGTTTTAAGTCCTGTTGCCGCCACGCAAACCGCCGGAAATAAATCGGGGTTGTGGGTTAAATCTATTTTGATATTATCGTCTTTTGCGGCAGGTGAAAGTGAAATATCTCCGTTTGGCAAAAACGAGGTGCAAACACCTAAATCATTAAAGATTTCGGTCGCCGCGCGGTCGGGTTGAAACGAATCTTTATCCAAACCTTTTAGTGTAATTTTCGCGCCAAGCGCCGCCGCGGCATAATAAAACGCCGCCGCCGACCAATCGCCGCAAGAGGTAAAAACCGACTCTTTATATTCTGTGGGGAACACCTTATAGGCGCGGCTTTTCTTTGTGATGTTCACACCGAAATGCCGCATAATTTCGGTGGTCATATCTACATATTTTGCCGATACGCTATCGCCGGAACATACTATTTTGCAAGGAGCATCCAAAAGCGGAAGCGCCATTAAAAGCCCCGATAAAAACTGTGAGGAAACCGTAGTGTCGACAATGTAGCGCCCGCCGCAAAGTTTGCCGCTGACGGTGATTTTGTTTTGGTTGATTTCAATGTTCGCGCCGTGTTCTTCAAAGATTTTAAGGTAGGGCGTTATGGGGCGTGAGGTTAGACTTTTACCCAAAATAAAGGTGGTTGTTTTATGGAGCGCCGCCGCAACCGGCATTAAAAAGCGCAGGGTGCTTGCCGAGTTTTTACAGTCCACAACCGCCGCGGCGTCTTGATTTTTAATATTTCCGGCACAAACCCAGGCTGTGGCGCCTTTTGTTATAATGTCGGCGCCCATCTCTTTTAAAGCGTTTACGGTGGCGGATATATCCTCGCACTCGCCAAAGCCGTTTATGGTGGATTTTTTGTCGCAAAGCGCCGCGCAAATAAGGGCGCGGTGCAGTTCACTTTTTGAGGACGGCAGGGTAATTTCGCCGCCCAAAACCGACTTTTCGATAATCATAAATCTACCTCGAAAAAGTCTTTAAGCCGCTCTTTTTTGACCTTGACTATTACAGGGCGGCATATGTCTTTAATCAGTACCAAATCCACGTTTTCACCGCAAGACTTTTTATCGCAAAGCGCCGCCGCCGCAAGGTCGCAGGGTGGTAAACCGGCACTGTCGCAAAGCCCGAATTTATGATAAATCGGCATAATATCCCGCAGTAAATCTTTGCCGCAAACGCCACACTTTTCAGAGTATTTTATCGCCGTAATTATTCCCGCGGCTACGGCTTGCCCGTGGCTTATTTGATAGTTCGACACCTTTTCGATTGCGTGCGCGGCGGTATGGCCGAAGTTTAGTATTTTGCGCTCGCCTTTTTCGGTAAAATCTTTGTTTATAAACCGCGCCTTTGCCTTTACGCACCGGTAGATAAGGTCGGCGTTATCAAAATCGCCTAAAAGAATTTTTAATATTTTACGGTCGCTTATAATACCGTACTTTACCGCCTCGGCTATACCTTGAGAGTAAATTTCTTGCGGAAGGCTAGTAAGCGTTACGGGGTCAATTATAACTGCGTCGGGGCTGTAAAAAGAGCCCATAAGGTTTTTGCCGTATGTGGTATTGCAGGCGGTTTTTCCGCCGATGGCGGCATCAATGCACGCAAGCAGCGTAGTGGGAAATTGCAGATACCTTACGCCGCGCATATAAAGCGAAGCGGCAAGCCCGCACAAATCCCCTGCCGTTCCGCCGCCAAGGGCGGCAAAAAGGTCGTGGCGGTCAAGACGGTTTTGCGCCGCCGCGTCGATAATCTTACTTAGCGTATCGACGTTTTTATGCTCTTCGCCGGATTCAAATGTAAAAAGAAAAACCTCAAAACCCGCGTCAGTAAGGCTTTTTTTAAGACTGTCAAAGTAAAGGGGCGCAACGCGGCTGTCGCATACCGTAAGTATGCGGCGGGGCGGTTTTTTTATTAAAACCTCGGTTTTAAGTATTTTACCGCAGGTTTTAAGCAGGTTTTCGCCAATGTAAACCTTGTACTTTTTTTCTGCTTTTACGGTTAAGGTTTTAATTTTTCTCACCCTTAATAATTATTTTATAAATCTTTTCCGCTAAAACTTCGGGGCTGTCGTTTTCGGCGTTAACGGTTAGGTCCGCCGCGCTTTGGTATAGTTTTTCGCGCCGGTCAAACAGGTTTTTCAGTTGGTTGTCCGAAAGACCCGAAAGAAGCGGTCTGCCGCCGTCGTTTCGGCTTTTGGCGGTTTTAAGCGATATTTTAAGGTAGAGCTTAACCCCGCCCGATTTTATAAGTTCGGCGGTTTCGGGGCTTGTTAGCGCGCCGCCGCCGGTGGCGATTATTCGGTTGTCTTCCGACAAGGCCGATTTTACGGCGTTATATTCGGCTTTTCTGAAAAACTCTTCGCCGTATTGTATAAAAATATCTTGTACTGTTTTTTTATATGTTTGTTCTATCATACGGTCGGTATCAAAAAGCCTGTAGCCGCTTATTTCAGAAAGGCGCTCGGCGACCGACGATTTACCGCTGCACATAAATCCTATTAAAACTATGTTCATAGGTCGCCACCTTTATAAAGGGTTTCGGCATAGCCGATTATCTCCTGCTCGATTTTTTCGGAAACGGCGGCGTTAAACCATATTTCTTGAGATTTTACGGCCTGTAAAACCAACATCAAAAGACCGTTTTGGCAGGGTATTCCACTGTTTTTTGCCATTTTTATCAGGGGGGTGGTTTGGGGGTTGTAAACCGCGTCGAAAAGGTAACCGCAGTTTTCTGCCGCGTCAGCGCCAAAGGGCAATCGTTCCGGATTTCCGAGCGTTCCGGCGGGGGTGGCGTTAATCAGGGTATCGTACTTTCCGCCGCGGTTGATTTCGACCTTAATGCCGTTGTAATTTTTTATAAGGTCGGTTTTAATTTCGTTCGCCTTATCTTGTGAGGACGGCCGCACAATAAGGTTTATATCGCACCCTGATTTGGCGGCGGCAAAACAAAAGGTACGCGCAACGCCGCCTGCGCCCATTACCGCCACATTACCGCAAAGACTATGCCCTTTATATTCGAGGGCACGCAAAAATCCGTAATAATCGGTGTTAAATCCCTGCATTTTTCCGTTTTTGACCGTTACGGTGTTAACGCTTTTAAGCAGCGCCGCCGTTTGTGACAGACCGTTGAGGCGGTCTATAACAGCGGTTTTATACGGGGCGGTTATATTAAATCCCGCAAGAGGCGAAAAATCGTAATTCGCAAGTGCATTTTCGGGTATTTCAATAAGAGAATAGTTTGCGTCTATACCCCGCATTTTAAGCAGGCGACGATGAATTTCGCCCGATAAAGAATATGAAAGCCGCCGGCCTATAAGCGCAAAATCCATCCTCTCACCTCCGTTTTTTACAGTATAGCAGAAAACCGCCCCTTATGCAAGTTAGGGCATAAAAAAGGGACTGCAAGCAGTCCCTTAATATTATTTAATCTTATCTCTTAATTCGGTAATTCTCTCTGATTTTAATCCGTTTTTTGTTTTTTTATAATGCCTATCATCAGTATAATATCTTTCTCCTTTAATATCCTGATTATTTAAAGGACGAAAACTATTATTTATTATTTCCTTTTGTTTTTCATGATAATTAGCGCAAAAGCATATTTCAATTAGCATCTTATCCTGCAAATTATTTATCATTTCTTTGGAATATGTGCCTTCATTATGATAAATAATAGCCGCAAGTGTTTTTCTAAATGTGGAAGTGCGTACTGATCCATTTAAGTGGTTGGAAATAATTCGCCGACGAAGATTTTTGCTATCGCCCACATAGATACAATAATAATTTTTATTCTGATATTCTATTTTTTCAATATCATTTTTGACCTTTTCAAAACTTAGATTGAGTGCCTTAAGTATGGTTTTTTCTAATATGTTTTTTGAACAGTACCACTTATAAACACCGGGGTCGTTTGTAACTTGTTGTATTAAATTTAGATTTTCCCTTAATTCCTTAATACAAAAAACCTTACTCTTGTCCATCGCGGTTTTCCCTTTCGAGTTTTGAAGATTCACAAACTATTTAATTTTTTCTTGAACAATCTTTATCTGCCGTTGCACCGACGGGACGGAAGTTCCGCCGTAGCTTTTGCGGTTGTTAAGGCAGGTTGAAAGGTCAACCGCCGTGTAAACATCTTTATCGATAAGTTCGCAAAAGGTTTGGTAGTCTTTAAGCGGCAGGGTTTCTAAGATTTGAGCGTTTTGTATACAAAAAGACACTATCTGCCCCGAAATCTTGTAAGCCGAGCGAAACGGCAGTCCCTTATTCACGAGATAGTCGGCAAGATCGGTGGCGTTTATAAATCCGTTTTGCGCCGCTTTTTTCATATTTTCGGGCAAGGGTGTAAGTGTGTTTATCATACCGCAAAAAACGTCTAAACACGCCTTTACGGTATCGCAGGCGTCAAATACGCCCTCTTTATCTTCCTGCATATCTTTATTATAGGCAAGCGGCAAACCTTTAAGGGTGGTTAAAAGCGCCATTAAATCACCGTAAACGCGTCCTGTTTTGCCGCGGACAAGTTCTGCCATATCGGGATTTTTCTTTTGAGGCATAATCGATGAGCCTGTCGTAAATGCGTCGGACAGTTCTATAAACCTAAACTCAAAGCTTGACCAAAGGACGATTTCTTCCGAAAAACGCGATAGGTGCATCATTAAAACCGAAAGGTCAAAAAGCAGTTCGATGGCAAAGTCGCGGTCGGATACGCCGTCGAGTGAGTTTTCGCAAACACCCGAAATACCCAGGGTTTGCGCTTCAAAAAAGCGGTCGGTATTAAAGGTGGTGCCGGCGAGCGCGCAAGAACCGATTGGTGAAATATCGGTGCGCTTTGCGCAGTCGTTAAGGCGGTCAATATCGCGAATAAGCATAAAGGCGTACGCCATTAGCTGATGCCCGAAGGTTACGGGTTGTGCGCGCTGCAGGTGGGTATATCCGGGCATTATGTAATCTTTGCCGATTTCGGCCTTTTCGGTTATGGCTAAAATAAGATTTTTGGTTTTTTGAATAATATCGGCGGTTTCGTTTTTTAGGTAAAGGCGTAAATCAAGGGCGACCTGGTCGTTACGACTGCGAGCGGTATGTAATTTTTTGCCGGTATCGCCTATTCTGCATGTTAGCTCCTGTTCGACAAACATATGAATGTCTTCGCACGCCATATCAATTTTAAGCGAGCCGCTTTGAATATCGGCGAGTATTTGGCGAAGCCCGTCGATAATTACCTTTTCTTCGTCCATTGTAATTATATTACAAAAAGCCAGCATCTGAGCGTGGGCAATACTGCCTGCGATGTCCTCTTTGAACATACGGCTATCGGTTGCTATGGAGGAGTTAAAATCATCGGCAATTTTATCGGTATCGCCGCCCAGTCTTCCTTCCCACATTTTAGCCATGGTTTTCACCCCTGTAAATTATTTTTTGCCGTCTACAATCGCCTGGACCTTTATGGGCAGTCCGTAAAGGTTTATAAAGCCGGCCGAGTCGGTCTGGTCGTAGTCGCTTTCGCCGAAGGTGGCAATTTCTTCGCTGTAAAGCGAGTATTTGCTCCATACGCCCGCCTTTATAATGTTGCCTTTGTAAAGTTTAAGCTTAACGGTGCCTGTGACCTTTTCCTGCGTTTTGTCGACAAACGCCGCCAAAGCCTCCCGCAAGGGGGTAAACCACTGGCCGTTATAGACAAGTTCGGCATAGGTAATGGCAAGTCTTTGCTTTTCGTGCAAGGTCATCTTGTCAAGACAAATGCTTTCGAGCGTTTCGTGGGCGCGGTACAAAACGGTACCGCCGGGGGTTTCGTAAACGCCGCGGCATTTCATACCGATAAGTCGGTTTTCGACTATATCTAAAAGACCTATGCCGTTTTTACCGCCGAGTTCGTTAAGTTTTAATATAATGTTTTTAGCGCTCATTTTTTGTCCGTCGAGGGATACGGGAACGCCCTTTTCAAAATCTATTGTAACATAGGTGGGTTCATCGGGGGCGTCTATTGGCGATACGCCCATTTCAAGGAAGCCCTCTTTTTCGTAGGTGGGTTCATTGCCGGTGTCTTCAAGGTCGAGACCCTCGTGAGAGAGATGCCAAAGGTTTTTATCTTTGGAATAACTTGTCTCACGGCTGAATTTAAGCGGAATATTGTGGGCTTTGGCGTAGTCGATTTCCTCGTCGCGCGATTTTATGTCCCACTCTCTCCACGGGGCGATAATGGGCATATTGGGCGCAAAATGCTTAATGGCAAGCTCGAAACGAACCTGATCATTGCCCTTACCGGTACAGCCGTGGCAGATGGCGTCGGCTCCCTCTTTTTTAGCAACGTCTACAAGACCCTTTGCTATACAGGGACGGGCGGTAGATGTGCCAAGAAGATAATCTTCGTAAACAGCGCCCGCCTTCATGGTCGGGATTATATAGTCGTCTACATATTCTTCGGTAAGGTCCAAAACATAAAGCTTAGAAGCGCCGCTGTTTATAGCCTTTTGTTCAAGGCCGTCAAGTTCATCCGCCTGACCGACGTTACCCGATACGGCGATTACCTCGCAATTATTATAGTTTTCTTTAAGCCAGGGGATAATAATCGAGGTATCAAGACCGCCCGAATATGCCAAAACTACCTTTTTAATATCCTGTTTGTTCATTTTTAACACTCCTGAAATACACCTTTTTAGTGCTTTGATTATTACGGTAAGTCTATATTAGCATAATAAAAAAATATATACAATAAGTTTTTGCGGTAAAAAAGAAAATTCTCTGAATTGCATAATATTTAGGCGTTTTTACATATTTTTTAGGCAAATATGAATAAATGTTGCATATATGCAGTTATTTATGAATATATTTTGGAGCAAAAAACAGCATATAGTGCCATATCCCGCTTAGGGGATATTACACTATATGCTGTCAAAAGTTTAATAAATTAAACTAACTCTATGATAGCCATTTCGGCTGCGTCACCGCGACGGGGACCGGTTTTGGTTATACGGCAGTACCCGCCCTTAACGTCGGCATATTTAGGAGCGATCTCGTTAAAAAGTTTTTGTACGACATCTTCCTTGGTGATAAATGCCAAAGCCTGTCTTTTATTGGCAAGGCTGCTATCTTTAGCAAGAGTAATATATTTCTCGGCAAGCGCCTTTACCTCTTTTGCACGGGTTACGGTAGTTTCAATTTTACCGTTTTCGAACAAAAAGGTAACCATACCGCGAAGCATAGCCATACGGCTATCGGTAGTGCGGCCGAGTTTTCTTGTTCCTGGCATTGACAGTCAACTCCTTAGGTTAATTATTCGTCTCCGCGGCTTAGGCTAAATCCGAGGGACTCCAGCTTTTGGATGACCTCTTCGAGCGATTTTCTGCCCAAATTGCGGACCTTCATCATTTCTTCTTCGGTTTTACCGGTAAGGTCTTCTACGGTATTGATTTGTGCGCGTTTAAGACAATTGTAGCTTCTTACCGAAAGGTCGAGCTCTTCAATGGTCTTTTCAAGGTTCTTCTCTTTACCGTTTTCACCTTTTTCTACCATAATCTCAACATCGTTGGTCTCGGCTGAGAGGTCAACAAAAAGTTTAAGATGTTCGATAAGGATTTTAGCCGAAAGCGAAACCGCCTCTTTAGCGGTAATAACGCCGTTTGTCCAAACCTCTAAGGTAAGGCAGTTATAGTCGGTTATTTGTTCTTTACGGGTATTTTCAACGTCAAATTTAACGCGTTTTACGGGCGTAAAGGTGCTGTCAACCGGTATAAGGCCTGCAACGGTGTTGGCGGGACGGTTAGCGTCTGCCGAAGTGTATCCGCGGCCGTTATCGAGATTTATTTCCATAACAAGGCGTGCGCCCTCGGCGAGTTCCGCGATATAAAGGTCTTTATTTAATATCTCGACGTCGCTGTCGGTCTTTATCGACTCGGCGGTAACAACGCAGGGACCTTCAGCGTCTACATAAACGGTTTTAGGACCTTCGCCGTGAA
This sequence comes from Oscillospiraceae bacterium, assembly GCA_902797875.1. Lineage (GTDB taxonomy): Bacteria > Bacillota > Clostridia > Oscillospirales > Acutalibacteraceae > UMGS1279. The sequence goes on along the minus strand of CADBUL010000108.1, from coordinate 6,516 downwards.
GTTTTGCAATAAGACCTTTAAGATTGAGAATGATTTCGGTTACATCTTCTTTGACACCGCTTATGGTAGAAAGTTCGTGCAGTACACCGTCAATTTTAACCGAGGTTACCGCCACGCCCGGAAGCGAGGACATAAGTACGCGGCGAAGCGAATTGCCAAGCGTGGTACCGTAGCCGCTTTCGAGCGGTTTTATTGCGAACTTACCATAGTTGCCATCTTCAGAAGTTTCAAGTGTTTCAAGAATCGGTGTTTCTATTTCAATCATGTTAAGCTCCGTTTCTCCACACAAAATATTATGCATATTTGTCTTTGTGCGGTTAAGACAAATGCACGAAAGAATCTATTATTTAGAATAGAATTCGACGATAAGCTGCTCTTGAACGGGGGCGTCGATCTGCTCGCGTTCGGGAAGCGCAACTATTTTGGCAGTAGCCTTATCGTGGTCAACATTGCACCAGTCGGGTACGGGGCGCGAAGCGGTTGCTTCTAAAATTGCCTTAATTTTATCACTTTGCATACTCTTAGCGCAGATCGATACTACCTCGCCCGGTTTTACAAGATAAGAAGCAATATCAACGCGCTTGCCGTCAACCTCAAAGTGGCCGTGACCTACAAGCTGTCTTGCTTCGGCACGGGACGACGCAAAGCCGCATCTGTAAACTACGTTATCAAGACGGCTCTCTAAAAGTTTAAGAAGGTTGTCACCGGTAACGCCCTGTTTACGCTCGGCGATTTCGAAATAATGATGGAATTGCTTTTCGTTTACGCCGTAAAAGCTTCTTGCTTTTTGTTTAGCGCGAAGCTGTAAGCCGTATTCGGAATTCTTTTTGCGTCCCTGACCGTGTTGGCCGGGTCCGTATGCGCGGTGTTCAAGAGAACACTTTTTGGTGTAGCAACGGTCGCCCTTAAGGAACAATTTTTCACCTTCGCGGCGGCACTGTCTGCAAACTGCACCTGTATATCTTGCCATTTTAAATACCTCCTACTATACGCGACGGCGCTTAGACGGGCGGCATCCGTTGTGAGGAATGGGGGTTACGTCTTTAATAAGAGTAACCTCAAGACCAGCGGATTGAAGCGCGCGGATTGCGGCTTCGCGACCGGCACCGGGGCCTTTTACGTACACTTCCACGGTTTTAAGGCCGTGCTCCATAGCGGCTTTAGCGGCAGTTTCGGCTGCGCTTTGTGCTGCGAAAGGAGTCGATTTTCTCGAACCACGGAAACCGAGTTCGCCGGCAGAAGCCCACGAAAGAGCGTTACCGTTGATATCGGTGATGGTTACGATGGTGTTATTGAAGGTCGACTGAATATGCGCCGAACCTTTTTCGATATTTTTCTTTTCACGACGCCTGCGGGTCGTGGTACCCTTTTTAGGTGTAGCCATTTATACTTTTCCTCCCCGCTTATTTCTTCTTGTTGGCAATGGTCTTTTTAGGACCTTTGCGTGTTCTTGCGTTGGTCTTGGAACGCTGTCCGCGAACCGGAAGACCCTTGCGATGTCTTGTTCCGCGGTAGCTGCCGATTTCAACAAGGCGTTTAATATCGAAAGCTACTGCTCTTCTGGCATCGCCTTCTACCTGAAGATTGTGGTCAATATACTCTCTGAGCAAGGAGATATCTCCTTCAGAAAGATCCTTAACGCGAGTATCGGGGTTTACGCCCGTCTCGGCTAAGATTTTTTTGGATGTTGTAAGACCGATACCGTAAATATAGGTCAAGCCGATTTCGACTCGCTTATTATTCGGAAGGTCAACACCTGCTATACGCGCCATTTATAAATGCACCTCACTTTAATTTTTCAAGGCTTAGCCCTGACGCTGCTTGTGCTTGGGATTTTCACAGATAACCATTACTTTTCCCTTGCGCTTGATGATTTTACACTTTTCACAAATTTTTTTCACAGAAGGTCTGACTTTCATAAATTTGTGCCTCCTTTATTTAGAACGCCATGTAATGCGTCCTTTTGTAAGATCGTACGGTGACATTTCGACCGTCACCTTGTCGCCCGGAAGTATACGTATAAAGTTCATACGAAGTTTCCCGGAAATGTGGGCGGTAATAATATGACCGCCGGGTATTTCTACCTTAAACATTGCGTTGGGCATGGTTTCAAGCACGGTGCCCTCGAGTTCAATTGCGTCTTCTTTAGACATGTTCTTTCCTCCGTTAGTTTTCGGTTTTGGTGCTTAGCGCACCGAAATTACGGTCAATCCGCGACGGTCATAATTTTGGGACCGTCGGGTGTTATTGCAACCGTGTGTTCAAAATGCGCCGACAGACTGCCGTCGGTCGTTAGCACCGTCCATCCATCGGGAAGTATCTTAACGCCTTCCCCGCCCATATTAACCATTGGTTCTATGGCGATGGTCATACCGCTAACCAAACGAACGCCGTGACCTGCTGTGCCGAAATTCGGCACTTCGGGGGCTTCGTGTAGGCTCGTGCCTACTCCGTGGCCGACAAACTGTCGTACCACCGAGTAACCGCGTTCCTCAACATACCGTTGAACAGCATTTCCAATATCGCCGATTCTGCCGCCGACCACCGCTTTTTCTATTCCCTTATAAAGGGCCTGCTCGGTAGTTTCAATCAGCCGCTTTGCCTGTGGTGTAACACTTCCCACTGCAAATGTGGCGGCGTTATCGCCGTGGTAGCCTTCAAATACCGCTCCCAGGTCCACACTGACTATATCGCCCTCGCGGATTTTTCGGGAGGTACTTGGTATGCCGTGAATTACCTCGTCGTTTATAGATATGCAGGCGGTCGCCGGGTAGCCTTCGTAATTTTTAAAGTTGGGCTTTGCGCCCTCGCTTAAAATGTACTTTTCGGCTAAGGCGTCGAGTTCGGCGGTTGTAACGCCGGGCTCGATCGCACTGCCTATCAACTTTAATGCTCGGGCGGAAATTCGGCATGCCTGCTGCATTATGCCCAATTCCCGTCCGGTTTTGAGTACTATCATAGGTCTAACTCCAAAGCGGAAAAGGTAAGACGGGTTGTGTCTTTAAGCTCCTCCTGACCCTGCACAACCAAAAGTTTGCCCTGCTTGTGATAGTAATCTTTAAGCGGTTCGGTTTGGTCGTGGTAGACTTTAAGCCGTTCAAGTACCGTTTCGGGCTTATCGTCGTTACGGATGATAAGCTGTGCGCCGCAAAGGTTACAAATACCTTCGCTTGACGGCTTTTTGTACTCGATATGGTAACTTGCCCCGCATGCCGGACAAACGCGTCTGCCCGACATACGATGGACTATATCTTTGTCGGCAACCTCTATCGATAAAACCTTATCGATGATAATACCCATATTGTCCAAAGCCTCTGCTTGAGGGATGGTTCTGGGGAAGCCGTCCAGGATAAATCCGTTGGCACAGTCATCTTGTGATAATCTTTCCTTAATAATCCCTATGACAACCTCGTCGGGTACAAGGTTACCCTTGTCGACAAACGATTTTGCCAGAGTTCCCATCTGGGTACCTTCACGCATTGCCTCGCGGATAATATTACCGGTGGAAATGGTGGGGATGGAAAGCTTTTCGCTGATAAATTCCGCCTGGGTGCCTTTGCCGGCACCGGGCGCACCTAATAAAATCAGTTTCATATTTTACTCCTAATCAAGGAAACCCTTGTAGTGACGCATCATCATTTGACTTTCGAGGTTCTTGACCGTGTCAAGTGCAACGCCGACTACGATTAGGATGGATGTACCGCCGATGGAAATATTGATATTTCCGATATTACCGACAAATATCGGCAATACGGCAAGTACGCCAAGGAATAAAGCGCCAAGCAGTGTAATTCTCGAAATTATTCTTGCAATAAAATCGGAAGTGGGTTTGCCGGGACGAATACCCGGGATGGCGCCCGAATTTTTGCGAAGATTGTTTGCCATCTCAATCGGGTTGTACTGAATGGTAACGTAGAAATAGGCAAAACCGATAATCATTGCAAAATAGATTATTGCGTAAAACACTCCGCGTACGCTGAAAAGACTGAGCAGTTTATAAGCAGTACCGTTAGGGCTGAACCAGCCAAACGAAAGGAGCATGGTCGGAAGCATAAGGATGGAGCTTGCAAAGATGATGGGCAAAACACCCGACATATTAACCTTGATCGGAATATGCGTGTTTTGGCCGCCATACTGTTTTCTGCCTACTACCCTTTTTGCATACTGTACGGGGATACGGCGCTCGGCGTCGTTCATCCAAACTATAAAGCCGATAACAAGGATAAAGATAACCACAATTGCGATTACCGAAACATAGTTGCCGGTTATAATCTGGTTATACAGCGACACAAAAGCGTCGGGAGCGCGCGAGATAATACCCGCAAACAAGAGTATCGAAATACCGTTGCCTATACCCTTAACGTCAATTTGTTCACCAAGCCACATTACAAGGGCGGAACCCGCTGTAAGAGCAAGGACGATAACAAACGCCGCGTAAACCTGCATACCGCCCGATACCGTAAGGAAGTTGTTGCCTTTAAGGTAGAAGAAGTATGCGGTCGCCTGAATAAGACCTAAAATGATGGTCGCATAACGGGTAATTTGGGCAAGTTTCTTTCTGCCTTCTTCACCCTGCTGCGAAAGTCTTTCAAGGGCGGGTATCGCAACACATAAAAGCTGAATAATAATCGAGCTGTTGATGTAGGGGGTTACCGACATTGCAAAGATTGCGCCGTACTGTAAGCCACCGCCGGTTAATACTGAAAGATAATTAAATACATCGTTGGTAGCGGTTTTAGACGCCGCAAGTAAACTTTGGAAGTCTACAAACGGAACCGGTACTACCGCACCTACACGGAAGATTAAGATAATGAACAGCGTAAAGATAAGTTTACGGCGTATTTCGGGAATCTTCCAGGCGTTTTTAATCGTTTCAATCATCTAACTACACCTCTGCTTTGCCGCCGGCTGCTTCAATTTTGCTTTTAGCACCGGCTGAAAAAGCAGCAGCTTTAACGGTTAGTTTTTTGGTAAGTTCACCGTTACCTAAAATCTTAACGCCGTCGTACTCTTTTTTAACAAGGCCTTTCGATTTTAAGGCTTGGGTATCAACAACCGCCTCGTCGTCAAAAGCGTTAAGGTCGGAAACGTTAACAATAGCGTATCTTGTAGCAAAAATGTTATTGAAACCGCGTTTGGGGATTCGTCTTTGTAAAGGCATTTGACCACCTTCAAATCCGGCGCGCTTGTTAGGTCCGGAACGGGCCTTTGCACCCTTATGACCCTTGCCTGCGGTTTTGCCGTTACCCGAACCGTGACCTCTGCCTATGCGTTTAACGTCCTTGTTCGAGCCTTCGGCGGGGGAAAGTTCATGAATTTTCATAGTCGCACCTCCTTAGGCTTTTGTAACTTCTACAAGGTGGATGATGGTTTGAATTTTGCCGTTTGTCGCGGCGTTATCGGGCTGGGTGGTGGTATTGCCTACCTTGTGAAGACCCAAAGCGTGGGCGGTGGCAATTTGATTATCCTTAGCGCCGATAAGTGATTTTTTAAGTGTGATTTTAAGGGCTGCAGAAGCAGCTTTTTTTGTAGCCATAATTACTGCTTCCTCCTTAACCTAAAATTTCTTTAACCGATTTGCCGCGGGTTTGCGCAACCATTTCGGCGTTGCGTAAAGACGCAAGGCCTGCTACGGTAGCGCGAACTACGTTGCAGGGGTTATTTGAACGAAGAGCTTTGGTACGGATGTCTTTAATGCCTACGATTTCAAGGCAGGCGCGGACAGCTCCGCCGGCGATAACGCCGGTACCGGTCGCGGCAGGTTTAAGTAAAACTCTGCCGGCGCCGAATTCGCCGATTACTTCGTGTGGAATAGTGGTTCCTTTAAGGGGGATTTTGATAAGGTTCTTTTTGGCGTCTTCAATACCCTTGCGGATAGCCTCGGGAACTTCGCCCGCCTTACCAAGACCGTAACCGATTATTCCGTTGCCGTCGCCGACAACCACAAGAGCCGAGAATTTCATAATTCTACCGCCCTTAACGGTTTTCGATACGCGGTTAATGGAAACTACGCGTTCCTTCAAATCCAAAACAGATGCGTCAATAGTTGTAGCCACAGTATTTATCCTCCCTTTCTTAGAACTTCAAGCCACCCTCGCGGGCGCCCTCTGCTAATTCTTTTACACGGCCGTGATAAATATATCCGCCGCGGTCGAAAACAACGTTTTCGATCTTTTTGGCTTTAGCCCTCTCGGCAATGAGAAGTCCGACCTTTTTGGCCTCTTCCATATTGCCGGTGGTAGCGCCGAATTCCTTCTCGGTAGAAGAAGCGGCGGCGAGGGTTTTGCCGGTGGTATCGTCGATTATCTGAGCGCTGATATTTTTTCTGGAGCGAAAAACATTAAGTCTCGGGATTTCGGGAGTACCGCTGATTTTGCCGCGAACTCTTTTATGACGAGCAAGACGAGCTTTATTGCTGTTTTTAGTCTTAACCATTTGTTATTCTCTCCTTTCCTATTTTGCGCCCTTACCGGCTTTACCTTCTTTATGACGAACGTACTCACCGGTATAACGGAT
>CADBUL010000107.1 GCA_902797875.1 Oscillospiraceae bacterium | reverse complement strand
GCGGTATAAGCAAAGGGCTGAAGGGTCAAGACGAGGTTACTGCGGAAAACCTTGTAATATCGCTTGAAATAGGCGTAAAATCGGCCTATAAAGCGGTTATGAAACCCACCGAAGGCACCATGCTGACGGTTGCCCGAGTAGCCGCCGAGAAGGCTCGCGAGACGTATGACGGTAATAACGGCGTTTCGGCTTTGGAGCTTTTCGGCAAGGTGATTGAAGCCGCAAAAGAGGCTCTTGAGGATACCCCCAACCTTTTGCCGGTGCTTAAAAAAGCGGGCGTTGTAGATGCCGGCGGCGCGGGAATCGTAAAGATTTTTGAAGGAATGTATCAGGTGTTCGCCGGCGGAGAAATCGTTTCTGCCGACGAGGTTGCAAGCGCAGTAACCGAGAAAAAAGGTTATGAGATGACCTTTGACGCCGAAGATGTTGACGAAGAAGATCTTAAAAAGGCGTGCGATACGCTTTGCGCATCTTTTGAAACGACCCGAAACGGTCAAAACATATCGGTAAAACTTGAAAGCGAAAAACCCGAAAAGGTACTTTCAAAGGTGCTTACTTTGGGCTTTATTAACGATATTAAAATACAAAACCTTAACCGCAAAAAAGAAAATTCGGGCGTGGCGGTATCGCAAGACCGAACCACCGTTCTAAAACCCGTAGAGCCCACTAACGATTACGGCTTTGTCGCGGTATGCACTGGTGAGGGCATAAAATCGTTGTTTGGTGACCTTGGCGTTGATACGGTGGTAAACGGCGGTCAAACCATGAATCCCTCTACCGACGATATCCTTAACGCCATTGAGCAGACCCCCGCAAAGACGGTATTTGTACTGCCCAATAACAAAAACATTATTATGGCTGCCGAACAGGCGGTAGATTTAAGCACGCGAAAGGTAATTGTTCTGCCTACCCGCACCATACCCATGGGTGTTAGCGCCATGCTTGCTTTTGACCCCGGTGAAGACGTAGAGCAAAACGCCATAAATATGAAAAAGGCTTACGAAAAGGTTTCGACCGGTCAAATCACCTTTGCAGCGCGCGACAGTGAATACGACGGTTTTAAGATTAAGCAGGGCGAACTTTTGGCAATCGAAAACGGCAAGGTTATTGCTACGCAGACCGACCTTACCGAGTGCGCCGTAATGCTGTGCCAAAAAATGTGCAAAAAGGACACCGGCTTTATCACCCTTTACTACGGGCAGGACGTTACCGAAGATACGGCCAACGAAATCAGCGCGCAGATAGCGTCCAAGGTGGACAGCTCGATAGAAATTACCGTGCTGCCGGGCGGTCAACCGGTTTATTACTTCTACATCGCGGTAGAATAATGTTCGACTTCAGACGCGAAATTGAATACGTTAAGGGCGTGGGTGAAAAAACCGCCGAAAAGTTCCATAGGCTCGGCGTTTTTACACTCGGCGCCCTTTTGTCTTATTACCCTAAAAGTTACGACGATTTTACCGACGTTAAAAAAATAAGCGAAATAAACGCCGGTGACACCGCCTGCATTAAGGCGACCGTAACTTCCGAGATTAAAAAAAGCACCACCAAAAGCCGCAAGGCCTATTTCAAATTTACGGTTTATGATAAAACCGGTGTTTGCGATATTACGGTGTTTGGCAACGTCTACCTTGAACAGACCGTACAGCAGGGCTCGGAGTATATATTCCGCGGTAAATTTGCCCTGCCCTACAAAGGCGGTAAATTTTTGCAGCTGATTTCGCCCGAAATAAGAACCAGCGAACGCGCTTACATAAGACCCAACTACCGCCTTACCGCCGGTCTTAAAGGGTATATGGTAGAGCGAGCCGTAAAATCGGCGTTAGAATACTTAGATGACGACGATTATATGCCGCAAGATATTCTTTCGCTTTACCGTCTTGTAGACCTTAAAACGGCGCTCAATAATATTCATTTCCCTAAAAACGCCGAAGATATAAAGCAGGCGCGCCGCCGGCTTGTATTTGACGAGTTATTTATTTTAAGGCTTGGTCAAATGATAATAAAGCGCAACCTGGCGGGCGGTAGCGCCATAGAGATTAAAAATAACCATTTTGAAGAATTTTGCTCGCTTTTACCCTTTACACTAACAGACGGGCAGAAAAAAGCCTGCGCCGACTGTTTTGCCGATATGGCAAAACCGACGCCTATGAACCGCCTTTTAGAGGGCGACGTGGGGTGCGGGAAAACGGCGGTTGCCGCCGCGCTTATCTACGCTGCCGCTAAAAACGGACAAAAATCGGTGCTTATGGCACCCACAAGCGTGCTTGCTCACCAGCACTTTGCAACCTTTACAAAACTTTTACCGACCATTAAAACCGCGCTTTTGACCGGCGCGATTTCGACCAAAGAAAAGGCGTTAATTCGCGAAAGATACAAAAACGGCCAAATAGATTTGCTTATAGGCACCCACGCCGTTATTGCCGATAAAACCGACCTTTACGGCACCGCCCTGTGTATTACCGACGAACAGCACCGTTTTGGTGTAAACCAGCGCACCGCCCTAAAACGTAAATCGGGCGGCTCTCCGCATACACTTGTTATGTCGGCAACCCCCATACCCAGAACGCTTAGCATGACCGTATACGGCGACCTTGATATTTCGATAATAGAAGATAAACCCCGCGGCAGAGTACCGCCTAAAACCTACCTTGTAGACCGTACGGTGCGCTCACGCGCATTCGGGTTTATTAAAAAACAAATACAGCAGGGTTTTAAGGCGTATATTGTGTGTCCTCTGGTGGAGGATGACGGTAATGAGAGTGAAAAGGTATCTGCCCAAAAGTATTACGATATTATAAAAACCGGCTATTTTGCCGATACCAAAACCGCCCTTTTGCACGGCAAGATGTCTTCAAAAGAAAAGGACCGCGTTTTAGACGGTTTTGCAAACGGCGATACCAAACTTTTAATTGCCACAACGGTTGTGGAGGTTGGCGTGGACGTGCGTGAAGCGACCGTTATGATGGTCGAAAACGCCGAACAGTTTGGGCTTTCAACCCTGCATCAGCTTCGCGGAAGAATAGGACGAAACAACCGTGAAAGTCATTTTATTATGGTAAGTAATTCTAACAGTGAACGCCTTAAGGTGCTTTGCGAAACAACCGACGGTTTTGAGATAGCCAAAGCCGATTTGGCCTTGCGCGGACCGGGCGATTTCTTGGGGGAACGCCAGCATGGTCTGCCCGACCTTAAACTTGCCGAAATACTAAGCGACACCAAGGTGCTTGAATGCGCAAACAGACAGGCGGCGGCTCTGTTAGATCGCGACGAAGGGCTGCTTAATCATCCTCTCCTGTTAGATAAAATCGACAGTTTCTTTGAAAACAGCAAAGCGAATATTTTATAAAAATGTATAAAAAAACGGCTTGAAATTTTCAAGCCGTTTTTATTATTAACTTACTGCGCCATAAGTTCGCGGAAATCTTCGCCGTCGATTTTTTCTTTATCAAGCAGTATTTCGGCAACCTTTTTAACCTTATCGAGATTTTTATTGATAATCTCTTTAGCGCGCTCATACTGGGTGGTAACGATATTCTTGATTTCTTCGTCGATAACGCCGGCGATTTCCTCGGAATAATTGGGGGTGGAAGAAAAGTCGCGCCCGAGGAACACCTCGTTATTATCGGTGCCGTAGGTGATGGGCCCGAGGCGTTCGCTCATACCGTATTTGGTAACCATCTTACGGGCAATATCGGTGGCGCGTTCCATATCGTTAGAGGCGCCCGTGCAGATGTCCTCTTGCGTAATTTCTTCTGCCGCTCTGCCGCCGAGCATCGAGCAGATACTCTCGGTAAGATAGGTGCGGCTTACATGGGTGCGATCGCCCTTATCCCCTTCGGGCAGGTACATTGTGTAGCCCGCCGCCATACCGCGCGGAATAATCGAAATTTGGTGTACCGGGTCTTGCGAGGGCAAAAAGTAGGATACAACCGCGTGACCCGCTTCATGGAAGGCGGTAATGATATTATCCTTCTTTGTTACAACGTGCGAGCGTTTTTCGGTGCCCATAACAACCTTAATTGTGGCTTCTTCGATGTTGCTTTGGGTAATCGCCTTTTTATTCTCGCGGGCGGCGAGCAACGCCGCTTCGTTGAGCAGATTTTCAAGGTCGGCGCCCGTAAATCCCGAAGAAGATTTTGCAATGGTTTTAAGGTCTACGTCGGGGGCAAGAGGTTTGCCGCGCGAATGAACCTTGAGAATTTCTTCACGACCCTTACAGTCGGGATAATTTACGGTTATTTGACGGTCGAAACGTCCCGGGCGCAAAAGCGCGTGGTCGAGTATGTCGGGGCGGTTGGTAGCCGCCATAACGATAACGCCCTCGTTTACCCCGAAGCCGTCCATCTCAACAAGCAGTTGGTTAAGGGTTTGTTCGCGTTCGTCGTGTCCGCCGCCAAGACCTGCGCCGCGCTGACGGCCAACGGCGTCGATTTCGTCGATAAATACTATTGAAGGGGCGCTCTTTTTGGCTTCGGAAAACAAGTCTCTGACGCGAGAGGCGCCAACGCCTACGAACATTTCGACGAAGTCGGAACCCGAAATTGAGTAGAACGGCACGCCTGCCTCACCCGCTACCGCGCGGGCGAGTAAGGTTTTTCCCGTACCGGGAGGGCCCACAAGCAGTACGCCTTTTGGTATGCGCGCGCCAAGTTCATTAAACTTTTTGGGGCTTTTGAGAAACTCTACTATTTCGCTCATTTCTTCTTTTTCTTCGTCGGCTCCCGCAACGTCGGCAAAGGTGGTTTTGCGCTTATTGTCCGCCTTGCGGTATTTGGCTTTGCCAAAGCCCATGGCTTTGTCGTTGCCCATTGCCGAATTCATGCGGCGCATAAAGAATAGAACAAAGAATATTAAAAGCCCGAACATTATAAAGGTCGGAAGCAGTTCGAATATCCACGAGGCCTCGTTGCCGCGAATATAGTCCTGTTTTATAAGTTTATCGGGGTTGCCTTTATTTTCGGTGTTGTTTTGCATAACAAAGTCGTTAACGTCGTTATAGAAAATATCCGCCGAGGCCACCGTATATGTCAGTTTTTTGCCGCTGGAGCGCTCGGTATAGGTGAGTTCGCCGCTGTACAGATTCAGGGTGTATTCGGAAATTTCACCCGATTTTACCTGCTCGACAATTTCGTAATACTTTTTATTGTCTTTTTCTTTGGCGGTGTTCATAAAAAACATTACGCTGACAATTAAAACCACCGGTATTAAAAGATAAAGTAAAATGTTTTTTGCGTTTTTCATAAATTCTCCTTAAACAATGCGATAATCACAGGTGATAAAAATCACATAAATTACTGGTAAAGTTCGGGTTTCAGAACGCCTATATAGTTAAGATTGCGGTAATACTCGGCGTAGTCAAGACCGTAGCCCACAATAAATTTATCGGGGATGATTGCTCCAACGTAATCGGCTTTAAGGTCGGGTACTGCGCGGCGTTCGGGTTTGTCAAAAAAGGTGCAGATTTTGAAAGATTTGGGGTTGCAAAGACTTAACATATCGCGAAGGTGCGCGAGCGTTCTGCCGCTGTCTAAAATATCCTCGATTAAAAGCACGTCGTAGCCCGAAACGTCGGTATTAAGGTCTTTAAGTACCCTTACCCTGCCGCTGCTTTCGGTCGAATCGCCGTATGAGGACAGCGCCATAAAATCAATTTTGCATTTCAAATCTATGTGGCGCATAAGGTCTGCCATAAAGACTATAGAGCCTTTTAAGATTCCTACCAAAAGAAGATTTTTGCCCTTATAGTCTTCGGTTATTTGTTTACCGAGTTTGGATACGATTTCTTCTATTTGCGCTTTTGAAAAAAGTACCTCTTGTATATCATCATGAATTGACATCTTGTTCCCTCACATCTGCTTTAATAATATCTTTTGAATTTTCATCGGGTAAAACCCGCGCTGCGGCACCTATTTTATAGACCCATATAACGCCCTTGTCATCCCTTATAAGCGGCCAGGCGCTTCGATACTGCGGCGGTATTTTAAGTTCGTTAAAAAGCTTGCGCAGTTCTTTGGTGGGTCGCCCTTTAAGTTTTATGGCGTCGCCTTCGCGGCGAACCGATATTTGGTATTTACCTATTACTTTATCACGATCAAACGTATTTTTCAATGCAAAATTGTTAACTTTTTGCGTTATTACAAAAAATTCTTTGGCTTTTTTAGGTAAGCAAAGCGAAAGCTCGCCGTTTTTAATTTGAACATAGGTGTTTTTTGCGGTATTTATCTTTATATCTTCACCGCCGGTTAAGGCGTTATATAAACTTAATACGGTTTTGCGGTCGGCATTTTGCCCAAAAGCGGTCAGATATTCTATTATAACCCTTGAAATAATGGGGTACGCCTTATTTTTTATTGCAAAAAGGTTAACGCCGTTTCGGGTTTTTGCGGACTGCAGTTCTTTGCGCGCCATTTCGCATAAAAGGTCGTTGTCGCTCTGAGCAATTTCGGAAAAACCTGAAATATTATCCACAAAACCCGAATTGATTTTTTTCATAAGCGGAAAAATCTCGTTACGAATAATATTGCGGGCGCAGTCGTTAATAAGATTTGTGCTGTCGGTTACATATTTTAGACCGTTAGCTTTACAATACTTTATTATTTCGCTTTTTTCGGATAACAGCAGCGGGCGAATATATTTACCCCTGATTTTGCTTATTCCCTTTGCGCCGCGCGTTCCGCTGCCGCGAAGAAGATTAAAAACGGCGGTTTCGGCGCTGTCGTTCTTATTATGCGCAACCGCGACGTAATCACACTCAAAATTATCGAAAAATTCGTAACGCAATCTTCTTGCGGCGGTCTCGGTGCTTTCGCCCCGTTTTTTAAGGGCGGGGACGTCGGTATTTTTTACGGTAAGCGGAATATTAAGGTCTTGGCAAAGTTTTTGACAAAATTGACTGTCGCGAGCCGCCTCGCTGCCGCGTATACCGTGGTTTAGGTGCAATGCGCACAGACTATAGCCGTATTTTTCTTGAAGATTTTTCATTACCGATAAAAGACAAACCGAATCGCTGCCGCCCGAGAGGGCGACCGCAACCGATTTACCCTTTAAGGAAGGCAAAGCCGAAAGAAATTCGTCCGCGCGGGTTAGCGGTGATTTTGTACTACTCATCGTAGCGGTTTTCCTTAACCGTGAATCTTGTATATCTGCCGTCAAAATTAAGTTTTATGGTTGGCGTGTTGCCGTGTCGGTTTTTGGCGACTATAAGTTCGATGGTGGGGTCGAACTCTTCGTCGTCTTTATTTTCTTGACGGTGTAAAAACATAACTACGTCGGCGTCCTGCTCGATAGAACCCGAATCGCGAAGGTCTACAAGTGTGGGCTTTTGGTTACCGCCTTTTGCTTGCGAGCCGCGGTTAAGCTGTGCGCACGCCAGTACCGGAATGCCAAGTTCCTTCGCCATTGTTTTAAGTGCGCGAGAGATTTCGGATACGTCCTGTGTACGGTTTTCGCGAGATTTTACGGGTGAAAGAAGTCCCAGATAGTCGATAATAACAATATCGACGTCCTTTATTCGGCGTACCTTGGCTTTAACCTTGTTTACCGTAAGATTGGGGGTTTCGTCTACATACAGTTTGGTTTTTGATAAAACGTCGCTTGCCTGCGCGAGGCGAACCCACTCGTCGTCCTGCATTTTCATACTGTCTCTAAGGTGCATACTTTCAATTGAGGCCTCGTTGGAGATAAGTCGTTGGGCAATTTCGTCGCGCGACATCTCAAGCGAGAAAAAGCATACCGTTTTATTTTCTTTAACCGCCATATGGCGCGCCATATTAAGCGCAAGCGAGGTTTTACCTACACCCGGCCTTGCGCCCAAAATAACAAGGTTGCCCTTTTGAAAGCCCGAAAGGGTTTCGTCTATTTCGGCAAAACCGCAGTTTACGCCGTAGTAATCGGCGCGGGTTTCGGGATCGGCAAGTTTTTGCAGTCTTACAAAGGTTTCTTCTTGAATAATCTTTGAAATAGGCACAAGATCGGAAACGTCGCGGCCCTTTCTGATATCGTAGATAAGCTGTTCGGCGTGGTCGATATGTTCGTTGGCGTCGCCGCCGGCTGTAACTTCGGCGGTGATGGTCTGCGCCGCCGAAAGAAGCGCGCGAGCAAAGTAGCGCTCTTTGACGATCGCTACATAATTCTCGATATTTGCCGCCGAGGGGACGGTATCTACAATTTGTGTAAGGTACGCCTTATCGCCCGCCGCTTCAAGCTTGCCGCTCTTTTTAAGCGTTTCAAAAAGCGTAACAAAATCTATGGGTCGGTTTTGCGAGTACATCTCGCTAAGCGTCGCATAAATTACCCTGTGCTGGGGTAGATAAAACCAGTCGGCATTCAGGACGTTTTCGGTATAGTTCATGGCGCTCGGGTCAATAAGTACCGAGCCTATAACCGACTGTTCCGCCTCTACCGAAAAGGGTGCGCCCACACCATCCAGTCCGAGAATTTCGTTTTCTGCCATCTTTTTATTCCTTTACAAATACTTTCACGTTAGCCGTGATTTTATTATACAACTTGATTTCGGCGTTGTATACGCCGAACTGTTTAATATCGGGGACGTTCATTTTGCGGCGGTCGATAGAAACACCCAGTTGCTTTTCTATCTCGGCGGCTACCTCTTTGGCGGTTACAGCCCCGAAAAGCCTGCCGGATGTGCCCGCTTTGGCGGTGATTACTATCTCTTTATTATCGAGCGCCGCCTTGTCGGCTTGCGCCTTGGCGGTTTCGGTTTCGATTTTATGGGCAAGCGAACTTTCTTTGCCCTTTAATTCGTTGATTGCGGCGGCGTTAAGCTCTTTTGCAAGGTTTTTAGGGAGTAGATAATTTCTTGCATAACCGTCGGAAACGTTGCAGGTTTCACCCTTTTTGCCGGTTCCTTTGACGTCTTGCATTAGTACGACTTTCATTTTTTTGCTCCTTTATTTATTGTCTATTGCCTGAATCAGCATATTTTTCGCGATTTCAAAATCGTCGGTTTCAAGCTGGCAAGCCGCCATGGTCTTACTGCCGCCGCCGCCGAGTTTTTCCATAATAAGCTGAACATTGCCAAAAAGCGAGCGGGCGGATATGTTTACCTTGCCGTCTAACCGGCACATAACATAGCCCGAATTTACTCCGCTTATTTCAAGCAGTTCATCGGCCGATTGGGCGGTTATCATTTTTGCCGAAGCGTCGGTTGAATCGTTAATGGCTATGGCGTTGTCTTTATAAAGCATAGCCGAAGAAATAATGCGAGCCTTTTGTTGATACGCGACGATGGAATCGGCGAACATCTTTTTAACCTCAATCGGGTTGGCGCCCGATTTACGCAAAAACGCCGAAGCCGAAAAGGTCTGAACGCCGGTATTAAATACAAAATTGCGGGTATCGAGCATTATTCCCGCCAAAAGCGCCTGCGCCTGAATACGGTCTATTCCCGTGCGGAATATGTACTCGATAAGTTCGGTAACCATTTCGCAGGTTGAGGACGCCGACGGTTCGTGATAAAACATCGATATATCGTTGGCGCTTATACTGTCGGCGGTTAGGCGGTGATGGTCGATTACCATAACCTTTTTGGCGGCGGCGACTATTTCGGGATAATCGGCATAGCCTGCGCGGTTGGTGTCGACCACTATCAAAAGAGTATCGGGTGTGAGCTGCTTGGCGGCGGCGGCGCCGTCGATACATACAATGTCTTCGCCGCCGGCGCGGATACTGTCAATAAGCCGGTTTGCCATGGTTGTTTTGGCGTTTAAAACAATTTTTGCGGGTTTCCCCTGTTTTAGGGCCGTATGATAGAGTGCGTAGGCCGCGCCGACGCAGTCGAGGTCGGTGTATTTGTGCCCCATAATAAACACCTGGCTGCTGCCGGCGATAAGGTCTAAAAGCGAAATTGCCACTATGCGGGCGCGTATATCGCTGCGCTTTTTGCCCGTAGTGTTGCCGTCGCCGTAGAATGAGTAGTCGTTTTCGCCGCTTTTTACAACCACCTGGTCGCCGCCGCGTCCAAGCGCCATGTCAAGCGCCTGAACAGCCCGTTCTTCGCAAGCCTTAAACCCTTTGCCCATTGTGCCTATGCCGATTGAAAGGGTCGGCGGTATTACGGAAGAATTTACGCTTTTGATTTTTTTGAGAACCGAAAAGCGGTCGTTTTTAAGATGGTTAAGGTAACGCTCTTCAAATACAAACAAAAAGCGGTCGTCGCCCGAGCGGCGGCTTACGCTGTTACAGGATGAAAAGTAGTTTTCCAGAACGTCCTGAATTTGTGAACGAATGGCTGTGCGTTCGCTGTCGCGTAAATTTTTGGATATTTCGTCCATATTATCGATTGCCACAAGCACTATAACCGGTTTTGAAAGCGAATACTCAATGGCGTATTTTTGAAGCTTGGTAATATCGGCAAAGCCGATTATTCTTTGTACGGCGTCTTTTGTTTCGCTGTAACTTTCAAAAACGCTGAACACCTTTTCACCGTAGTTTATTACAACGCGGTGTTTTTCGCGCAGCAGCTCCTGATCCTGAGGTGAGATAAACTGCGAAATGTTTTTGCCTGCAAACTCGTCAGAGCCGCCCGTAACGCCGGCGAGAAACGCCTGGTTGTACCAAATAATAATATCGTCGGGCGAAACTACCACCATCGGCAAGGTGAAGTTGGTCAGGGCGCTGCTGCTTTCTTTGGCGAGTTCGTTGTTTATTTTTTTTATAAGAGAATTATATCCGTTTCGGTTTTTGTATACGTAGAAAATCAAAACCGCGGAAAACAAAACAAACGCCGGTATTAAAAAATACCAATACTCGGGTTTGGCAAAGCCTGCCGCCGCCGACAGCGCCGCAGTATACACCATTAAAACCGCGTATATGATTTTTCGTGAGTTTTTCAAGGTTTTACTCCTTACGCTTCAAGAATTACCGGTAAAATCATGGGACTGCGGTGGGTTTGGCTGTACAGGAATTTCGATACGCCGTCTCGTATTTTGATTTTAAGCGCCGACATATCAAACGGCCTGCCGCCGCTGTAATTACTTTCGATAATATCGCAGCACAGCTCGTTAAGTTCTTTTATAAGGTCTTCCGACTCTTTTACGTAGATAAATCCGCGCGATACGATTTCGATATCCGAGATAACCTCGTGGGTTACGCTGTCGCAGGCGAAAGCCACGATAATTACGCCGTCTTCGGCAAGATGTTTACGGTCGCGAAGTACCACGTTGCCGACATCTCCCACGCCAAGACCGTCGACAAGCACTCTGCCCGCCGTTACGGTTTCGGCATATTTGATGCCCTCGCGGGATATCTCAACCGCTTTGCCGTTATCGGTTATTAAAATATTTTTGCGGTTTATGCCCATATTCTCGGCAAGTTCGGCGTGTTTTACAAGGTGCCGCTGTTCGCCGTGCATGGGGATAAAGAAACGCGGTTTAACAAGATTGAAAATAAGTTTGAGTTCTTCTTTGCAGGCGTGTCCCGATACGTGAACGTCGTACATTTTTTCGTAAACCACGTTGGCGCCCTGTTTCAGAAGTTCGTTAATTACCTTGCTGACAAGTTTTTCGTTGCCCGGTATGGGGTTAGCCGAAATAATGATCATATCGCCGGGGACTATTGTAATATGTCTGTGTCCCCCGAACGCCATACGGTGAAGCGCCGAAAGCGGCTCGCCCTGACTGCCGGTGGTGATAATTACCATACGCTCGGGCGGGTAGTTTTTAACCGTTTCGATTTCTACAAGAGTACCGCCGGGCACCTTTAAGTAGCCGAGTTCTTCGGCAACCTCAACGGCGTGTTGCATGCTTCTGCCGCTTATGGCCACCTTACGCCCGGTCTTTACCGCCTGGTCGATAATCTGCTGAATGCGGTGAACGTTTGACGAAAACGAGGCGATAATTATACGACTTTTGCCCGCCTTGGAAAACAGACTTTCAAAGCTGTCGCCCACCACCTTTTCGCTGGGCGTAAAGCCGGCGCGTTCGGCGTTGGTTGAATCGGACATAAGGCACAAAACGCCTTTTCGGCCTATTTCGGCAAATCTTGTAAGGTCGATGGGTTTATCTTTGGCGGGTGTGGTGTCGATTTTGAAGTCGCCGGTGTGAATTACGGTGCCCTCGGGGGTGGTTATCGCAAAGGCGACGGCGCCCGGTATTGAGTGGTTGATGTGGATAGGCTCGACCGTAAAATCGCCGAATTTAAGCTTGTCGCCCGCCGAAAATACGTTAAGTTTTGCGGTGCCTAAAAGCTTGTGTTCGTCGAGTTTTCCCTTAATAAGCCCCAGCGTAAACTTGGTGCCGTAAACGGGGATATTCACGTTTTTTAGAAGATAAGGTATTGCCCCTATGTGGTCTTCGTGGCCATGGGTTACAAGAAGCGCCTTGATTTTGTCGGCGTTTTTTATAATAAACGAAAAATCGGGGATAACGATATCTACGCCCGGCGTTTCCTCGTCGGGAAAGGACATACCGCAGTCTACCAGTATCATTTGGTCTTTGTAGGCGTACAGGTAGCAGTTTTTGCCGATTTCGCCCATGCCGCCAAGCGGTATGAATTTTATGGGCGAGGTTTGCGGCGCCTTCTTTTTTGCGCCTTTTTGCGGCGCGGACGTTTTTTGCTGCACCAACGTCCTACTGCGTTTTTGGTTTTTTGCCGAAGTCTTTTTTACTTCGGGTTTGCGCCTTTGGTTGTTCTTTTTTGTTTTTTGGGCGCTTTTTTGTTTTTCCATTAAGTACCTCCTGAAAATTTGCGACGAATACCGTCGCGCGAGTATTATACATTACCGTCTTCACACCTAACGGTAAAAAATTTTAAAATAAGAAAAAAACCTTGACAAAGTTTGCGATATAAATTATAATATTTTTTGCCGTCTGCTGATATAGCTCAGTAGGTAGAGCGCATCCTTGGTAAGGATGAGGTCACCAGTTCGACTCTGGTTATCAGCTCCACCCACCTATTTTAGGTGGGTATTTTTTTGTTTTGGGGGCTTGGCTGTTTTACAACATAACAACCGTTAATTTTTATGTAAAATTAACGAATCTCCGCCATTATAAATATATAGTATTATTGTATAACATAAATCTATTTTATGCAAGAGTTTTTTGACCTTCGAACACATACCTCCCGTTTTTATGGTGCTGCGGCGGTTTTATGCGAGACGGTTTGTTCTGATTCTTTGGCATTTTGAATAAAAAACTTGCCAAATGTGGATAAATAATGTATAATGATTGTATATGTGATTTATTAGTTATGAGCAACACTGATATTTTGCTTTGATCGGGATAAACAAGCATGGACAAAAACGAAACCGTATTATTACAGCTTATTAAAAAATCACTGTTTGGAGCAGATGTTTCTTTCGCGGACGACACCGACTGGGACGCGGTACAAAAAGAGGCGTTTACCCAGGCGGTGGTGGCTCTTGCGGCCGCATCCATTCCCGACAGCGAAACCGACAAATGGTGTGAGCTTGCCTCGCAGAGCATTGCGCATTATATTCAGGTGCTTTTTGAACAAACCAAACTTGTAAAGCTGCTTGGCGCTAATAAAATCCCCTACGTAATACTTAAAGGTACGGCGGCGGCGGTATACTACCCCGTTCCCAAACTTCGCACAATGGGCGATGTGGATTTTATTGTCGACCCCGAACGCTATGAAGATACGGTTAAGCTTTTGAAAGAAAACGGCTATACTCCCGAAACCGACCACGATAACGACCGCCATTGCGGTTTTAGTCGCGGCAGAATATCGTTTGAGCTTCACCGGCGCTACAGCCACAAAGGGTGCGATATTGAGCCGCTTATTTTAGAAGGTATAAAAAACGCAATTACAAAAACACTTAACGACAGCGAGTTTTTGACCCTGCCCGATTTTTTGAACGGTCTTCTTATACTTGAACATATCACATTTCACATAGGCAACGAATCAATTCTTCGTCAGGTTATTGACTGGGCTATGTTTGTAAACAGTATGCTCGACGATAAAACCTACAAACAAAACTTTTTACCGCTGCTTGAAAGGGTAGGACTTAAAACCTTCTGCGAAACGCTCACCAAGATGTGCAAAATGTATTTAGGGCTTCCCGATACCGTTACCTGGTGCGATGAAGCCGACCGGGCTACGGCGAGCGAACTTATGCAGACCGTATTAAACGGCGCCCGTTTCAACCGCCAAAAGGTAAAAAAAGGCAACAACCAAATGAAAGAGTTTACCTTTATTGTTAAGCGGAACGGTCTTTTCAAATCGTTACAGATAATAGGTATGAACAATTTTGCCATCTGCCGGAAAAATCGGTTTTTCGGCGCGTTTGCCTGGCTGTTTCAGGCTTTTCGCTTTGCATGGCGCGGCTTTTTGGCGCTGTTTTCCGGTGCAAACCTTATAAAAGAGGCAAGCGACGGCAAAACAAAGGCCGACTTTTATAAAAGGCTGGGGTTATAGTTGTTTTGGGCGATATACACGCCCTGAATATATAAGAAATTCCTGCAAAATAACGCATCAGTGGGTGAAATTATGGAAAAAACAGATTATAATGAGTTTTATAGCGGAGTGTTTCGCAGCAGCAGCGCCGACCGGCTGAGGTTTTGGCTTATGCCGTTTGTAATTTTCGTGTTGTTCGGGTTCCCGACGTTTGGCGGCGCCGGGGTTGTAAGCGGTTACATACAAAACCTTTCTAAATTTGTAATTCCGACCTTTTTTGTGCTTTCCGGTTTTTTTATTTTAACGCCCGATGATACCGAGCGCAACGATAAGTTAGTCAACGCCGTAAAACGCACGCTTTTTGTGTTTTTGATACTGTTTGCGGTTTATACGGCAGTAAATTTGATATACTACGCATACAAAAATGCCGGCTGGAACTGGACCGCAGATTTCTTTACCAAAAGTAAAGCTTTTAACTTTTTTGTATTAAACATATATCCGTTTTCTACCGGCGCGTCGATTTCGTTTATTCACCGTTATTTTTACGCGTGCATAATTTTATTTGTATTAAACAAGTGCAAATTGCTTAAAAAACCGGCGTTTTACCTGCCGCTGACGGTGATTCTGTTTGCGGTGATGATTTCGTGCGGTGAATTTGCAAAGCTTTTGGGAATTAAATCCTTTTCGTATTTGCCGGGGCTTGCCGTTACGATGGTCTTGCCCTATATGCTTTTGGGTATGGTGGTAAGAAAGCACGCAAACGCCCTGTTTAATATTCCCCGTTATGTGCATATGATATTCTTTGCGATAGGCTTTTTTATGGCTTTAGCGGAATACGTTACCCTGAACAGGTTAAACATGTTCGTTTACGGCGGACATGCGGTAGGGTTTATTATTATGGCGGTATCGATTTGCTGCTTTGCCCTTTCAAACACCGCCACAAGCGACAGCTTTGTTGCCATCCACGGCAGAAACTACTCAAAAAGAATATACTATTTCTGCCCGCTGGTTAATATGATCGCCCTTAACCTTATACAATCGGCGGTGCCAAAGCGCATGCGCGGTTCGGTTGACGATTTTATAAGCGTTATTATTTATTTGGTGTGCCTGTTTTTGGCGTACGCCATCGGCAAGTTGAAATTTACATTTTTTATGAAGATACAAACCGATGACCGGAAATACCGCGACCCGCATATTTTATAAAACAAAATAATAAAACGGTGTAATCTCTTTTGAGGTTACACCGTTTGTTTATTTGCTTTGCATTTTTTTGCTTTGCTCTAAAATGGTTTGGTAGACCGCGGTAACGGGGGCGGCAAGGTCGCTTGCGCCGTCGGCGGCGCGGGTTAGTATTTCCTGTTCGCGTGAAGGGCCAAACACGTCTATGCCGTTTTTTTGTTTGTACTCACCTATTTTTTGCGATAGGGCAAACCGCTGTTTTAGAAGGTCGGTTATTTTGCGGTCGATGGCATCAATTCTGGCGCGATATTCTTGTAGATTCATATTCTTCCCTCTTTTATCATAAGGTCTAAAATTGCGGTGTTTGCCGCCGCTTCGACAGCTATTGCGGCGCGCGGAACTATGCAGGGGTCGTGCCTGCCGTTTATTTGTATTGTTTGCTCTTTCAGCGTTTTTAGGTTGACCGTTTTTTGTGGCAGTGAAATACTCGGAGTCGGTTTTACCGCCGCGCAAAATACAAGCGGCATACCGTTTGCCATACCGCCCAAAATGCCGCCGCTGTTATTGGTGACGGTTACTATTTTGCCGTCTTTTGCGGCAAACCGGTCGTTGGCGGTACTGCCGAGCATTTTTGACAGGCTAAACCCGGCGCCAAACTCGATACCCTTTACAGCCGGCACACCGAAAACCGACCAAGCTATGGCGCTTTCAAGCCCGTTGCAAAGATTATCGCCAAGACCGACAGGAAGTCCTGCCGCCTTGTATTCCACCACACCGCCGACGCTGTCGCCAAGCGCTTTTACTCGCAAGATTTCGTCCTGCATTTTTCCCCGCGCGGCGGGGTCGATAACAGGGAAAGTCTGTGTCACAAGGCGTTGTAAAAGTGCGGTTTGCGGCTCGGTGTAATCAAAGGGCGTATCGCAAATATTACCGATACAAAGCAGATGCGCCGCCGAAATTATGCCGCGTTTTTGAAGTATTTGAGTGGCAATACCACCCGCCGCAACCGTCATTACGGTAAGTCTTCCCGAAAACCGTCCGCCGCCGGTTATAAGGTCTGCGTCGTCTTTTACCATAGCCGGGTAATCGGCATGGGAAGGGCGCGGCAGGTTGCGTAGATTATCGTATTCTTTGGGCGATTGTGCCGTGTTGTTTACATAGGCGGTAATATCGCCTGTTACGGCGCCGTTTTCTATGCCGCCCGTGATGTGCAAAAGGTCGTCCTCGGTCCGCGCGGTAGAAAGCCCGTCGCCGTGTGCGGCGCGGCGGTGGATATAATTTTGCAGGGCGTCAAGGTCGATTGTTTCTCCCTCTTTTATGCCCTTTAACACAAGTTTGATTTTATCCGAGTGGCTTTCGCCGGTGATTTCTATTTGAAGACCCTTTTTATTGTCACTCAAAGCATTTACCTCCAAGCGACCCT
>CADBUL010000106.1 GCA_902797875.1 Oscillospiraceae bacterium | reverse complement strand
GTATTTTACGTTATATCACTTATCTTGTTTAAGGCTTTTACTGCAGAAGATCTGCTTTCTTTCCCCAAAGGCGATAAACTTGTGAAGATTTTCGAAAAAATTGCCAAAAAAGGTTGAAAAATGTGAAAAAATGTACTAAAATCCACCGCTTTTAATAAAAAAACTATTGCATTTTAACTAAAAATGTGGTAATATAAATTTAATCAATAGGCGTTAAAAGCCTTTTTGAGAAGATTTTTTCAGTACAACTGAAATATAAAATTTTGGAGGATTGTAAAATGAACAAAACCGAACTTATTGCAGCAATCGCTGACAAAGCAGGCCTTGCCAAAAAAGACGCTGAAAAAGCTTTAACCGCCGCTATCGGCGCTATCACCGCTTCTCTTAAAAAGGGTGAAAAGGTTCAACTTATCGGCTTTGGTAATTTTGAAGTTCGTAAACGCGCTGCCAGAAAGGGCATTAACCCCCAGACCGGCAAACAAATCACCATTGCCGCTTCGAAAGCTCCTGTATTTAAAGCCGGCAAAGCTTTGAAAGACATTATAAAATAATATAATTTTTGCAAGGGGGCTTTAAGCCCCCTTGATTTTTTATGGTGATATTATGCGAATCGATAAATTTTTGAAGGTCTCGCGTCTTATTAAACGCCGCAGCGTTGCGCAGGACGCTTGCGCGGGCGGACGGGTAAAAAAGAACGGCAAATCGCTTAAATCTTCTTATGATGTAAAGGTTGGCGATATACTCGAAATCGCCTTTGGCGAAAAGACCGTGAGGGTGCAGGTGCTTTCACTTAACGAGAGTACCAAAAAAGAAGACGCGCCCCTAATGTATAAACTTTTATAGAATAGATATTATTGCTTGTGCATAAAATTTACTAACCGAAAGGAAGGTAATTTTATGCATAATTTAATTTTAGAAGGACGCAAAAAACTGCAGCTTGGCGGCGTTAAAGACTGTCGCGCTTTTTCTGAGCGGCTTGTAGTAATAGAAACCGAAATGGGGATTTTGAAGGTAAAGGGCGAGCGGCTTAAAATTGAAAGCTTTTCGGTTGAAAGCGGCGAGCTTTTTATGCACGGAAGAATTGTGGCTCTGGGATACTTCGAGGCGGGCAAAGGTAACGGCAAGCTAACCGCCAAACTCTTTAGATAATGTGGTATATGCAGCCTTCGTCACAAGGCGCCGTCTTTTTATATTCAATCCTCATGGGCGCGGCTATGTGTATATGTTATGATGTAATAAGACTGATAAAACGCGCATTCAAAATACCGTACGCGGTTGTTTTTTTACTTGATATTTTGTTTTCGATTTTTGCGGCGTTTGTAACATTTTGCTTTATGCTTGTTTTTTCGTGCGGGGTAGTGCGCTGGTTTATTATTGCGGGTGAAATTATTGGCTTTGTTTTATTTAGAGTGGTTTTTGCGCCGGTATTTTCGCTATCCTCTAAAATTTTCAATGTGATTTGTAATATTTTGAAAAAATATTCAAAAAGGTGTTTGAAATTACTTGCTAAAATAAGAATTTTTGTGTATAATCAAATTTGTAGAAGTATAGCGGGAGGTAAGCGTCGTGAAAAGTCTAATACTAAAAACAGTCGTTTTAATATTCGCAATTTACGTCGTGGTAAACCTCATTATACTCGAAACCCAGCTCATTTCAAACGACCGCACCCTCTCACAAAAGCAAGAAGAACTTCAAGCCACCAACGCACATATTGAAGAACTGCAAAAAATGCTCGACAACGGCGAAGAACAAGCGTTTATCGAAAAAGCGGCGAGGGAGCGCCTTGGATATGTATATCCGGACGAGCAGGTATTTATAGATCCTACGGCAAATTAGCGGATAATAAAGGGGAATTTATTTAATGGCACAAATTGGCGATATTGTAGAAGGAAAGGTAAACGGAATTACCGGTTTTGGCGCCTTTATCACTTTTGGCGATAATCAAAGCGGTATGGTACACATTTCGGAAATTTCCAACGAGTTTGTAAGCGATATTAAAGCCGTCCTTAAGGTGGGCGATACGGTCAAAGCCAAAATAATGCAGATAGCCGACGACGGCAAAATTTCGCTTAGCATAAAAAAGGCCATGCCTCCTAAAAAACCGTCTGCGCCTGCCCCTTATGTGCCCGACAGTTCCTATGTATGGACCGCGGGCAAGCAGGAAGGCTCTTTTGAAGAGATGCTTTCAAAATTCAAGCAAAGATCGGAAGAAAAAATATCCGATCTGAAAAGAAAGAATAATGACGGCCGCAAAAAACGCGGCGGAAGATAGGAAAGAGAACGGCAAACCATTTGCCGCCTTTTCCTTTTTTGGAGAAAAGTTTTGGAATATAAATTTATAACCCCCTGCGCCCTTGGTACCGAAGGGCTTCTTTCAAAGGAGCTCTCGCTTATGGGTGTAGACAAAGTAGCGGCCGAAAACGGAAGCGTCAGTTTTGCAGGCGACGATTTCACCTGTGCAATGGTAAACATCGGAAGCCGCCTTGCGGCGCGTGTTCTTATAGAACTCGCCGAGTTTACCGCCGCCGATTTCGACAGCCTTTACGACAAGGTCAAAAGAATACCGTTTGAAGATTTTATAGGTAAGGATGACGCCTTTCCGGTAACAGGGTACTCCATTTCCTCGGCGCTTCACAGTGTGCCGGGGTGCCAAAAAATAATCAAAAAAGCCATAGTTGACCGACTTTCAGGCGTGTATAAAATCTCTTGGTTCAAAGAAACGGGCGCGGCTGTTACGGTGCGCTTTTCGGCGCAAAAAGACCGGTTTAGAATAATGATAGACACCACCGGCGTATCGCTTCATAAACGCGGCTACCGTGCCCATTACGGCGCCGCCCCCATTAAAGAAACCCTGGCGGCGGCTATGTGTAATCTGGCAAGAATTTTCCCCGATACACTCCTTTACGATCCCTTTTGCGGCAGCGGTACCGTACTTATCGAAGCCGCCATGATGGCGCAAAACCGCGCACCCGGGTTAAAACGAAATTTCGCCGCCGAAAACTACGGATTTATGGATAAAAACGCCTTCAAATACGCCCGTTCAAAGGCGCTTGAACAGATTATTTTATCACCCGATTTTCACGCTTACGGCTACGATATCGACCCGGAATGCATTAAACTTACGGTTGAAAACGCCAAAAAGGCGGGGGTAGACCACCTCATCACGGCGCAGGTTGGGGATGTTAAAGATTTAGCGCTTCCAAACGAAAGACTTAAGGTTATAACCAATCCTCCCTACGGCGAGCGGCTTTTGGATATTGCCGCCGCGCGAAAACTCTACAAAACTTTGGGACAGGTTGCGCCGCCGCAAAAAGGCCGCGGTATTTTCGCGATCAGCCCTGACGACGACTTCGAAAAAGAATACGGCGCTCCTGCAAATAAAAAGCGCAAGCTATATAACGGCACAATTCAATGTTTTTTATATATGTATTTTTAAAAGGATGTAAAAAATATGCGTAACTTTTTTATTATTAATCCTGTTGCAGGCAAAGGGAATTACCAAAAAGAAATTGCAAAACAGCTTGAAGGTCAAGAGGTATATTACACCCACCACGCGGGCGAGGCTTCCGAAATTTCCGCACGCATTGCCCAAAAAACCGACGATAAAATTCGCATTTTCTGCTGCGGCGGAGAAGGCACCGTTTTCGAGGTACTTAACGGAATTGCGGGCAAAGAAAACGTCGAGCTGGGCATAGTACCCTGCGGTACCGCCAACGACTTTTTACGCGGTTTCGGTAAACGCGAGGACTTCCTTGATATTAAGGAGCAAATCGAGGGAACCGCTATAGATATAGACCTTATAAAAGCGGGGGATAAATACTCATTTAATTCCTGTTCGGTAGGTCTTGACGCCATCGTTTGCCAAAACGTATCCAAGTTTAAACGCTGGCCGCTCGTAAGCGACCGCATGGCATACACCTTAAGTCTTATCTACTCGTTTTTGGGTAAGTTGTCCCTAAAACTTAATATCGAGGTTAACGATAAAACCATAACCCGCGACTGCCTTTTTGCGGTGGCGGCAAACGCGCCCTGGTACGGCGGCGGTTATATGCCCGCCCCCGCGGCAAGTCCGTTTGACGGCATTATGAACTACACCATAATAAGATCTGTACCTCGCCTTAAAATTCTTTCACTGTTAAACGTTTACAAAAAGGGCGAACATATCGGCAGAGATTTCTGCGAAAGCGGTGAAACACAGCAGATGACCGTCTGGTCAGACAAGCCGATGCCAATAAATATGGACGGAGAAATATTTACCGCCGACCGCATAACCTTTACGCTGATAAAAAAAGGTGTACGCATTGTACTGCCGCAAAAAGTTTACCAAAAAATTGAAAAAAGTTTATAAAACCGCTTGATTTTATAATATAGGGTGTTATAATATATTTAGCACTCTATGGTTTAGAGTGCTAATAAAACATATTGTTCTTCAAGGAGGATTTTTTTATGAACATCAAACCGCTTTTCGACCGCGTTGTTACACGTTTTGTCGAAGCAGAAGAAACCACCAAAAGCGGCATTATTTTAACCGCTGCCGCTAAGGAAAAACCCCAGGTAGCTGAAATTATAGCTGTAGGACCCGGCGGCATTGTCGACGGTAACGAGGTTAAAATGCAGGTCAAGGTCGGCGACAAGGTACTG
>CADBUL010000105.1 GCA_902797875.1 Oscillospiraceae bacterium | reverse complement strand
GAACTTTGGCGATATGCTTCGCCTATTGCCTACGGTTTGGCGCTTGTGCCCGAAAAATATCAGTGGCTTTATATGTTAAACCCCGTAACCCCCATAATTACCACCTTCAGATACGCCATGTTCGGGTTTGGATATTTTAACCTTACTTACTATCTTATAAGCTGGGCGGTAACAATCGCGGTGTTTATGCTTGGCATTGTGCTGTTCAGCCGTATCGAGCGTACCTTTATGGATACGATATAAGGAGTTATTTATGGAAGAAATAATGTTAAAAATCGACCATGTGTCAAAAAGATATAAACTCGGTCAAATTGGCGGTACCACACTGCGCGACGAACTTCAGCGCAAACGCGCCAAAAGACGCGGACAAGAGGACCCAACCAAAAAAATAGGCGCTGCCGATTACGAAAAGGGCTCAACCTTTATGGCGCTCGAAGATATAAACTTCGAGGTTAAAAAAGGCGAGCGTATAGGCATTATAGGCCATAACGGCGCGGGCAAATCGACCCTTTTGAAACTTGTTTCAAGAATTACGGCGCCAACCGACGGAACCATTTCGCTTAACGGCCGCGTTGCCTCGATGTTAGAGGTAGGCACCGGTTTTCACCCAGAGCTTACAGGCAGAGAAAACATCTATATGAACGGCGCCATTTTGGGTATGACCAAAAAAGAAATCGACTCTAAAATGGAAGATATTATAGAGTTTTCCGAGTGCCGCAAGTTTATAGACACCCCGGTTAAGCGTTATTCTTCGGGTATGTACGTAAAACTTGCATTTGCCGTAGCCGCCCACCTTGATAACGAAATACTTATTATGGACGAGGTTTTGGCGGTAGGCGATACCCGCTTTCAGGAAAAATGCATAAACAAAATGCTGGACGTTGCGCGTTCCGGCAGAACGGTCCTATACGTAAGCCATAATATGCGCACCATCCAGCAGCTTTGTAACCGTTGTATAGTATTAGACCACGGACATCTTATTTTCGACGGCGAGGTAGAAGAGGCGATTTCCTATTACATAGGCAACACCGCCAAACAGGATGTTGTTTACGATATGGCTAAGGCCGAACAAAACACCGGTTGCGACCATATTATCGATATGCACACGGTTACACTTAACGACAAGCAAATAAACGTTTATCAAACCGGCGAGCCTATATCCTGCACACTTAATTTCTCTTCGCCAAACGACTATAAAGAAGCCATAATTCGGGCAATAGTACTTCGCCGCGACGAGGTTAGAATAGGCACAGCCGAATCAAAACCCTTCAAAATCAAGGCGGGGGATATGAACGTGCGTTTCACGCTCGACAGTTCCTTTATTGCCGACGGCAGTTATTTTGTCGAAGTAAGCGTAGTAGAAAAAATAAGCGATACGCAGTATCATAAATTAGAAGGTTACTATAACGCCTTCTATTTCAAAATTGAAAACGCCCACCTTTTGCCATCGACGCTTATGTGGAACCAGGGCATTTACGGCAACTCGGTATTTCCGATTATGGACGCAAAGGTTGTAAAATAACCCGTATTCTGGAGTATATATGGATTTTAATTACAAAGAGCCGCTAATAAGCCGTTTAATCTACTGTTTTAGAGCCGCCAAGATAAATACCGTGTTGTTTTTTCGCAAAAACCTAAGGCGCATAACCTGGATAAAACGGTACTTTACAAAATCACATTGGCAAAAAGACAGAGAAACCGTACCGCAAAGCGGCACGGCGGCAAATACGCCGGTCAAAAAGATAACAGAAGATTTAGGAGATTATAACCCCGAAAATCTAAAAAACAGGGTGGCGGTTTACACCTGCATTTTCGGCGGATACGATAATCTGCACGAGCCACTGTATAAAAGTAAACTTTGCGATTATTATGTTATAACCGATTCGCCTGTGCCAGAAAACAGCGTTTGGAAGCCGCTTAAGTTTGAAAAACCCGAAGGGTTTGACCAATGGAACGCCTCGCTTAAAAACCGCTACTGCAAACTGTTGCCGCACCTTTTATTTAAGGATTATCGCTATTCAATATACATTGACGGCAACATAAAACCCATGACCGATTTATACCCATTTGTAAAGGCGCTTGACGGCAAATTTTTCGGCGCTTTTCTGCATGAAGGACAGCCCTGCACCTACACCTGGGGCGACCATTTGGTAGAACTTAATTTGGCGGACGCCGAACTTTGGGAAAAGCAAAAACAAAAGTACCAAGCAGAAGGTTTTCCGCAAAACTACGGCTATATAAAAGGCGGTGTTTTAGTCCGCGAGCATAATCGCCCGCTTTGTATAAAGGTTATGCAAACCTGGTGGCAGCAGTATACAACCTATGTAAAACGCGACCAGCAGGGGCTTGTGTATTCTTTATGGAAAAACGGCTTAACCTTAAACGATATTACAATTTTGGGACAGTCTGTTGACTATAACCCGAGAATAAATACACGCGACGGGCACAACAAAAATCACTCAATAGTCAAATAATTGTTCGAAAGGACGTTTTATATGAAAGGTATAATTTTAGCAGGCGGCGCGGGTACGCGGCTTTATCCGCTTACAATGGTAACCTCAAAGCAACTTTTGCCGGTTTACGATAAACCCATGATTTATTATCCGCTTTCTACCCTTATGCTCGCCGGCATTAAGGACATTTTAATTATATCCACCCCCACCGATACACCGCGTTTTGAGTCGCTTTTGGGCGACGGCAAAAAATTCGGAATATCGTTGTCCTACAAGGTTCAGCCCTCTCCCGACGGGCTTGCCCAGGCCTTTATTTTAGGTGAAGAGTTTTTAGACGGGCAGGCGGGCGCCATGATTTTGGGCGACAATATTTTTTACGGCAACGGCTTTGTAAAGATGTTAAAAGCGTCGGTCGACAAGACCGAAAAGGGCAGAGCCACCGTGTTTGGTTACTATGTGTCCGACCCGCAGCGTTTCGGCGTGGTCGATTTCGATAAATCCGGCAAGGCAATAAGTATAGAAGAAAAACCCGAAAAACCCAAATCAAACTACGCCGTAACCGGTCTGTATTTTTACCCCGCGGGCGTGTCGAATCTCGCTAAAAAGGTAAAACCGTCGGCTCGCGGCGAACTCGAAATCACCGCCTTAAATGAAATGTATCTTAAAAACGGGGAATTAGACGTTCAACTGCTCGGGCGCGGTTTTGCCTGGCTTGATACGGGCACTATTGACAGCCTTTTGGAAGCATCCGACTTTGTACGTATGATTCAAAGCCGCCAGAGTATCGTAATATCCGCTCCCGAAGAAATAGCCTATGTTAACGGTTGGATAACAAAAGAAGAACTTCTGCGCTGGGCAGAAGAATATGGTAAATCGCCCTACGGCGAACATCTGAAAGCGGTAGCGCAAGAAAGGGTAAAATACTAATGGGCAATTTTGTATTCAATAAAACCGAAATCGAAGGCGTTTACATTATAGACGTAAAAACCTACGGCGATAACCGCGGCTATTTTATGGAAACGTATAAAGAGTCCGATTTTCGCGAAGCGGGGCTTTGCTATAATTTTGTTCAGGATAATCAGTCCTCGTCCAAAAAGGGCGTTTTAAGGGGACTGCACTTTCAAACCACACACCCGCAGGCGAAACTTGTCCGCGTAATTAAGGGCGAGGTTTTTGACGTTGCGGTGGATTTGCGCAAAAATTCTAAGACCTACGGCAGGTGGGTAGGGGTGCTTCTATCAGAAGAAAACCACCGCCAGTTTATGATACCGCGCGGCTTTGCGCACGGCTTTGTGGTGGTATCCGATTACGCCGAATTCGCATATAAATGCGACCAACTTTACCACCCCGAAGACGACGGCGGTATTATGTGGAACGACCCCGATATAGGCATAAAGTGGCCTGACGTTGGCGAAATAATTTTAAGCGAAAAAGACAAAAGGCATCCGCCCCTTAAACAGTCAAAAGTGGAGTTTGATTTATGAAAATCTTGGTAACAGGAGTTTGCGGACAGCTTGGCCATGATGTTATTGGCGAAATTTGCCGCCGCGGTCATACCGCTATGGGTACCGACCTTGCGCCGCAGTGTCAAGATTTTACCACGCCCTATATATGCCTTGACATAACCGACAAACAGGCGGTAGAAAAAGCGATTTGCGACAATTGTCCCGACGCGGTTATTCATTGCGCCGCCTGGACGGCGGTAGATATGGCGGAGGACGACGCAAACGTCGATAAGGTCTTTGCGGTAAACTCACAGGGCACCAAAAACATCGCTCAAGCCTGCAAAAAGTGCGGCGCTAAAATGCTTTACCTTTCGACCGACTATGTTTTTTCGGGCGAGGGGACCGCACCCTGGCAACCCGACTGTAAAGAGTTTGCGCCCCTTAACGTGTACGGTAAATCTAAACTCGAAGGCGAGCAGGCGGTTTCTAAAATCTTAGATAATTACTTTATCGTAAGAATTGCCTGGGTGTTCGGCCTTAACGGCAACAACTTTATAAAAACCATGTTGCGACTATCTGAAAATCACGACCAAATAAGGGTGGTTAACGATCAAATCGGCACACCAACCTATACCCGTGACTTGGCAAGACTGCTTGTAGATATGGTTGAAACCGAAAAATACGGCTACTATCACGCCACCAACGAGGGCGGATATATCAGCTGGTACGACTTTGCGGTCGAGATTTTTGCGCAGGCGGGGCGCGATACCAATGTTATCCCGGTATCGAGTAGCGACTACGGCGAAAGCAAAGCCAAACGCCCGCATAACAGCCGCCTTGATAAATCAAAACTTATAAAAAACGGCTTTGCGCCGCTTCCAATATGGCAAGACGCCCTTTCAAGATATTTATCTGAGTTAGGAGAGAAGTAGATGAAAAAGACAATTCTGGTTACCGGCGGGGCAGGTTTTATCGGCTCGAATTTTGTGTATCTTCTTTTAGATGAGCGTAAAGACTATAAGGTGGTGTGCGTCGACGCGCTTACCTATGCCGCAAACATTCACACCTTAAATAAGGCAATGCAAAACCCAAACTTTAAGTTTTACAAAGAGGATATTCGCAACCGCGAGGGTATTTTTAAGATTTTCGAGGACGAAAAACCCGATATTGTGGTGAATTTTGCCGCTGAAAGTCATGTTGACCGTTCAATAGAAAACCCCGCTATTTTTCTCGAAACCAACATTTTAGGCACGCAAGTGATGATGGACGCCTGCCGCAAGTACGGCGTCGAGCGCTTTCACCAGGTAGGTACCGACGAGGTATACGGCGATCTGCCGCTCGACCGCCCCGATTTGTTCTTCCACGAGGATACCCCCATACATACAAGCTCACCCTACAGCACCTCAAAAGCCTCCGCCGATCTTTTGGCGCTGGCATATTATCGCACCTACGGACTGCCCGTAACCATCAGCCGTTGCTCCAATAATTACGGACCCTACCAGTTCCCCGAAAAACTTATTCCCTTAATGATAAACAACGCCACCCAAAATAAACCGCTTCCGGTTTACGGCGAAGGACTTAACGTACGCGACTGGCTTTATGTTAAAGATCATTGCTACGGTATTTTGGCGGTGCTTGAAAAGGGTAAGGTCGGCGAGGTATATAACCTTGGCGGTCATAACGAAAAGGCTAACATAGAAATTGTAAAGATTATTCTGCAAGAGCTTGGCAAACCCGAATCTCTTATAACCCACGTTGCCGACCGTAAAGGGCACGACCGCCGCTATGCCATTGACCCAAGCAAGGCGAACAAAGAACTCGGCTGGGGACCCACCACCATGTTTAATGAAGGCATTAAACTTACAATTCAATGGTATAAAGATAATATGGATTGGATGCGTGAGTGCACCTCGGGTGAATATATGCAGTATTATCAAAAAATGTACGCAAACAGATAAGGAGTAAAACCATGAAAAAACTTAACGTAGACCTTAGAAACAAAACGGTACTTGTAACCGGCGCGGCCGGGTTTATAGGTTCAAACCTTGTTATGAAACTGTTGAAATCCTTTTCGCCCATTAACATAGTGGGTTACGATAATTGCAACGATTATTACGATGTAAGACTAAAAGAACATCGTCTGCAAACAATCGAAGAACTCGCAAAAGAGTACCCGCAAAGCAGTTGGACCTTTATTAAGGGCAACCTTGCCGATAAGGACATGGTTGATAAAACTTTTGAAAAATACCGTTTTGACGTTGTAGTGAATTTGGCGGCGCAGGCGGGCGTGCGCTATTCGATCGATCACCCCGAGGTTTACATTGAAGCCAACATTTTAGGTTTTTACAATATTTTAGAGGCCTGTCGAAACTACCCCGTAGAGCACCTTGTTTACGCCTCATCCTCATCTGTTTACGGCGCCAACAAAAAGGTGCCTTTCAGCACCGACGACAAGGTCGATAGCCCTATATCTCTTTACGCCGCCACCAAAAAAAGCAACGAACTGTTTGCCCACGCCTATTCAAAACTTTACAATATACCCTCTACCGGACTTCGATTCTTCACGGTTTACGGACCTGCCGGCCGTCCCGATATGGCGGCTTTCGGGTTTACCGAAAAGTTTATAAAAGGTGAGGTAATTCAAATATTTAACTACGGTAACTGCAAACGCGACTTTACCTACGTAGACGATATAGTAGAGGGCATAACAAGGGTTATGCAGGGCGCCCCCGAAAAGAAAAACGGCGAAGACGGGCTTCCTATTCCGCCGTACGCCGTTTACAATATTGGTAACAACCACCCCGAAAATCTGCTCGACTTTGTTCAGATTTTGTCCGAAGAACTGGTCCGCGCCGGGGTGCTTCCCAAAGATTACGATTTTGAAGCCCACAAAAAACTTGTTCCCATGCAGCCGGGCGACGTACCCGTAACCTTTGCCGATACCGATCCGCTCGAACGCGATTTCGGTTTCAAACCATCTACGCCGCTTCGTGTGGGGCTTCGCAAACTTGCCCAGTGGTATAAAACCTATTATAACGTATAAAACAAAAATCTCATTACCCAAAAGCGGTAATGAGATTTTATTTTTCAAGCCCTACATCCTTCAGTAAATCTTTTGCGTAGTTTATTGCCGAAGATTTTTGGTTTAGTATTACGCCTAATTTTGTACGGTTTTTCTTGGCGTCCTTGCCAAACGCGTCTTTGAAAATATTGATAACATAAAACGCAGGAAGCAGTATTTTGTGCTTTTTAAGTATCGGGTAGGCTCCTAACATCAATTCATATTTCGGAAAAGCCGAACGCCAAAGATTTTTTGCGCGGCTGCCTCTTAAATACGACTGCACCGCCATTTTGTTTTCAAGCGTTCCAAAAGCGCCGCCGCCCAAAATATAGTCTTCGATTTTTTGGGTTAAACCGTTTGAAGCCGCGCCATCAAACCAAACCGACAAGGTAGCAATAATCGAGTCGTAAAACCTTCTAAGCCCTGTTAAATCTAACAGTTCGTACAGCTTGTCTTCATTGTAAAAATTGTGCTGCCGCAGTACAAACAAATCTAAAAACGGCTTAATACCGCATCCTCCGCCGATAAAGTGGTACTTCATATGCGCTATATGGTGGAAGATAAAATACTCGCGCGTTTCGGCGTATTCATATTTCGTCACGGGCACAACGTAGTCCCAGGCTTTAAGCAGCAGCGTATCGATGTCTTCAACCCGTTCTAATAGGCTGAAATGCAGTTCTAAATGGGTTATGCCGTAGTAAAGCGATACATCGTGGTGCTTTTTAACATTAAGCTTTTTGAAACCGTTTTCACCTAAAAGTTTTATGGCGCGCTCAAAATCTTCTTGCGGTACCAGAATATCTATATCACAGCTTGTACGCATTAGTTCACTGGGATAGTAGCCCCGAATAATTGCGCCTTTAAGCGGCACAAACCGTATATGCGCGCCCTCAAACAGTTCTTTTATGATTTTAAGTGTATGGTTAAACTGTTCGGTACGCCGTATGGTTTTATATATCTCGTTGTTGATTTCTTTAAGTACAGGTGAATTCTTATCAAAGCTACCCGATTTTAGCAGTCCGTCGGCAATAAGAAAAGACAAATCGTGTTTTTCGGCAAGCGAAAGCAGACGCACAGCGGTATCTTCCGATAAAGCGTCCCGTTCGGATTTTTTGCCAGTAACTTCGTTTTTAAGAAGTTCAAACAGAATTTGCCGTTCTTCTTGCAAGCGTGCAGCCTCCTACTTTTAAGCTATCGGTTTATAAGTGCGTAATACAGTTCGGTTTCGTCGTTTATCGCGGCGTTTTTATAAATTGTTTTATTGCCGATTTCGGCGTTTAGAATGTATTCCCAAATAAGTCCGTCGCGGTCGTTAAGTTCCAATTCAAGCAGTTTTACAATTTGGTCTTCCACGGCGTTTTCACTGTTAAACAAGATCTCACCGCCGCAACACAGTTTAAGCGAGCGGGTAACGGTCTGATTTATAAGCCTTTGCGCCACAATGGCGCGCACCGTTTTTATAAAACTGTCTTTACCTACTTTGCCCAACTGTATTTACGACCTTTTTCTTTTATTATATATTATTTTTCCCCAAAAAACAACCTAAAAATAACCGACCGTCAATATTGGCTGACCCGTGGTAAGGACAAAACGCCGGATAAGCGGCCCAGTGTGGCCCTTTTCAGCTTGTTGTCCTTGGTGGGCGTTATTTTGCGGCCGGTTATTTATTAAAATAAGAAGGGAAGATGTGAAATAAATATAAATCTAAGCTTTTTGCTAAATCTCAGCCCTTTTAGCAGTCCCTTGGCGTAGTTTACAACGTAGACTATGGCGGCGTCTAAATCTTTTATTTCGACCCCCTCTTTCGAGTAGCCGTTTTTAAGAATAATTTCGCATACGGGCATTAAATCTTGCTTTTTGCAGTAAATCGATTTTTCACAAATAACGTCTACCGCGTTTTGGTAACTTGATACCTTTGTAATATCTATTTTTTCAAATTTTAGCAGCTTTACAAAATAACGGTAGGTATATTTTAACGCCTTTTGGCGGTCACGGTTATACATAAGCGCCCGCCTTATTAAGATAGTGGCGAACAACCAAATAATGTCGGCAATTACAAGCAAAAGCAATGCCAAAATCACCCACAAAAATACTTTTGTACCGCCTTGCTCTTCCTCGTTTTTATCAACAAGCTGGGTAAGCTCTTGATCTACTATCTGGTCGGGCGTATCCGAAGCAAGAAGTTCCTGGTCTTCGCCCGATGACGGTATTTCTTCTTCCTGCACCTGTGTGGTGCCGCCTGTCTTGTTTTTAAGGTTTTGCATCTGATTTTCAAACGAGGTCGAATAAAATCCCGGTGTAACGTCTACGGGTATCCATCCGTAGTTATCGTCAAAAACCTCAACCCATGCGTGGGCAAAGCGATCGGTAACGTTTATGGTCGAAAAGCCCGAAGCTGCATTAACGACAGCATACTCCTTAAAGCGGTTGGGGGTAATAAGATACCCTTCGCAGTACCTTGCGGGAATACCCTTTGCCTGCAACATCACAACGGCGGTTGTGGCATAGTGGGTGCAGTAACCTTCACCCGTTTCAAATAAAAACTGGTCTATAAAATCTTCACCGTTTTTAACGTTGACCGTTTTGTTTTCGGTTTCGGTGTGTTGGGCCAAATAGGAGCGCACACGGTCGACCGACCCTGCCATATCGGTAAGGTTAAGCGAATTTACAAGACTTTTAAGTTCGTCGCTTGCGTTAGAGTTTATATACTCTTTGTGCACAAAATCACAGTACTGCTGCCAGGTATTTTGAAAGCCTTCACTGTGGTAAACACCCGACTGAATAAGATAAAGCTTTTCGGTATCGGTGTAAGAATTTAAGATATAACCGTTTTTGTCACGGGGCTGCATGTATTGGTCGTAAACCGCGCTGAAGCCCTCGGGGTCGTAGTTGGTAAAATAAACGTTATAGGTATAATCTTTTTTGCGGCGCAGATTAGTTATGGTTGACATCACATAATTTGCGCTGCCGGCGTTTTTATTCTGCGAAATAAGCTCGCCCTGAATTGACGGAATACTTATTTTGGTTTCTTCTAAACGATTAAAAAGAGCTTGGTAATTATCGTAACTGTCAATTTGTTTCCACTCGTTATTATCGTATACCGCGCCGCTGAATCCCTTATAATAAAGCGAATTTTTAACCTGAGTAGTAGATATTTCGAGTGTAAAATAGTGGCGGTCTTTAATTTGTCTGGTACCCACATTATACAGTTTTCCCTCGCGCATACTTCCGTCGCGGTCAAAACCGGTTATGTAATCAATTACGTCTTCAACCGAGTAAACAAGGTCTTTTCTAAAGTCGTTCAGACCAACTGTACGCGACATACCAAACAAGCTAAGGCAATACTGACCTGCAAAAAACACTAAAATTACAACCGCCGAAACAATCACGGCGCTGCCCGCAAACTTACCTTTGGTATATTTGTTTTTCGCCTTAACCCTTTTGCGGCCGCTGGTCTTTTTTACCTTTCGGGTGTTAGAACGGTGATAGGCGATGGCGCCGGCAACGTAACCTATGTACATAGCAAAATAAATGTAATCGGGAACTATGCTGAATACTGCGGGAAATAAGAAAAACGGAGCAATGGTCAGCATCTGGCCGAAAAGATTAAGCCGTGATATCGTAAAGTAGGTTAAAAGCGAAGCCACCGCAATACCTAAAAGCGAAGCCGCCGCGGTAACGGGAAGGGCAGAGTAGCTGTCGTAAATCGGTATCCATTTCCAGTGCATAGAGGTAAATACGGTGGTCATTGCCTGGTCGTAGCCCATAAGCACTCCGTTAAGTAAACTATCAAAAAATATCAAAAACGCAAGCGCCCATACCCCCAAAAAGGAAAGCGATATTAAAAGCGGTTTTTTGTTAAATACCGTCTGCAAAACATATTGCAGTATAACCGCTGACACCGTAACCGATATTACAATCGGCGCAATAACGGTTATCTTAAAGCAGGAAATAAAAGTCATAATTGCCGCAACCGAACCAAGCGATATCAAAGCTATTTGCAAAAGCTTTGCAAACAGCGAATTATCACTTTTACTGCTTCCCGTATATTCGCATATAAGGGCTATTGAGT
Source organism: Oscillospiraceae bacterium (assembly GCA_902797875.1). Classification (GTDB taxonomy): domain Bacteria; phylum Bacillota; class Clostridia; order Oscillospirales; family Acutalibacteraceae; genus UMGS1279. The sequence goes on along the minus strand of CADBUL010000105.1, from coordinate 9,680 downwards.
TGCCATTTTGTGGTTGTTTTCTTTTCATATGGTCCTCTTTATTAAAGGGCTGAATCGTCTAAGTATTGTGAGATGCCGTCTGCCGCAGCAAACAATACATCGAAATTTTCACTTGTAAAGGGTACAAAATCTTCGGAGTTTTTGAAAACGTCGACAAGGGTCATACCGCAGCCGGCTGTAAAATCTTTATCTATAATCTGAAGTTGAGCAAGGTCATACCCGGGCGCAACGTAAATTATTCTTGATACGCCGTTTGTTTCTTCAACACCCGGCTTAAAATAGGCGGGGCTGCCGTTATAACGCGCCGTTTTGTACAAAAGACCGAAAGCGGCGTAAATGTCGTCGACTTCTTCAATGGGGCAAACAAACGGGGCGGCATTGTTACCGCCATACCATGAAATTTTGTGCGGTACCTTAGCGAGAAGCAGCTGGTTTGAAAGCGAAAAAACCGCCCTTAGCACTCCGTCAACCAAATCGGCGCCGCCAAGTTCTTTTGGCGCAAGATAGGTGTCCACCATAAGCAAAACCGAGTTTTGCAGCGGCAGGGAATAGTCTTTTACCAAATAACTGTCAAGCTTGGAACTTAACTTCCAATGTATGCGGTTGGGCTTGTCACCGTCGGCGTAATCGCGAATTTGAAATACTTCCGAAGGGTCGTCGCCGGGTTTGTGCTGCGAAAAAACGTCCGACTCAACAAAAGCGTTGGCGCTGTCATAAATACTAAAATTAAACTCTTCGTGTTTTGGAAGCACCGTAAAATCAAATTCGCGGTTAAATTTATAGGGGAGCGAAAACACCCCGAAAAAGTCGTACACCCTGGCTTTTTTTAGGGTTATGCTTATATTACCGAGATGTTTTGTATCAATATTGACCGCAAAATTGTTAGATGAAAGCGGCTTGGCAAAGCAGATAACCTGGTCAGTATCGTAAAAATCGTAAAAACTGTTGTTAAGTTTAAGCGAAAACTTAATAAAAGATACCGGTAAAATACCTCTGTTTTTTATTTCAAGTAAAATTTGCGGAGTTTGTCCCTCGGTATATACCTTTTGCGGCGCGGTCGCTTTAATGGAAATACATATTCTTGAAAGCGCCGTAAATATAAGCAGTACCGGCGGTATAAGCAAAACTATTAAAAGCAATATCAGCGAAAGTAAATCTACGTAGCATATAAAAAATACCGCCGCCGCAATCAGTACTATAAGATAGATGGCAATAATCATATCAATTACCGGCGTTCAAAACCGGGGGTAGGTATTTCTTTTAACAATTGTGTTAAAATCTGCTCTTTTGACCCGCCCGTGGCTTTGGCTTTGGGGCTTAAAATAACGCGGTGCGCCGCAACGTCCAAAAAGCAATCGGCAATATCGTCGGGCGTTACGTAATTTCTGCCGTCCAAAAAGGCGTTAGCGCGAGCCAGTCGAATAAGCGCCAGCGAGCCGCGCGGACTAAGTCCAAGCCTGAACATTTCGTTGTTTCTTGTGCGGTCGGAAATGGTGGCGACGTACTCAAGTATGCGCTGGTCGGTGTGGATGTTTTTTACTACCTCGCGCATTTCCATAATATCTTCTTTGCTCGCCTTTTGTTCAACCAGGTCAAGCGGATTTTCGGTCTGTCTGTCGCGCAAAATGCTAACCTCGTCCATAAGCTTCGGGTAGCCCATATTAAGGCAAACCATAAAGCGGTCAAGTTGTGAATCGGGAAGCATCTGCGTTCCCACCGAGCCAATGGGGTTTTGGGTGGCAATTACGGTAAATGGCTGCGGAAGCGGTCTTGTAACGCTGTCAACCGTAACGGCGCCCTCTTCCATTATTTCAAGCAACGCCGATTGGGTTTTAGAAGAGGTACGGTTAATTTCGTCGGCAAGAAACAGATTACACAACGCCGCGCCCGGTTTATAGACAAATTGGTCGGTCTTTTTGTCGTAAACGTTAAATCCGGTTACGTCGGTCGGCAGTACGTCGGGTGTAAACTGCAAGCGATGGCACTCCATACTCGTAGCCGACGAGAAAGCGAGGGCGAGTGTGGTTTTGCCGACACCCGGTATATCGTCGAGCAAAACGTGACCTCCCGCAAGGGCGGTGGCGAGAATTTTTCTGATAATTTCGTCCTTGCCAAGCACTACCTTTTTAATTTCGGTTTGTATGTCTTGCGCTTTTCGGTATAATTCGCTGAAACTTTGCTTTTCCATATTTTTCCCCTTTTTTAATATTTTCTATGGTTATTATAACAGACAGTTATGAACTAAATATGAATATTTTTATATAAATGGCTTAATTTTTTTAATAAACTGTAAATTTTGGCAAACCAAAAACACAAGGTCGGGCTGATATACAACCCGACCCTTTATTTTAAGGGACTGTCCTTATATTCTATCATATCGCTTAGGCGTAAAAGGGTAAGCCTGCGGCGCATATAGGGCGAATACCTTACCGCGTCGCTAAACAGTTTTTTCGGCTTTTTAATATCTTCAAGGGTTGTCTTGCATCCCGCCGCCCGCATGGCGGCAAGCACCTTTTCGGGCTTTGGCAGTTCAAGTATAACGTCGCGTATGTCCTGCCATTTTTCCTCAAGGGTCTGCGGGGCTATTCCGTCCAAAATAGTGGTGGGGGTGTTGTATTCTTTAACCTGAGCCGCCATATTGCCGTAAAACCGCAGAATATCGTCCAGGTCAAGTTGTTCCTTGTGCGCCGAAATAACGCGGTTTTGTGCGGCTTTTTGCAGATAATTTAACATATACAGCGTCGCCACGCCGACGTCCTCGCCGTGAAGGTTGGGCAGTTTGTTTTTGCGAAGCTCTAAACACTCAATAAGGTGGGCAATAACGTGCTCGCTGCCCGAAGCCGGGCGGGAGTTTTGCATAAAACTCATACCAATACCGGTAAGAAGCAGCGAAGAAAATATTTCGCCCGCCACATCGGGGTCGTTTTTTTGAACGCGGTCGGCCATATCAAGCAGATTATCCGCGGCGGTGCGGGTAAGGGCGGCGACCATTTCGCAGTAGTCTTCGCCCGATACAATGCTTGAGATTTTCCAATCGGCAAGCCCTACGTATTTTGCCATCATATCGCCAAAGCCCGCCGCTTTAAGGTTGCCCGGCGCGGCGGCAAGTATTTTGGTGTCGCCAATAATCACTTCGGGGCTTTTGGCGGGGTAGCTTTTTTTGAACCCGTCCTTTACAATGGGCGCGCTGTATGAAGCAAAGCCGTCCATCGAAGGGGCGGTGGCAAAAATGCAAAGCGGTTTACTCTGCCGAGCGCATGCGAGCCTGCAAATATCGTTAAGCGAGCCGGTCCCGACCGAAATTACCGCAATTTCTTTGCCCTTTATAAGATCCTCAATTTCTTCAACCTCGGTCATGGTCGCAAGGCGCAGATTATCGTATATTTTTTGTTTTACCGTAAAATCTTTAAGAGCGTCTAAAATGCCGTCGGCGGCACGCAGGGTGTTTTTATCGGCTACCAGCAAAAGATTTTTGCAAAAGCCGTTGCGCGATAGTATTTCACCCGCTTTTGATACTATATTGTAATCAATTACCACGTCTTTTATGGTGGTTTGGTGGGTGTGCCCGCAATAGCAGGGGCCTTCAAAATCTTTAATTATCTGCAGTATTTGGTTCATTTTGATTTTACCTCAATATTCGGGTTAAACGACGGCATAAGTTTTAACTTAAAAAGGTTAAGCTTGTGCTTTGCGTCGATTTTTTCTTTAATGGCGCTGTCGTCAATTTCGCCGGTTCTAATATAGCGGTCAAGCGCTGCATAGGTAAAGCCGAGGTTGTCCTCGTCGGTTTTGCCGCAAAGTCCGTCTATGGGCACCTTTTCAACCAAAACTTCGGGAAGATTAAGCTCTCTGCCAAGCGCCTTTACTTCGGCAACCGTAAGGTTACATAAGGGGCTGAAATCTCCCGCGCCGTCGCCGTAGCGCGTGGAGTAACCTACGTAATCTTCCGATAAATTGCAGGTGTTTGCCACCCTGCCGTTGTGCGATTGTGCCACCGCGTAAAGGGTAGCCATCCGAATTCTCGGCGGAATATTCTGCACCGTTTGTGCCGATGTTTCAAATGGCAGCGCGCCAATAAGCCCGTCGACCGAACCTTTTATGTTTATCTCGTAATTTTTAATGCCAAGGTGATTGACTAAAAGCCGCGCCATATCAATATCGTGCTGTTCTCCGTTTGGCATTAAAACGCCTATAACGCGGTCGGCACCAAGCGCCTTTACGCAAAGCGCCGCCACAACCGAACTGTCCTTTCCGCCCGAAATACCGACAACGGCATTACAGCCTTTGCCGTTTTCTTCAAAAAAGTCGGCAATCCATTTTACACAATCATCAAGCGTTTTTTTAATATCAAAATTATATTCAGCCATTTTTCTTCTCCGTTTTTTCAAAAAATCTGTTGAATCGCCTAAATATTATGGGATAAAGTCCCATCGCGGTAAAGGTCCCGATAAAGTACCTTGCCATCCTTATGGCGTAGGGTATAGCGCCTGTTTCTTCGGCAAGGCTGCCAAACGGCAGTTTTATAACCGTTATGACTAAAACGAATATCAAAAGTCCGCCCGTAAGACGAATAACGCAGCGTAAAACATTTTTGGTATTCTCAAATTTTACAAACCGCCTTTCAAATAAATCGGCGGCAAAAAAGCCGACCATTATGCCAAAGCAGGTGTAAAAATCCTTATCGTCGCAATAAAAAAAGCCGGGCAGCGCGGTGGCGGTTATAATGCCGTAGAGTATCGCGCGGGTTTTTATGTATTTTTGCAAAACCGATACAACAAAAACCGTAACCGCTCCAAGCAGAAAACCACCCAATAGGTCGCTTAAATAGTGCATACCAAGCGCGGTACGCGACAAAGCGACAAGAAGAATAATAACAATTAAAACAACGCTTAACCACCTTTTTTTGCCAAACGTTTTAACCGCCAGCGACCCGTAAACGGCGGTTGCGTTAGTGGTGTGTCCGCTGGGAAAGGAATACCCCTGCGCGGCGGCGTTATATATATCCGCCTTACTGTCGATAGGTTTAAGACACTTTATTTCGCCGCGGTGCTTAACATATGGTCTGGGACGCTTGAATATCACCTTTATCATAGGGTTATATACAAGGGTTGCCATAAGGTTGGTGCCAACAAAGACGCCAAGATCTTTATCGTAGCACCAGTACAAAAACCCAACAACCGCAACAATCATAATCTGTTCGCCCATAGCGGTAAAAAGCTTTGCTATAATCTCCCAAAACGGGTTCATATTCTGTTGCAGCCATTTTATAAGTTCTACCTCAAAATTAAAAAACCAATCCATCGTATTTCCCTTTAATGTATTACGTTATTTTTGGCAATTCTTAAAACGGCTAAAAGCACCCAGAAAATGCGAAACCGCATTACAAGTTCATAATTTGTGGTGGGGCTTTTAAGTTCGTAATCGCACGAAATATTAAGCTGCAGCTGTTTGTCGGGGTGTTTCATATAAGCCGAAAAATATGCCGCCAGCGGATACACCACCGCGCACGCCGTACCGTATAAAAGCGCCGCCTTGGCGCTGTCCTCTTCGGCGCAGACCATATTAAACCTAAAATACCGCACCGAAACCGATTTTATAATTTGCTTTATATTTTCAATGTAGTTTTTAATAACTGCAAAAAACTCGCTAAGCGTTTCAGCAACGCCCTTTTCCTTTACGCTTTTAGAAAGCGCGCTTTTTGAATCAAAGTTTTCAATGCCAAGTATCTTTTTAAGAAACTTCGGCATAGGTTTTTTGTCCTTTTCTTGGTCGTCCTCGTCTTGGTCTTCGTCTTTTTCAGGTTTGGGCGCGTCTTTGTTATAAACCTCTTTTTTAATACCCAGCACCGAAACCGTTACGGTCGGGATAAACCCTTCGCTTTGCAAAATTATGTCTATTGGTATTAACGAAACGCCCAAAATAAGAGCTATTAAGCATAAAAGGACTATGCCTATAATAATCAAAACTATCATAGCAAAGTCCTCCTATACATTAAACTCTGTTGTTTTATTCGGCGTATTTTGACGTTACACCCAAATATTCTTCCAAACATTGACCGCTTTCTTGAAGGGTCTTGGCAAGTTCTACACCCACGTATCTTACGTGCCACGGTTCGTACTTAAAGCCTGTAATACTCTCTTTGTTTTGCTGATAACGAATTATAAAGCCGTATTCGTAACAGTGGGCGGCAAGCCATTTGCTTTCGGGGGTGCCTATAAAACTGTCCGAAGGGTCGTTAATATCAAAGGCAAGCCCGGTTTGATGTTCGGAATGCCCGGGCCGTGCCGAATAACGGTCGGCGGCGGCCTTGCCGTCTATCGATACGTATTTGTTGTACAGTTCACTCTGTCTTTGATATGAACGGTACCCCGAAGCGATATAAAGATCAAGCCCGTCGTTCTCAGCGGCGGCGAACATCTTTTTCAGCCACGCCCTTGCAGTATCGTCAACGCCCGGCGCGTAAGAGGCGGGAAGTCCATAGGTCTTATTTACTATCAAAATACCCTTAATGTAGGTAGGTCCGTTCACCGTATTATCACTCTTTTTCGAACTTGCCGCCGACGCCGCTTGACCGCTTTGCTCGGCAGAGCTTATAACCGAAGAATTCTGCGTCGACGGGATCTGGCTCGAGTAGTAACCGCTTACAATAGGCGCTGCTATGCTGTCAACCTCGACGGTGCCGCCCGACTCTCCGGCGGGAGCGCAGCCCGCCAACATCAAAATCAGCGCTGCACCAATTATTATTGCCGTAAATCTCTTCATAATAACGACCTTTCGATGCTATTTATACAATTATATAGTTTTTTAATCTATACTATTATATAATTTTTCATTTATTAAAACAAGTGTTAATTGACCCGTAAAAACAAAATCGACCGATTTTTTTACAAAAACGGTCGATTTTTTCAAATTACGCTATTTTTTATCTATGTAATCACAGGCCGCAAGCGCCGCTATGGCACCGTCCGCCGCGGCGGTGGTTACCTGGCGGATTTTTTTGACGCGGCAGTCGCCCGCAACGAATATGCCGTTACCTATTACACAGTTTTCATCGGATTTGGCGTAGCCGCGCTCATCAAGGGGCAAAAGGGACGCAAAAGGTTCGTTTTGCGGTACAAGACCTACCGCCAAAAACAGACCGTCCAGCGCAATGTCGTAGGTTGCGCCGTCGCGCTCGGTTTTAACCGTAACGCCTGCAAACTCGTCCTCGCCCAAATAGGCGGCAACCGTGGTGCCTAAAATTACTTCAACGTTTGGTTTTGCAAGCAGAATATCCTGTAATTTCTGCTCGCCCGTAAGAAAATCGAGGTTTTGTATAACATACAGTTTTTTAACCGTATCCGAAAGCAAAACAGCCTCTTGCAAAGCCGAATTTCCTCCGCCTACGACGGCGACCGTCTTATCTTTGTAAAATGCGCCGTCACAAACAGCACAAAACGATATGCCGTCGCCCACAAACTTTTCTTCCTTTTCAAGCCCGAGCAGTCGGTGCTTTGCGCCGGTGGCGATAATTACGGCTTTTCCTTCAAATTCGCCGTCGGTGGTTACAACTGTTTTGGTGTCGCCGTTTTTAATCTGTGTTACCTCGCTCATTTCAAAATCGGCTTCAAGTCCTAAGGCCTGGTCGACCATCTTTTCGGCAAATTCGTTGCCCGAAAGAGCTGTAAACCCGGGGATGTTTTCAACCTTTGGCGAAAAGGTAATCTGTCCTCCGAAAACCGATTTTTCTATAACCAGAACGCTCTTGCCGGCTCTTTTGGCGTATATGGCGGCGGTCAGCCCCGCAGGGCCGCCGCCGACAATTATAATATCATACATAATTATTTACCGAGATACTTCTTAATATCCGAAACACCGGTGTATTTTTCGATGTTTTCGCCGTTTACGATAACCAGCGTGGGGGCTTGCTTAACGCCGAATTCCTGCGCCTTTTCGGGGGTTTGGTCGGCGTAAATCTTTTCAAACGCCACGCCTGCTTTATCCAGCGCCGCCGCCGCGATTTTGCAGTTGGGACAGGTGGTGGTGGCTACAAGGAAAACGCCGTTTTCGCCTTTAGCTTCGGCTGGTTTGCTTTCGCACTCGCACGCCTCTTTCATTACGCCTTCGTGGGTAAGTTTGCTTCTGCCTATATCGTAAACCTTACGGTCCTTAAACTCTTGCGTCTTGCCGTCGTTCCAGTTTTGAACAGGACGGTAATAACCGGTTATACGGCTGTAAACTTCGGTAACCTCGCCGCATTCGGGACAACGGTAAACCTCACCAGCGATATAGCCGTGATTTTTGCACACCGAATAGGTAGGCGACATGGTGTAGTAGGGCAGACGGTAGTTTTCGGCAATTTTGCGAACAAGATTTGCCGCCGCTTTCCAGTCGGGCAGTTTTTCGCCGAGGAAAGCGTGGAATACCGTACCCGAGGTGTAAAGCGTTTGAAGTTCGTCCTGAATATCAAGCGCCGAGAAAATATCGTCGGTGTAGCCTACGGGCAGGTGGGAAGAGTTGGTGTAATAGGGGGTGTCGTCGCAAGATTTTGCGGCGGTAATGATGTTGGGGAACTGCTCGAGGTCGTGTTTGGCAAAACGGAAAGCGGTAGATTCCGCAGGGGTAGCCTCAAGATTATAAAGGTCGCCGTACTGCTCTTGATAGTCCGAAAGCCTTTCGCGCATGTGGTTAAGCACTTCGGCGGTAAACTCCTGGGTTTCTTTGTGGGTCATATCCTTTTTAAGCCATTTGGCGTTAAGGCCCGCTTCGTTCATACCGACAAGACCGATAGTCGAGAAGTGGTTGTTAAAGGTGCCCAGATAACGCTTGGTGTAAGGATAAAGACCGTTGTCAAGTAGTTTTGTAATGACGGTACGTTTAATTTTAAGAGAACGCGCCGAAATATCCATAAGTTTATCAAGACGGCGCATAAAGTCCTCTTTATCGTCCGCAAGATAAGCGATACGCGGCATATTGATGGTAACTACGCCGACGCTTCCGGTCGATTCGCCGCTGCCGAAGAAACCGCCAGATTTTTTGCGAAGCTCGCGCAGGTCAAGTCTGAGTCTGCAGCACATCGAACGAACGTCACTGGGCTCCATATCGCTGTTAATGTAGTTTGAAAAATAGGGGGTGCCGTACTTGGCGGTCATTTCAAAAAGAAGTTTATTGTTTTCGGTTTCCGACCAGTCAAAATTGCGGGTGATTGAGTAGGTGGGGATGGGGTACTGGAAGCCTCTGCCGTGGGCGTCGCCCTCGACCATAATTTCGATGAACGCCTTGTTGATCATGTCCATCTCTTTTTTGCAGTCTTTATACTTAAAGTCTACCTCTTTACCGCCGACAATACAGTTAAGCTCGGCAAGGTCGTTTGGTACGGTCCAGTCAAGCGTTATATTGGTAAACGGCGACTGCGTGCCCCAACGTGAGGGGGTATTAACGCCGTAAATGAACGACTGAATGCACTGCTTAACTTCTTTATAGGTAAGATTGTCAACCCTTACAAACGGGGCAAGATAGGTATCAAAAGACGAGAACGCCTGCGCGCCCGCCCACTCGTTTTGCATAATGCCAAGGAAATTGACCATCTGGTTACAAAGGGTAGAAAGATGTCCCGCGGGGGAGGAAGTAATCTTGCCGGGTACGCAGCCAAGACCCTCTTGAATAAGCTGTTTTAACGACCAGCCCGCACAGTAGCCGGT
>CADBUL010000104.1 GCA_902797875.1 Oscillospiraceae bacterium | reverse complement strand
TTTTCAAGCAAGCCGTTAAGCCGGTCATATATCGCCTTAACATCCTGCTCAAATTGTGTACCCTTGCTTGCCGTAAACAGTTTCTTAAAGAAATCAATTATCTTTTGGAATAAACTGCGGTCGTCTTTGCGTAGTTGTTCCATAAAATCGACGAAACTTTGTAAAACGGTGCATTGAAGTGAGAGAAAAGTGAGAAAACAGTAGTTTAACCGTGAATTAACTGTGAAAAAGTTACAAGCTTAAAATATAAACGGACAATCTTATACTGTTTCAAAAGAAAAATTATACTTGATTTTTGGCGGCGCTTTATATATAATAGTACTTGCCCTGCAGAGATGGCTGAGTTGGTCTAAGGCGCACGACTGGAAATCGTGTAACGGCTTAAACCCGTTCAAGGGTTCGAATCCCTTTCTCTGCGCCAAAAAAATACACACGCAACGAACAGTTGCGTGTGTATTTTTTTGTTACGCAGATCGGGATTCGAACAAGGAGGGGCGCCGCCGAAGGTGGGCGGTGCAGAGTAACAGTCCGGGGGACTGTTACGCCCGACGTGGCAACGGTCGCAAACAAGCGACCGGCGAAGAGTTATGTACAAAAAAGGGATTCGAACAAGGAGTCGCACTGTTACCTTTGTGTTTTTTTGAATTTTTCCCAAGGTCTTGCAAGGGCGACGCAGATTGCCGCGCCTACCGCCGCGATAATTGCCCACAAAGTTATTACCATGTTCCAGTCGCCGCTTTTGCCAAGGTCGCCGAAAATGTAAACCGCCGCCGCCGCGCCGATATAGGTGCCGCTGTTAAGAAGCCCCGATACAAAGCCGGCGCGCCCCATTTTAGAGAATGAATGCGGTAAAATGCTCACAAGCAAGGTATTTATGGCATGGCCGCAACCGATTATTACGGCGATTAAGCTAACGCACAAAATAAGGTTCATTTTGCCGAAAATACCTACCAGGGCCGCGCAAAGCATAGCAAGGGCAAAGAACGCCCCCGCGGCAAGCGATTCGTTTTTAATAAGCCGCGTTTGAACAAAGGTGGCAAGTGCAACACATAAAAAGGCGAATATCGGCAAAATTACGCTGCTTAAAATTGCCGAGGAAGTGTCAAGTTTGTAAATGTCCTTTAAAATTTCGGGCGTCCAGGTCTGAACGCCGTCGCGTAGCATACCCTGAAAGACTATCGATATAAGCATTACGCCCAAAATTATAATAATTCCAAGACCAAATTTTGAATCCGCGGGCGATTTTGCGACTGCTTCACCGCCGACATTTTGCGGACGGCTATAGGAATAATTGCGATTGTAACCGATATGCCACAAAAACGCCACCGCAACGCCGCACAGAGCCGCGAACAAGAAAACGTATTTAAGCCCGATGGTAGATATAATAAGCGGGCATAAAAGATACATAAGTACCGTTGCAACCGAGCTGCCGAAAACTACCTTAACAACCGCCTTGTTGTAGTTGTACTCGTCCAGATGGTGAGCAAGAATTGCCACCATGGGCGGCCACATAAACGCCTGTGCCAAGCCATTAACGGGCCAAAGCACCGCCAACGTGGCGCCGCTTACCCCCACGCCTACCGCAAGGTTTACGCCAAAGGTTACAAGCAAACCTATAAAGATAAGCCGCTGGGGTTTAATTCTATCGCCTAAAAATCCGCTTATAATCTGTCCCGCGCCGTAACAGATAAGGTTAAGCGTTTCGGCAAGCGAAGCGACCTGCTGAGAAGCCATACCGCTTTGTATAACCTCTGAAATGGTTGTTATTATTCCAAGTCTTGTAACATAACTTGCAAAATAGACGGCGGCGCAAAGGTATACAAGCAAATTTATTTCTTTTTTATTTTGAAGTTTTTCCATTTCGTTGCCTCATTGCTACCTTAAATAAATTATCGCCGCGTTGTTGCCGCGATGTCCCCCCGTGGCGCGGTGAGAGTGAAACACATGAGAATTACAACAGGTGCAAAGGGGAGATACCTCGATATTTTCGGGCTTAATACCCGCGCCGACCATCATTTGGCGGTTAACCTCTTTAAGATCAAGCATAAATTTGTCGTGCTTTTGGGGTATAAGGCACCTGCTTAAATCAAGACCGTTAAGACGGCGTAACGGTATAGCCACCGTTTGGTCTACCTCGTAGCAGTCTTTACAAATGCCGGGGCCTATGGCGGCGACAATATCGGCGGGGTTGCAACCAAAACTTTCGGTCATTTTTTCGACCGTTTTGCGGGCAATTTCGGCTACCGTTCCGCGCCAGCCGCCGTGAGAAGCGGCAATAACCTTGTGAACGGGGTCGTAAAACAAAAGCGGAATACAGTCGGCATACTGGGTAACAAGACCGCAGTTTGGAATATTGCTGATAAGCCCGTCAACCGCACCGTAATCGCGCTTTTTTACAATGCCTTTTCCGATGTCCTTTGCAAAAACAACCCGAATATTATCGGTATGCTCCTGCTTGGAAAAAACAAGGCGGTGGTGGTCGATATTTTCGCACTCGCAAACGTTTTTGTAGTTTTGCAAGACCTTTTTGGGATCGTCGCCGTTTGAAAAGGACATATTCATACTGGCGTAACGCCCCTTGCTTACTCCCCCGAAGCGGGTGGTGTAAAGGGCGCAGACGTTTTGGTCAAATACCGAAAACTTTACATATTTAACATTGTTTTTGCCTACAATGGAAGCCACGGTTTCACCGCCTTAATAAAAAGTTTTCCGGGACAATTATTTTAGCATATTTTACACTTTTTTGCAATATGCAAATATTCTGATTTTTTGCTTCCCTTTTTGGCAATACTCTTTATAAAGGGGGCAAAATTTTGCAGTACGGCAAGGTAGATATTTGCGGGTTGGACACCTCGAAGCTCGCAGTGCTGAAAGAGGAAGATAAAATACAGCTTCTAAAACTTGCAAAAAACGGCGACTCAGCGGCAAGGGAGCAGCTTATTTCGGGCAATTTACGGCTGGTGTTATCGGTTGTGCAACGATTCCTCAACCGCGGCGAGGTGCCCGACGACCTTTTTCAGGTGGGTTGCATAGGGCTTATAAAATCGATAGACAATTTTGATATTACCCAATCGGTTAGGTTTTCGACCTACGCGGTGCCAATGATAATAGGTGAAATCCGCCGGTTTTTGCGTGACGGCAGCGCGCTTAGGGTGTCGCGTTCGATTAAGGATACCGCCTATCACATTATGCAAGCCAAGGAAAAACTGACCGCCGCGCTTCACCGCGAGCCGACCGTTCTTGAAATTGCCGCCGAGTTGAATCTTCCGAAAGAGGATATTGTTATGGCGATGGAAAGCGTTACGGCGCCGGTTTCGATTTACGAGCCGGTCTACTCTGACAGCGGCGACCATATTTATCTTTTAGACCAGTTATCCTGCGGGGACGGCGAGGGTTCGTGGGTAGAGGAAATAGCCATAAAAGAAACCCTGCAAAACCTAACGCCTCGCGAAAAAACCATAGTACAGCTGCGGTTTTTAGAGGGCAAAACCCAAACCGAGGTATCAAAAATCATCGGCATTTCGCAGGCTCAGGTTTCGCGCCTTGAAAAGGGCGTAATCGATAAAATCAAAGCGTAAAAAAATTCGCCTTACTTTTATAAGTGAGGCGAAATTTTTATGTTTTATTTTTTCTTTTTGTATATTGATTTTTCGGTACCAGAGAAGATCCGCGCGATATTATCCTTGTGCTTGATAATAACGATTACGGCGATAATTCCCATAACGGCGGTGGTTACGGTTTTTTGGGTGGCTGAACACTCTTGCATCAAATAGGGTACAGTTGACGAAAAGCCGAAGAAGGGGGTTGCAACCGTAAGGGTTATGCCTGCCGCCATACTGCCCGCCGAAACGTAAGATGTTATAAGCAAAACCACAATAAACGCCGCAAGTGCAATTAGCGCCGAAGGCCAGTTACAAAACAGCATTGCGCCGAAGGTGGTCGATACCGCTTTACCGCCGCGGAAGTCGAACAGTATTGGAAAAACATGCCCTATTACCGCAAAAAGCGAGCAAAGATACGCCCCGTACAGCGGCGCGAACAGTTCGAATTGTCCGCTTAAATTGAATATATATGTAAAAACAAAAAAGCCGACCGCCGCCGCTACATAGCCTTTAAGAGTGTCGCCCAAAAAGGTAATAAGCCCCGGTCCCACACCCGAAACGCGCATAACGTTGGTCATCCCGGCGTTGCCGCTGCCGAAGTTGCGAACGTCTTTTTTAGAAAACAAATTGGTAATAATTACGGCAAAACTTACGCTGCCCACAAAGTAGGCAACCACAGCCGAAATAATAACTAAAACAATGGATATTAACAATATGGTTTCTCCTTTATTGTTTATCTGCATGTGCCAAAAATGGCGAAGCCAATTCACGGAGCGACAGCGAGAAATCATGGCGGCGCAGCCGTCAAATTACAAATGATTTGCGCCGTACGGCGCATGAATTGAACCTTCGGTTCATGAATTGCCTATCGGCATGAATTGACCTGCGGTCATGATTTGCCCCTTCGGGCATGATAAAAATGGCGAAGCCAAATCACGGAGCGACAGGAGAATTCATGGCGAAGCCAATTCACGGAGCGCCAGCGAGAATTCATGGCGAAGCCAATTCACGGAGCGCCAGCGAGAATCATGACGGCGCAGCCGTCAAATTACAAATGATTTGCCCTTTCGGGCATAAGTACCTTACATACGTTTTTCGCCGCGTTCGCGAATAATAAACCTTATGGGCGTACCCTCGAGTCCGAAGGTCGAGCGCAGTTGATTTTCGATGTATCGCTGATAGGAAAAATGGAATAAATCTTTTTTATTGCAAAAACAAACAAAGGTTGGCGGCGCAACCGAGATTTGCGTCATATAGTATATTTTAAGCCTTTTGCCCTTATCTGACGGCGGCTGTACGCGGGCGGTCGCCTCGTTAAGAAGGTCGTTAAGCATACCGGTAGATACCCGAAATTCGCTTTGCTGATAAACATAGTCGATAAGGTCGAAAAGCCGCCCGATGTTATGACCGGTTTTTGCCGAAATAAACATAATGGGGGCGTAGCTCATAAATGAAAAATCTTTTTCTAATTTTTTGCGGTATTTATCCTGCGAAACACCCTGCTTGCCCGCCTCGTCCCACTTATTGACGGCTATTATACACGCCTTGCCGTTTTCAAGGGCAATAGAAGCCACCTTGCTGTCCTGCTCGGTAAAACCTTCGTTGCCGTCGATTAGAATAACGCATACGTTGGCTCTTTCAACCGCCATTTTAGCGCGAATAACGCTGAATTTTTCAATTTTATCCTCTACTTTAGAGTGGCGGCGAAGTCCGGCAGTATCTATAAAAGTGTAGGTTTTTTCTTTGTAGGTAACTACGGTATCGATGGCGTCGCGAGTGGTACCGGCGATTTCGCTTACTATTGAACGCTCCTGCCCCGAAATGGCGTTCACAAGGCTGGATTTACCGGCGTTTGGCTTGCCGATTACGGCTACCTTGATGGAGTCGTCCTCGGTGTTTTCAAGTTCTTCTTTTGAAAAACCCTCTAAAACACAGTCCAAAAGGTCGCCCGTACCGTGGCCGTGAGCCGCCGAAACGGCGACCGGGTCGCCCAGACCGAGATTGTAAAACTCGTAAAAATCGGGCGGCAGCTCACCTACGCCGTCGCATTTGTTAACGCAAAGGACGATTTTTTTGCCGCTTTTTTTAAGCATGGCGGCAATTTCCATATCGGTTGCGGTAACGCCGCAGGTAATATCGGTAACAAAAATAATGACCTTGGCGGTATCTATTGCAAGAAGAGCCTGCTGTTTCATTTTGCTTAAAATAAGGTCGTCGGTTTTAGGTTCTACGCCGCCTGTATCTATAAGCATAATGCGGCTGCCCCGCCATTCGCACTCGCCGTAAATACGGTCGCGCGTAACACCGGGGGTGTCGTCGACTATCGAAAGCCGCGTGCCTATAAGTTTGTTAAACAGGGTAGATTTGCCCACATTTGGGCGCCCTACCACTGCAACGATCGGAATTGCCATTTTTTATCCTTTCGGTTATTTAGTAAGACTTTCTATAAATTCGTATCCGTCGCAAGAGTTAAAAACCACCTTAATATTAAGGGCGTTTTCAACGTCTTTTGGGGTTTTATCGTCTAAAAACAGGTCTTTTTCGCTGCGCAGCATACTGTCTGACAGCAGCAGCGTTTCGCCGTTGTCCCGTCCTTTTAACTGGTCGATTATATCGGTTGCGGTTAAAAGACCGGTAACGGTTATTTCGGGACCGAAAAAGTTGTTTTCAATTTTTTTGACTTTTACATCTAAATTATGCCATTTAGTTTTTGCTTTGTCAATAATTCTTTGCATCATATCATACGCCGCCGCGCCCGTTGCCACCGTCTTTTTAATTTTGGGCGAGGCGTCAAGGTCATCAATGGCGTTATAACAGTCGTTTTCAAAAAGCGAGATCATCCCCACGCCGTTTTCCAGCTGGAAAAAGTCGCCGTAATAGTCAACGCCGGGGACGGGAATTTGCGCTTTAAGATAAAACTCATCGGCGGCAAAACAGCGGCGGGGTTTTTCTGAAAATGATTCAAATATATCTATAACCTGCTTTGCCGAGTCTTTATCGAAGGGCTTGAGCGGATACAGTCCCTCGCGAAATTTGGTAACCCCCACCGGCACAGCCGCTACCGACTGGACGTTTTTATACGATAGCAAATCGGTAAGACTTCTTTTTAGTTCGTCGCCGTCGTTAACGCCCGGCACAAGTACTAACTGACAATTAAGTTTTATGCCGGCGTCGTTAAATTCCTTTATATATTTAAGACACTCGCCCGCAAAACGGTTGTTCATCATTTTACAGCGAAGTTCTTTGTTGGTTGTATGCACCGAAATATTTATGGGGCTTATGTGCATTTTTATAATCCGCTGCGCCTCTTGTTCGGTTAAATTGGTAAGGGTAATGTAGTTGCCGAATAAAAAGGACAGCCTGCTGTCGTCGTCCTTAAAATAAAGACTTTGACGAAGCCCCTTTGGAAGCTGATCGATAAAGCAGAAAATACACTTATTGTTGCAAGAGCGCTGCTTATCCATAAGATAGGTTTCAAAGTTTAGGCCTATATCTTCGTATTCGTCCTTAACTATTTCTATTTCGGATTTGCCGCTGATTTTTATTTTAAGGCGCTTTTCAAAAATATAAAAACGGTAATCGAGTACATCGTTTACTATATTGCCGTTAATGGACTGTATCACGTCGCCTTTTTTTATGCCAGCTTTTTCGGCGGGCGAATTATCATCTACCGAATATACCGTTACCATTTTTGCGCCTCCTTTTCTTAAAAAATAAAGAGAGGCAAAACGGCTGTTTTGCCGCAAGACCTCTCTTAATTATAAGATTTATGAATTATTCTTCGACCTTAACTACTTCTCTGCCGTTGTACTGTCCGCAAGAAGCGCAAATCCTGTGAGGTCTTTTATATTCGCCGCAATTAGGGCATTTTACAAGGGTGGGAGCCTCTAACTTCCACACGTTGGAACGCCTTTTGTCGCGGCGCGCTTTAGATACCTTTCTCTTCGGTACTGCCATAATGGCACCTCCTTAATTATTATTGCAGTTGCAGTTTTGTGTGTTAAGGTTGACGCCGCAAGTAGGACACAGCCCCTTACAGTCTTCCTTACACAAATGTAATGACGGTAAATTCATTACCGTTTCGCCGAATACAAGGTTGTACAAATCAACCTTCATATCGGGAGCGAGGACGTAAGTATCGTCGTCATCTTCATTTTCAAGCCGTTTTACGATAACCTGAGAAAGATTCAGGTCTAAAACCTCGTCGCAGACCGTACAACAACGGTCGCACGGGGCGGTTACGGTAACGGTGGCGGACGCGTCGAAAAAGACTACCTGCGCGCGTCGCTTTATAAAGCCTTTTACCGTAACGGGTTTTTGCAGCGGTTTACCGGAAAGCAGTGTTTCGTCCGAAAAATCGAGCTGGCACGAAATGTCAATACTTTCACACTCGCCGCAAAACAGGGGTTTTAGGTCAATCAGCATTGTTATATTGCTCTTGTAACCTTACCCGAACGAAGACAACGGGTACAAACGTTAATTCTCTTAGGTGAGCCGTTAACGATGGCCTTTACGCGTTTTACGTTGGGCTTCCAGGTTCTGTTGGACCTTCTGTGCGAGTGAGATACGGCGATGCCGAACTTAATTTCTTTGTTGCAGATATCACACTTTGCCATATTTTGCACCTCCTAAAAATACTGTAGCTATACTATGATAGCACCAAACCTTTGCAAATGCAAGAAAAATTTTATTTTTTTCTTTAATATTTTTATTGAAGCGTGAAGATATATGTAGTATAATGTAAAATAAGATAGAATGCCATTGTTATAAGGATGTAGATTTATGATGTTTGAAACCGCTGTTTTTGACCTTGACGGTACCCTTTGCGACACCATCCCCGATATAGCCGCCGCGGTTAATTACGGACTTGGCAAACTGCATCTTCCGCAACCCCTGCCTCGCGAGTTTGACGGCTTTGTGGGTAACGGCACCGATCTTATGATACAAAGGGCGTTAAAAGAAAAATACACGCCCGGGCGGGTGTTAGAGGTTAAAGAGTATTACAAAGAATACTACGCAAACCATTACGACGTTTATACTAAAGCCTATAAAGGTATGCCCGAGTGTATAAGGGCGTTAAAGGAGCGCGGCTTAAAACTTGCGGTAGTTACAAATAAAATAGATTTTATTTCGGCTACTGTGGTCGAAAAGTATTACGGCGTAGGATTGTTCGATATAATTATCGGTCAAAAACCGGGCGCGCCGCTTAAACCCGACCCGACCGTTACGCTCGACGTTTTAAGCAGACTTAACGCAAACCCGAAAACCACCGCCTTTATAGGCGACAGCGACGTAGATATTCAAACCGGCATAAACGCCGGCGTTACGCCCATAGGCGTTTCGTGGGGATACCGCGACCGAGAGTGCCAGCAAAACGCGGGGGCAAAACTTTTTGCCGACAGCGCCGACGGGTTATTTGAGATTTTGACTAAATAGAGGGTGAAAGGTATGAAAAGAGAAGGTTATATAACCTGGGACGAATACTTTATGGGCATTGCCAAGCTTTCGGCTATGCGCTCTAAAGACCCCGGTACGCAGGTGGGCGCCTGCATAGTAAACCGTGAAAACCGCATTATGAGTATGGGCTACAACGGTATGCCAAAGGGTTGCAGCGACGACTGTTTTCCCTGGGCGCGCGAGGGCGGTATGCTTGATACCAAATACGCCTTTGTATGCCACGCCGAACTTAACGCCATACTTAACTTTCGCGGGGGAAGTCTTGCGGGATGCAAGGTTTATACCACGCTTTTCCCCTGTAACGAGTGCGCCAAGGCGATTATTCAAATAGGAATTACCGAGGTTATTTATCTTGAAGATAAATATGCCGACACCGACGGTGTGCGCGCTTCGAAAAAAATGTTTGATTCGGCAGGCGTAAAATACACCCCCTTTGTAAAAAAGGGCACCCATATAGAATTTGATTTGTAAAAAGCGAGGAAAAAAAGTTGTTGTTTTCGAAAGATATTGGAATTGACCTGGGTACCGCCAATACCCTTATGTGTGCGCGCGGCAGAATTATTATGAGAGAGCCAAGCGTTGTCGCCTACGACGTGCGCAACGACCTTGTTAAAGCGGTAGGCAAAGAAGCCAAAGAAATGATAGGCCGAACCCCCGGTTCGGTTGCCGCGGTGCGTCCGCTTAAAGACGGCGTTGTCGCCGACTTTGACTTTACCGCCGCCATGCTTAAAAAGTTTATAAAACAGGCTCTGCGCGGTACTATTTATACCCGTGTACGCCTGCTTATTTCGGTACCTGCGGGTATAACCGAAGTAGAATCGCGCGCCGTTTACGACGCCGCAAGACAGGCGGGCGCCGCGTTTGTAGAGCTTATTGAAGAACCTATGGCGGCGGCTATCGGCGCGGGGCTTCCCACCGACGACGCCAAAGGGTGTATGGTAGTAGACCTTGGCGGCGGCACCACCGGAGTTGCGGTTATATCGCTTGGCGATATTGTTACGGCGCAATCGTTAAGGGTCGCGGGCGACGACCTTGATAAAGCCATTATCGAATATATTCGTAAAAAGCACAGTATGTTAATAGGCGAGCGCACGGCAGAGCAGATTAAGATACAAATCGGTTCGGTGCTCCCTTACGAAAACGAAGAGAGTATGGAAATTAAGGGCAGAAACCAGGTGGACGGACTGCCCAAAAACGTTCTTATCACCGCCGAGGAAATCCGCGAAGCTATGACGCGCACCGTAAGGCAGATTTTGGACGCGGT
This sequence comes from Oscillospiraceae bacterium, assembly GCA_902797875.1. Classification (GTDB taxonomy): domain Bacteria; phylum Bacillota; class Clostridia; order Oscillospirales; family Acutalibacteraceae; genus UMGS1279. Next base: position 10,703 of record CADBUL010000104.1, on the reverse strand, counting down.
AAAATCCACCCTGGAGAAAACGCCCCCCGAACTTGCCGCCGATATTTTAGATAACGGCATAACCCTTACGGGCGGCGGAGCCTACCTGCGCGGACTTGATAAATATCTGGCAAAAGAAACCGGTATGCCGGTAAAGGTTGCCGACCACCCTATGGACTGCGTGGTGCTGGGCACCGCCAAAAGGCTTGAGAAGACCGAGTTTTTGGGAAATACCTTCCGTACCGCCAAAAGATATAGATAGGAACATAAAAATTGCGATTTTTCTTTCGTACCAAAAAGTTTAAGATAATGATGGCTGTGCTGGCGGTTGTGGTCGCCGGTGCGATACTTATTACGCTTATAAGCGGCGCGGTATCGCCCGTAACCGGGGCAATAGGCGCCATCGCCCAGCCTATAGAACAGTTTATAGGCGATATTTCGCAAGATATAGATGATTTTGTCAAAAAGCTCGACAGCGGCGAAAAACATCTGCTTGAAAATGAAAATCTTAAAGAAAAAATAAATGAACTTCAACAGCAGCTTATAGACTACGAAACATATAAAAGAGAAAACGAGTTTTATAAAGAATACCTGGAAATTAAGGATAAACACACCGATTTTGAATTTACAAGGGCGGGCGTGCTCTCCAAAAATGCCGACGACCCCTACGGTTCATTTTTAATCAACCAGGGGTCTATTGCGGGTATAAGCCGTTTAGACCCGGTTATTACCTCGGCTGGGCTTGCGGGCTACGTTACCGAGGTATACCCCGGTTACAGCAAGGTTGCAACCGTTATGGACGCGGCGCTTACCTGCGGCGCCTATGACCTTCGCACCAACGATATAGGCGTAGTTGAAGGCACCCTGCAAGAAGCCAAACAGGGCAAAACCCGAATCAAGAATATCTCCAAAGACTCGGCGGTTGCCATAGGCGATATGGTGGTATCGTCCGGCGGCGGCGTGTTCCCTGCGGGTCTTCTTGTAGGTACTATAGAAAGTTTGCACCGCGAGGACTATAACTCGTCGGTTTACGGAATAATAAAACCTGCGGTAGATTTTGAAAATCTTACAAACGTTATGGTTATAACCCGGTTTGCGGGCCAGGGCAAAGAAGGTGCCGACTGATGGAGTTTAACGGTAGACGCGTTTTTGCCCTAACCTACTGCCTTGTAGGTATTTTGCTTTTCGCGGGGTTTATTATCGACCGCACCCTTGTAGGCTATATAAAAATTGATATGGCGGTGCCGTCGGTTTTAATTGCGGCGCTTGTGGTATCGAGTATGTTTTTTTACGAGTGGTACGGCTTTATCGCCGGGCTTGTATGCGGTATGGCGCTGGATGGCGTTGTGGCGTTTGCGGGCTTTATGAACACCTTTTTACTAATGGCGATATGCTTTTGCGCGGGACTTGTCGCCCACTATGTTTTTAACCGTAATTTTAAGGCGTGTATGGTGCTTACCTTTCTTGCTTGCACGGTCTACTATTTTGTGCGTTGGATGTGCTTAGTCGCCTTTTCGGGCGAGATTTTCAAATGGCAATATCTTGCGCAGGTATCGTTTCCGTGTGTATTGTATACCACCGCGGCGGCTATACCGACTTATTTTTTATTCAAACGGATAAGCGGCAGTAACAAAGGAGCTGTAAATGGCAGATAAATCGAGCATAAAAATTAAAAGAGCAAGACTGCGCGTGCTTGCCGCCGTTTTAGCGGCGGTTCTGCTTTTATATGCTGCAAGGGCGGCTCAGCTGCAGATTTTTGACGCTCAAAAATACCGCGCCCAGGCGCGCGGCGTTACCAAAATGACCGCCGTTATTCCTGCCCCGCGCGGCGAGATAGTCGACTATTACGGCCGTCCGATTGTTTCCAATCGCGACGGTTTCGATATTACCTTTTACCGCCCGTATATAAATATGGACACTATCAATGAAACCATTGTTTCGCTTATGAAACTTTTGAGCAAATATAACTGCAAATGGCAGGACGACCTCCCTATTTCTTCTTACGCCCCCTTTACCTTTAACAGCGATAGCGAAACTTCGGTTGAAAAGCTAAAAAAAATGTTGGGGCTCGCCTCTTATGCCACCTGCCAAAACTGTATCGACGAAATGGTGCAGCGCTACTCGCTTCAAAGTTACGATGATACCACCATGCGTCGGCTTGCCGGGGTGCGCTTTACCATGGAAGCGGCTGATTTTTCGGTTTCGTACCCTTATAAATTCGCGCAGGATATAGGCGAAAAGCTTATGGCCATAATATCCGAAGAAAAAGAAACCTACAAGGGTATAGAAATTACCACCTCGCAGTACCGCGAGTATTCGGGTGATTCGGTCGCGCCGCATATTATAGGCAGCGTCGGTCCCATTTACGCCGAAAACTGGGACGAATACAAAGAAAAGGGCTACTCTTACGGCGACCGCGTTGGTATTTCGGGCATTGAAAAGGTGTGCGAAGATTCTCTTCGCGGTAAGGACGGCGAAATAACCTACGAAATAGATAAAAACGGTACGGTTATCAGCAGCACGGTTACAAAAGAGGCGGTTGCGGGCAACACCTTGCGCCTGACCCTCGATAAAACGGTGCAAAAGGCCGCCCAGTCGTCGCTGCAAAGCACCATAAATTTGTGCAGAAGTTCGGGCGTGTGGGTTAACGCTGCTTCGGCTGTCGTTATTAACGTTAAATCATTTGGCGTTATGGCGGCGGCTACCTGCCCCACCTACACCTACGATGACCTAAAGGACGATAAAAAGGTTGCCTCGATGTTAAACGACAACACCGGCAAACCCTTTTTTAACCGCGCGTTTTTCGGGACTTATCCGCCGGGCTCGGTATTTAAGCCGGCGGTAGCCACCACCGCGCTTCAGCTTAAAAAGGTAAGCGAATTTGAGACGGTAGACTGCACCGGTAAATATAAGGTGTTTGAAAACTATCAGCCTAAATGTATGGGTGTTCACGGATATATTTCGATGAACCGCGCGCTGGCAAAAAGCTGTAACTACTACTTTTACGAAATGGGACGGCGCATAGGCATTACCAACCTTAATAAGTATTGCACCATGTTCGGACTCGGACAGATTACGGGTGTGGAGGTCGGCGAAAGCCAGGGAATACTCGCGGGGCCCTCTTCCAAAGAACAATGGTACGACGGCGATACCATTCAAGCCGCCATAGGCCAGTCGGACAACGCCTTTACCCCGCTGCAGCTTGCCACCTACACCGCCACCATAGCCGACGGCGGCACGAGATACAAGACCACCCTTATCGACCGCATTTTAAGTTACGACCAGACCACCACCATACAGCCGCCTAAAAAAGAAAAGGTGGCGGATCTTGATTTGCGTGAGGGCGTTCTTGAAATAGTTAAAAAGGGTATGCTTTCGGTTACCGAGGACGGTACCGGTTCGGCGATATTCAAAAACTACGCCATTAAGGTGGGCGGCAAGACCGGTACGGCGCAGGTTACAGGCAAAAAGGACCACACGGTATTTATCGCTTTTGCCCCCTTTGACAACCCCGAAATAGCGGTTGCGGTTGTTATTGAGCACGGCGAATCGAGTCGCTTTAGCGGCAATATAATTAAATCTGTATTAGACGCGTATTTTTATTCGGAAATTACCGAAAAAGAAGATATGACCGATAATAGATTACTTAAATAGGAGTGTTGAAAATGAAAATTGCAATAGGAAACGACCACGCCGCTCTTGAGCTTAAAAAGGTTATTAAGGCATACGTTGAAGATATGGGACACGAGGTTATAGACTTTGGCACCCACACCGCCGACAGTTGTGACTACCCCGTTTACGGTGAAAAGGTAGCGCGCGCGGTAGCGGGCGGCGAGTGCGACCTTGGTATTTTGATCTGCGGGACAGGTATTGGTATTTCGCTTGCCGCCAACAAGGTAAAAGGTATTAGAGCCGCGGTTTGCAGCGAAAGTTACAGCGCAAGGCTGACCCGCGCGCACAATAACGCAAATATTATCGCTTTCGGCGCAAGGGTTATAGGCGAAGACACCGCAAAAGATATTGTAAACGCCTTTATCAATACCCCGTTTGAGGGCGGAAGACATCAACGCCGTATTGATATGATTACCGAGATTGAAAATAAGGGATAGCTTATTTCGGCTTAGCCGTCTAATAATAAGTAACGCCGCACGCGGGCGACGGTTTGACTTTAGAATAAACGAAAAGGGATGTGAGTATTCTCACATCCCTTTTATAAAACCGCATGATTTGTGCCGCCCGGCGGCGCAAATCATATTATTTACCCGGATACTTTACAACGCTGCCGATATCGTAACCTTTAAGTGCATCCCTGCCTTTTAGTCCCTCAAGTTCGATAAGCTCTATAATTTTTGCGACCTTGCCGCCGAGCTTTTCAATAAGCTCGCAGCTTGCTTTCATGGTGCCGCCGGTTGCCATAAGGTCGTCGACTATTACTATTCTGTCGCCCTTTTTAACCGACGACTTATGCATTTCGATGGTAGCGCTGCCGTATTCAAGTGTGTAACTTACCTTTTCGGTTTCGCGCGGAAGTTTACCCCCTTTGCGAATAAGTAAAAAGGGTTTGCCAAGCACGTACGCCAGCGGCGCGCCAAACATAAAACCGCGGCTTTCGGCGCCGGCTATCGCGTCAAACTCTACACCCTCAAGTAAAGATTTATAGCCTTCTATCGCAAGGTGAAAACCTTCGGGGCTTTCAAGAACAGTGGAAATATCGCGAAACATTATTCCCTTTTCGGGGAAGTCGGGAATTGTTAAAATGTAATCTTCAACTTTATTTGACATTATTATCACCCTAATATTTAGAATACATATTTATTATATCAAAAAAGTTTCAAAAATCAACATAATTGTTAGGGCGCTATAAAATGGTTTGATTTTACGCAAAAAATGTTGTATAATCTTTTACATAATCTATTAAGGAGAAAACTATGCTTGCGGGAATAGATATCGGCGGTACCAAATGCGCCGTAATTTTGGGAACAAACGACGGAAAGATAGTTAAAAAAATCAAATTCCCAACCACAAGCCGCGAAGACGCCATGCGGCAGATCTTTGACGCGCTTGACGGCATCGGTGAATTTGAAGCAATCGGTATACCGTGCGGAGGCCCGCTGGACTCTAAAAACGGAATAATACTAAATCCGCCTAACCTTAAAGGATGGGAAAACTACCCCATAGTTAAAATACTAAAAGAACGCTACGGCGTTCCCTGTTACCTTTGTAACGACGCCAACGCCGGCGCTCTTGCCGAATGGCAATTCGGCGCGGGTAAGGGCTGTATGAATATGGCGTTTTTGACCTTTGGTACGGGACTTGGCGCCGGGCTTATTTTAGACGGCCGTCTTTACAGCGGCGCCAACGATATGGCAGGCGAAATAGGTCATATAAGAATTGCCCCCGACGGCCCCGAAGGCTACTACAAAAACGGCTCGTTTGAAGGTTTTTGCAGCGGAGCGGGTATGAAAAAAATCGGCCAAACGCTAATGCGCGAAGAGCTTTGTAAGGGCAACACCATGCCCTACTGCAAATGCGAGGCCGACCTTGAAAAAATCGACGCTAAAATCATTTCGGAATATGCCAGAAAGGGCGATCCGCTTTGCTTGAAAGTTTTTGAAATAACCGGCACGAAACTGGGCGAAGGGCTTGCGATACTTGTAGATATTTTGAATCTCGAAAAAATCGTTATCGGTTCGCTTTTCGCAAGAGAAGAAAAGTTATTCAGACCCATTATGGAAAAATCACTTACCCGCGAGGCGCTTTCGCTCAGCCTTTCGGCGGTGGAGATCCTGCCCGCGGCGCTTGGCGAACAAATCGGCGATATTGCAGCAATAACGCTGGCTAAAATTGCCAAAGAGCAAAATTTGTAAAGGAGAATTATAATGATAGATTTATACGCCCATTATCCCGAATTAAAACCCATTGAAGGCAATATCGAAAAAGCCAAAGAGCTTCTTATAGACTGCTACAAACAGAAAGGCAAGGTGCTTTGCTGCGGCAACGGCGGCAGCTGCGCCGACTGCGAGCATATCGTCGGCGAGCTTATGAAGGGCTTTTTGAAAAAACGCCCTTTAGACGATAGTGAAGCGGCAAAGTTTACTAAGTTTGAAAACGGCGAACATATTGCAAAAACCTTGCAGGTGGGACTTCCTGCTATATCGCTTCCCTCTCAAAGCGCCATTTTGTCGGCTTACAATAACGACTGCGACCCCGCGCTTATCTACGCACAGCTTACCTACGGCTACGCCAAAGAGGGCGACCTGCTTATAGGTATATCGACCAGCGGCAACTCACAAAACGTAATCAACGCTTTTTACGCGGCTAAGGTTAAGGGCATTAAAACAATAGGTATGTGCGGACAAAACCCCTGCAAAATGGACGATATTTGCGACGTGGTAATTCACGCGCCCTCAACCGAAACCTACCGCATACAGGAATATCACCTGCCCATCTATCACCTGCTTTGCGCACAGGTTGAAGAGTATTTTTTCGAAAAATAAATTGTATTATAAAAAAGCGGATGAGTTGTTGCTCATCCGTTTTTATTATTATCTTTTTGAGGCTTGTGGCAGGTGTTTGAAAAAGCACAGCCCTCGCACCCGCAAGAGCATTTACCCTTTTTTCGGTCTTTAATTATTTTGACCGCCGCCAAAATCACCGCCGCCGCAATACCGGCGCCTATTACAATACTCCAAATATTCTCTAAAACAAAATCCATAACTTCACCCCGAATTTTCTTTACTTTAGGTTAACATCTATTGTAAAAAAATTCAAGCATTACTTGTAAACGCGGCTGTTTTGTGGTATTCTATAAACAACAAAAAGAAAGAAGATAGATTTTATGAAAAAACTTGTATGTTTAATTTTAATTGCCTGCACCGCCGCAACTCTTTGCGGCTGCAGTAAGATTGGCGCGATTTTCGGCGGCGGCGAAACCGGAAACGATACAAACGAAAACCGTACATCGAGTGTTATTTCGGCTATTGAGAGTATACCCCTGCCGGTAGGCGAAACGACGACGGTTGAAAATGCAAGCGCTGCCGTTAGTACCCTAAACGAAACCGCAGCTGATACCTCTTCAAAACCCTACGAACTTATTAAACCGCAAAGCGTAAGCGAGGAGCAAACGGTTACGGTTGAAGCCGAAGGCGGTCTTAATATGCGCTACGGCCCCGGCAGGACCTACGGACAAATTGCCCTTATACCAAACGGCGCCAAAATTACCCGCACAGCACAGCAGAACGGTTGGAGTTACGTTAGCTACTCGGGTAAAAGCGGTTGGGTTTCAAGCGAATTTGTTAAGTAAACGGAAAATATTTAAGGGATGTGAAAATTCACATCCCTTTGTTTTTTGTATGTCGGTTTTAGACGTTAAACCTAAACAGCACCACGTCGCCGTCCTGCATAATATAATCCTTGCCTTCGCTTCGCACAAGTCCTTTTTCTTTGGCGGCGTTAAGACTGCCGCACTCTATAAGCGTATCAAACGGCACTACCTCTGCGCGGATAAATCCGCGCTCAAAATCCGAGTGAATTTTGCCTGCCGCCTGCGGCGCTTTGGTGCCTTTTTTGATGGTCCAGGCGCGTACCTCGGGTTTACCGGCGGTAAGAAAAGATATAAGTCCCAAAAGGTCGTAACAGCAGGTTATAAGGCGGTCAAGTCCCGAAGAGCTAAGCCCCAGGTCTTCTAAAAACATCGCCTTTTCTTCGGGGGAAAGCTCGGCTATTTCGGCTTCCATCTGGGCGCATATAGGTATTGCCCTTGCGCCCTCTTTGGCGGCAAGCTCTTTAACCTTTAGGTAGTTTGCGTTGTCTTCAATTCCGCCCTTAAAATCCTGTTCACTCATATTGCAGGCGTAAATTACGGGTTTTGCGGTAAGCAGCGAAACCTCTTTTAATATGGTAAGTTCGTCCTCTGTAAAATCTAAACTGCGGGCGGTTTTACCGTCTGAAAGGCTTTGCTTTAAGCGGGTAAAAAGATCCACCTCTTTTTGCGCCGATTTGTCGCCTTTTAAGGCTTTTTGGGCGCGGTCGAGCCGCTTTTGTACGGTTTCAAGATCTGCGATGGTAAGCTCTATATCAATAATCTCAATATCGCGCAGGGGGTCTACGCCGCCCTCGACGTGAATTATATTGTCGTTTTCAAAACAGCGTACAACATGGACGATGGCGTCTACTTCGCGTATGTGCGAGAGAAACTTGTTGCCCAGCCCCTCGCCCTGCGACGCGCCCTTAACAAGCCCCGCAATGTCAACAAACTCTATTACCGCGGGGGTGAATTTTTCGGGATCGTACATTTCTTTTAATTTATCAAGACGGCTATCGGGTACGGCGACCATGCCTACGTTTGGTTCGATGGTGCAAAAGGGGAAATTTGCCGACTGTGCGCCGGCGTTGGTTATGGCGTTAAACAGGGTAGATTTGCCAACATTAGGCAGTCCCACAATGCCGAGTTTCATATTTATCATCCTTTTTAATAAAAGCATTATTATAAAATATTTTACTATTTTTGATACTGTTTTACAAGAGTTTTTTGAATTGTTTTATGACGAGAACAAAAAGCACGGCGAGTTTTTCCGCCGTGCTTTTTAATTTGGTATTTAATGCATCACTTTTCTATTGCTTGATCTATCTTATATTTACCGTTTTCGAGTACAATGATATACTCGGTTTCTTCTTCCGGTGTATACTCGTAAGTAACTTTTACGCTCCACGTGTTATTCGATATTTTAGAATAACTCTTAACTATTTCGCAATTCCATCCCTTTGCATAATTCCCGTTAAAATAGTACTTACCGTTATAAATATTAAGTGAATCATGAAAACTAAAATCAAGCGTTTTAATATATTTTTCGGTGCAAAAATTCCTGAACAGATTTTTAATGTCTTCTATTGAATTATAGCCTTTTGCTGTATAGCCGTATGTTGCTATTTCAGACGGCGAGCCGTCTTCATTATAGAAATATATCGGATATGAGTCGTTTTTATTTAAAACTAACATTTCATCAAGTAGACTTATAGGGTACCCGTATGAATAGCCAATATTAAATATCATTTTTTCAAAAAGGTATTTGCTGGGCTCACCTGTATATTGGGGAACAAACGGAACATCTGTTTTACTTATTTTATCGGAAGGGCACCATCCTTGTTTATCACCAAGTTCAATACATGCCCATTTCCCGTCATTTGAAATTACTTGTAAACTTTCGCCCCTTGTAACATAACCGGCAAAACTCGAGCTCTTACTCTTTTGACTGTAAAGGTGCATATTTTCGGTACTGTAAGCGGTAACATGCTCACCCGTTCCCGAGTTATCGTTTGAACTGTTATTCTGATTGGCATCATTTTTTACGATAAACTCCTGTGAACAATAACCTGTTTGCCCTTTATATTCCGCTTTTGCCCAACCGTTTGCAATCTCGAACACTTTAATAGTGGAATTCTTGGGAATTACGGTAATTGTTTCGGAATCGGTAGAGGGTTTGGATCTAAGTCTTAATCCTGTGTCTGCTGTAACTAAATACTCTTCGGCTTCGGCATTTGTCGGGGTTGTATCTTGCATAGCAGACTCTGTTACCTCGGATATAATAGAGGTGTTTTCATAATTATATTTATCAGCAGGCTTCGTATTGCCTGGGAACAATTGAGATACAACAAAAGACAAAAGTGATAACCCGCTTGTAACAATAATTGCGATTATAACCCAACGTTTTGTGCCATTATTAGAGGAAGTAATTGTCGCTATTTCGCGTTTTTCCGACATTAGTTCAATAACATCCTGTGGAAAGTTGGGCGAAATTTCGGCTTTAATGCTTTCAAAACTCCGACCGGATTTTAGCATACCAATAACCGTTGTTGCAAGATTTTGCAAGTCAGCACTTGAAAAATCTCGTGCATCCTCAAATGCCGCTATTGCGGTTTGACGGCGTTTATCGTCCGGCACACCCTTAAGTCCGCATGTGGCAATAATGCCTGCGTTAAACGAATTGGTTGCCAAAAAAGGGAGCATATTGGAAACCTGCGCTTTATGCATTGTGGCTGCACCGCTGAGCATTCTGTCAATACCGGCAAGCGCCGCTGCATAATCTCCTTGTTTTAGCAATTCAATAACTCTTTGGTTGGTGCTTTGCAAAAACTCAAAACAAAAGGTGCTATTCTCGCTAACGAATGATTGTGTCCACTCAGCAGGATCGTATCTATCCATATTATCCTCCCAACTTTTACTTTAATAAATTATAGCAGATACCGCCCCAAAAGGCAATCCAAATTACGGCGCAAAACAGCTCAACTTAAAAGTGTTGAAAAATGAAAAGTTTTATAGTATAATTATATTGGTATAATATAATAGGAGGATTTTATATGCCGCAAACCTATACAATATCGCTTGATAAAATTATAGAGGAGTTTTCTCTTGAATAGATATTTTTACCAAAACCCGCCGGCGAAATACTTATAGAAAGCGCCGAGGTTAACCGCCCCGGTCTGCCCATTGCGGGTTTCTTTGAATTTTTTGATAACAACCGCATACAAATAATAGGTAAACACGAACACAGCTTTTTGCAGACCCTTAGCGCAGACGACCGCGCAAAACATATGGAGGATTTTTTTAACCAGAAGCCGCGCGTTCTCATATTTTCGAGAAATCTTGAAATAGAGAATGTCATAATCGAACTCGCAGAAAAATACGGCGTGGCGCTTCTTCGCACCGACGAAAGCACATCGGGTTT
>CADBUL010000103.1 GCA_902797875.1 Oscillospiraceae bacterium | reverse complement strand
TGGACGGCGGTAATACGGTACTCGTTATAGAGCATAATCTTGACGTTATAAAATGCGCCGACCATGTTATTGACCTTGGACCCGAAGGCGGCAGCGGCGGCGGCAGAATAATTGCCACCGGCACGCCCGAACAAATTGCGGCAAACAAAAAAAGTTATACCGGCAAATTTCTTTTGCCCAAACTGTCTAAATAACAAAAAATAGGGGGGGTAAAAGGTGTTCGGCTACGTTAAACCCGATAAAAGCGAACTGAGAATCAAAGAGTACGAAACCTATAAAGCGGTCTACTGTGCGCTTTGCAAAGAACTTGGCAAACGCTACGGGTTAATGTCCCGTCTTACATTAAATTACGACTACGCCTTTTTAGCGCTTTTGTGCCTCGCGGTTTCCGACGCCCCCGAACAAATAAAGTCCGGCAGATGTGTATATAACCCCCTTAAAAAATGTAACTATTTGTGCGGCTCTTCGCAAAAACTTGAATACGCCTGCGCCGTAAGCGTTATAATGCTTTACTACAAACTATACGACGGAGCAAATGACAGTAAAGGCGCTAAAAAACTAATTTACAAAACGGCTTTGCGGCTATACAAAAAACAGCATATAAAAGCTGCAAAAGTCGTACCCGAAGTTGAACTTATTGTTAGCGACGGTATTAAAAGCCAAATCGAAACCGAAAAACAAAGCGACGTTTCACTCGATAAAGCAGCCGACCAAAGCGCAATGATGCTCGGCAAAATATTTGAGTGCATAAGCGTTGAAAACGCGCGGGCGCTTTACCGTCTGGGTTATTGTCTTGGCAAATGGGTATATATTATCGACGCGGTCTGCGATATCGAAAAAGATATTAAAGACGGCAGTTTTAACCCGCTTAAAGATAAATGCCGAACCGTAAAAGACGCCAAAGAAAAGCAAAAAGAAAACCTTAACTTTTGTATCAGCGAAGCGGCGGCGGCTTTTGAGCTGTTAAAAATACACAAATTAAAAAACATACTGGGCAATATAATTTATTGCGGTACGAGAATAACATATATCAATATAGGAGAAAGAAAAAAATGAACAACCCGTACGAAGTATTGGGAGTTTCCCAAAACGCAACCGAAGAAGAAATAAAAGCGGCATACAAAAATCTCGCCAAAAAATACCATCCCGATAATTATGCCGATAATCCTCTTTCAGATTTAGCGCAGGAAAAGATGGAAGAAATCAACGCGGCTTACGACCGGATTATTCAAGAACGCCGCGCAAAAGATAAAAATACCGGACAAAATTACGGTCATAGTTCCTTTCCCGATATCCGTAATCTTATTGCCCAAAACAACCTTGATCAGGCGCAGTCGAGTCTTGACGCGGTGCCGGTAAACCAGCGCAACGCCGAGTGGTACTTTTTGTGCGGAACGGTTCAGTATAAACGAGGATGGTTCGAAAACGCCTTTTCAGATTTTACGACTGCCTGCAATATGGAGCCGTCAAACCGCGAATACCGCGAGGCTCTGAATCGCGCGTCGCGTTCACGCTCGGGCGGATTTTATCAAAACAACCCCTACGCGTCTTCACCCAATTTGGGCGGATGTTCGGCTTGCGATATGTGCAGCGGTCTTATTTGCGCCGATACCTGCTGTGAGTGTATGGGCGGCGACATAGTTCCCTGTTGCTGATGAAAAAAAGTTTCAAAATAGTATTTTGCGCGCTGTGCGCCGCTTTTTCGGCGGTGATAATGCTTGCGGGCTATTTTCCTTATTTTACATATTCGGTGCCCGCTGTCGCGGGGCTTTGCATAATGGCGGCGCTTATAGAATTCGACCACAAATGGGCGTGGCTTACCTTTTTGGCTTCGGTACTTCCCGTTATGCTTTTTTGCGAAAACGAGGTTAAACTTTTTTATGTTGCCTTTTTCGGGTATTACCCTATAATTAAGGCTTACTACGAAAAAATCCCCGGCAAATTTTTATCTTACGCCGTAAAAATCCTTCATTTTAATATCTTTTTTGCAGTTGCCTTCTTTCTTACAACCGTTTTTATCGGTGTTTTCGGCACCGACGGCACAGCCCAAACACCACTGTTTATTGCCGCTTTCTGGGTGGCGTGCAACGTCGCGTTTGTGCTTTACGATATATGCCTTTCAAAACTTGCGGCTGTGTATTTAATAAAACTTCACCCCCTGTTTTTAAGGGGTAAAAAAGGTCGTTGATTATGACTGAAATTGCAATAATAGGCGGCGGCGCCGCGGGAGTTTTTGCGGCGATTATCGCGGCGAGATGCGGCGCAAAGGTTACGGTTTTTGAAAAAAACGCCAAAATCGGGCGTAAACTTATGATAACCGGCAAAGGCAGATGCAACCTAACCAATGTGGCCGCGGGCGATAGCCTTCTTTCGCAAATTGCCCGCAATCCGCGGTTTATGTATTCGGCGTTCGCCGCCTTCGATACCGCCGATACTATGGCGTTTTTTGAAGATATCGGCGTACAGCTTAAGGTTGAACGCGGAGGCAGGGTTTTTCCGCAAAGCGACCGCGCCGTAACCGTGGTGGACGCGCTTTATAAAGAGGCAAACAGACTTTCGGTGGAGTTTTGTTTTGAATGCGCCGTAACAAACATACAAAAAGACGAAAAATTTACCGTCTGCGGCAGGGATTTCGATAAGGTAATTATTTGTACCGGCGGTAAAAGTTATCCGCTTACCGGCTCAACGGGCGACGGCTACAAATTAGCGCAAAATTTCGGACATAGTATTACCGATATATCTCCCTCGCTTGTTCCGCTTACTTCACCCGACAGCTTTTGTTCACAGCTTTCGGGACTTTCACTTAAAAACGTCGTCTTTTCGCTAATAGACAGGGATAACGGCAAAACGGTTTTTTTCG
>CADBUL010000102.1 GCA_902797875.1 Oscillospiraceae bacterium | reverse complement strand
GTAACGCCAAAGCAATTCGCTGAAAAAGCTGATCTTTTTTTTAAGAATCATTTTCGCCCTGATTTCTTCTATGATGCGTATGATGAAAGTTGAGATGCTTTATGATAATACTGATAATTATTGTTACAAATTCCGGTTTGTCGGGACAAACGGATTGATAATGTGCTGTTTTGGGCTATTTTGTTTGTTAATCCCAAAAAAAGAACTGCGAAGGCAGTTCTTTTTTATACAATTCGCAGGCTTTTCGGCGACCGTATAATTTAAGACGCCCGGTTTTAACCCGGGCGTCTTTGTTATTCTAAACCAAAAACTTTCGCCGTATTATCATAAAAAATCTTTTGATAGTCACTTTTGGAAAAATTCATTTCAAAAAGCGTTTGCAGTTCTTTATTAAAGTCCCAAAGCGGATAATCGGTGCCAAACAAAACCTTGTCTATACCATACTGCAGCATAATATTTTTGGCTTTTTGAGTGTCAAGCATAAAGAACGAGGACGAACAGTCAACGTAAAAGTTCGGCAAATCTTTCAATTTTTCTACAGCTTCATCGTAAACCGAATAGCCGCCCAAATGAGCACCCACAACAATAAGATTGGTGTAAATTTTCAATACCGGCAACAGGCGGTTTGGGTTGGAAAAATCATAACGGTTATCGCCGGTATGCATTAAAATGGGCAGTCCCTCTTTTTCGCATTCTTCATAGATTTTCAGACAACGGTAATCGTCAATTTTGAAACGCTGAATATCGGGGTGCAGTTTAACGCCTTTAAGACCTAATTCCTTGATTTGCGCTATATCGCCGCATAAATCTTCGGTGTCGGGGTGCAGGGCGCCAAGACCTACCAAAACGTCTTTATGCTCGTCAACGCTCTTAGCAATAAAACTATTAATCGAGCGAACCTGCTTTGGCGTGGTCGCAACCGAACAGACCATAAATTTGTCGATACCCGCGGCTGTTCCCTCGTTTATAAGGGTGTCAATCCTGCCGTCGTACACCGAATTAATCCCGTAAAAACGGTCGGTAGCGCCTACGGCGGCGGTTACGATTTTTTCGGGATATATATGACAATGATTATTGATTATTTTATATCCGTTAAGCAATTTAATTATCCGTCAAGTCCGAGTTTTTTGACGGCGTCCTCCCTCATTTTGTACTTTAATATTTTACCCGCGGCGTTCATTGGGAAACTGTCGACAAAATCGATGTATTTAGGCACCTTATGGCGCGCCATATTAGCCGCAACATATTCCTTCATTTCGTCTTTGGTCATGGTTTGACCCTTTTTCAGAATAATACAAGCCATAATCTCTTCGCCGTATTTTTTATCGGGTACGCCAATAACCTGAACGTCGCTTACTTTAGGATTGGTATAAATGAATTCTTCGATTTCTTTTGGATAAATATTTTCGCCGCCGCGAATTATCATATCTTTAAGGCGGCCTGTAATACGGAAGTTGCCCTCGGCAGTTTTACAGGCGAGGTCGCCGGTATGAAGCCAGCCGTCGCTGTCAATAGCCTGAGCGGTGGCAACCGGCATTTTGTAGTAACCTTTCATAATATTGTATCCGCGCGCCAAAAATTCGCCGTTTTCTTCTATGGCACATTCTTCGCCCGTTTCGGGGTTTACCACTTTACACTCAACCGACGGCAGCGGACGGCCAACCGTAGTAACGCGGACTTCAAGCGGGTCGTCAGTAGAACTCATGGTGCATCCGGGAGAAGCTTCGGTCTGACCGTAAACTATGGTGATCTCTCTCATATTCATTTTTTCGACAACGTCACGCATAGTAGCAATAGGACAGGGACTTCCCGCCATGATACCTGTACGCATATAAGAAAAGTCGGTCTTTTTGAAATCGGGGTGAGAAAGCATCGAAATAAACATTGTAGGCACCCCGTGAAAAGCCGTAATATGCTCGTTGTTAATGCATTCAAGAGCGGGTTTAGGCGAAAAATACGGAAGCGGCAGCATGGTAACACCGTGGGTAACCGAGGCTGTCATGGCAAGCACCATACCAAAACAGTGGAACATAGGCACCTGTATCATCATGCGGTCGGCGGTCGATAAATCCATACGGTCACCAATACACTTACCGTTGTTTACTATATTGTAATGGGTAAGCATAACGCCTTTTGGGAAACCGGTAGTACCGGATGTGTACTGCATATTGCAGACATCCTCGGGGGTGACCATCGAAGCCATATATTTAAGGGTTTCGACAGGGGTTTTTTCGGCATATTCGAGCGCCTGTTTGAATGTTTTAGCGCCTTTAAGCTTAAAGCCAACCGTTATAACGTTGCGCAAAAAGGGCAGTTTGTGAGCATGAAGCTGCTGCGAACTGTCGGTCTGTGTAAGTTCGGGGCAAAGCTTTGAAATAATCTCCCCGTAGTCGGTATCTTTTGCGCCTTTGGTAAGCACGAGAGTATGGGTATCGGACTGTTTAAGCAGATACTCGGCTTCGTGAATTTTATAGGCTGTATTAACCGTTACAAGTACCGCGCCGATTTTAACCGTAGCCCAAAACGTTATATACCACTCGGGTACGTTAGACGCCCAAACGGCAACGTGGCTTCCCTTTTTAACGCCCAAAGAAATAAGCGCGCGGGCAAATCTGTCTACATCCTCACGGAATTGCGAATAGGTCCGCGTATAATCCAGGGTTGTGTACTTAAAGGCGTATTGGTCGGGAAATTCTTCCGCCATAGTATCGAGAACGTCAGAAAACGTCTTGTTAATAAGCAGGTCTTTGTTCCAAACAAATTTACCGGTATGACGTTTATTATAGTAGTAATTTTTTTCAATTGTCGCTGTACTGTGAAACTGTTGCATATAGGTAACAAACTGGGCAAAAATCACCTCAATATCGGTAATTTCTTTGCACCAGTCGGTATCCCAAACAAGCGAGATATAGCCGCTGTAATTGACCGAGGCAAGCGCTTTTATCATTTCTTTAAGCGGCAGTTCTCCCTCGCCTAAAATGCAGTGTTTAATCTCATCGCCAACCTTTTTTGCGTCGTTAAGATGAACATGACGAACATATGCGCCAAGGTTTGATATTACCTCGCTTACCTCTTCGCCGCAGTTAAAATAGGCGGCAGAAAGGTTCCAAAGCGCGCCAAGATAATCCGAAGCAAAATTTTCAAGCAGTGTACGAAGTGATTTTGTGCAGGAAAACAAGCCGTCGGTTTCAATAATTAAGGTTACGCCGTTTTTTTCGGCATAAGGAAGTACCTTTTGTATGTTCATTTCAACCGTCTTTATGGCTTTTTCGCTATCTTTTGAATCATGTGCCGTAAGACGGATATAGGGTATTTTAAGATTTTTTGCAATATCTATGCACCGGGTGATTTCTTCGGTAACTGCGCCGTCATTTTGGGTAATATCGCAAATAGCGTCAATGCAGGGCAGTTCAAGTTTACGGTTATAAAGGTTGCGCAGCGTCTGCTGATACGTATAGGTATGAAAAGACCCGTTTTTTGCCGTAAAAAGAGGGTTGTGAATATTATGAAGCTCTATGCCGCCAAAACCGAAATTTTGCGCAATATCGCAAAACTGTTCAAAGGTTTGGTTGTGCCAGCCTTTGGTTGAAAATGATAATTTCATTATTCGCTCTCCTCGTAAATAATTTTGTTTACAGCATTAAGATAAGCGCGAATACTCGCCCCCAAAATATCGGTAGAAACGCCGTTTCCTGAATATAATTTTCCGTTGTTGCGCAATTTTACAATGGTATTACCCACCGCCTCGTGGCCGCGTGTAACCGACTGAATTTGAAAATCGTCAAGTTCAAAATGACGACCTATAATTTGTTCAATAGTTAAAAACGCAGCGTCAATAGGTCCGTCGCCAATGGCAATACCTTTAAGCAGTTTTTCGCCCTTCTTAAGAGTAATTTGCGCCGAGGCGTTTACAATATTGCCTGTGTTGATAACATAGTTATCAAGCATATATGTTTCGGGTACCTGCATGGCGACCGAAGCGATAATAGAGTCAATTTCTTTAGCGCCGACCTGCTTTTTAGCCGCAACCCGTAAGAATTCACGGTAAACCTTTTGTAAATCTTCGGGTGATAAATCGTAACCGAGTTTTTCGGCAATGCCGCCAACCGTTTTGATATCGTCGTTTTCGTTTAATAACAATTCGTTGTCATACAAAACATCGTTGGTTTTTGTGTTGTTTTGATTTTGATTATCGACGATTCTTTTAATTTGAGAAGAAAGTTTGCCGACGTTAACATAAGACAAATCGGACGACACCTTAAAGGTATTGCCGTTATCTTTCAAAAATGCCGCAAGTTTACTAAAAGGCGTAATATCCTCGCACTCTGAAGTTTTGACGCCGTCAATACCGTATTTAATACTAAGTACCGCGCCCGCTGTTGCCATACCATGTGAGTTTTGACAGCAAACATATACGGGTACGTCGCAAGATTTTTTAATTATAGCCGCAAACTGCGCAAAATCGTCCGGCAGTAAATCGGCTGCGGTATCGCTAAGCGTAATATAGTCTACACCTGCAGATTTAGCGGTTTTCGCGCACTCGACCAAAAGATCGGCGTCAGCGCGGGTGGCGTCAATAACCGAAAACTCAACAGTTTTAACTTTGGATTTTGCATATTTAACGGTTTCTTCAATAAACGCGGGAATTTTATCGGACTTTATATGAAGTTTGTACTCCATACCTGCGGTTGAAAATGGCATTTCGATTTTAATATGAGAATTTTCAATCTTTTCAAGCGCGCACGCTACCTCGTCTATTTCTGCTTTGCTTGAAACAGCAATAGAAAGCGCAGTTTTATTTAGAATAGGAGCTACGGTATTAACAAGAAGTAAATCTACCTTTTTGCCTGACAGCGGCGGTAGTTCAATGGTATTAACGCCGCAATTAACAAGCAGACGCACAAGTTCAATTTTTTCCTTAAAAGAAAGGCGCTTTGCGGCGCACAACGTCATATCCGAAATTTTTACCTTTTGCATAAAACTCTCCTCTTTCATATAAACAAAAAGTCCCTAAAGTCAATAAAATTGACTTCAGGGACGAAAAAACAATTTTCGCGGTACCACCCTGCTTACCTGCACAAAAGTGCGAGGTCACTTAGCGAAGTTCTAACAAACTTCCTGCCATGATAACGGAGCAACCCGTGACCGCTTACTGTAATTTCGGCAGTCCGACTCGGGAGTGAGACTTTAAAAAGGACCTTTATTGCCTTGCACCGGACGGCAACTCTCTGAAAAAGTCGAATCTTTTTAAATAATTCCTTCACAGTCTTTAAGCATATTAAAATTATATGATATTTTATCACATACAATTACAAATGTCAACCCCGCAGGTTTTAATAAATTATAAATTATGCCGAATTGACAAACAAGGCGGATTTTGCTACAATTTGTTCAAAGGAGTATTGTTATGGAATATTTTGAAATAAAACTTAAAGAGCGTTATCCCTTTTTAGGTGATGACGGTAAAGACCCCCTTATACAGTGTTATATACCCGGAGAATTCATAAGCTATAACTATCCTGATGACTATCGAAAAACCGTGGTAATTTGCCCGGGCGGAGCCTACCAGTATACATCCGACCGAGAGGCTGAGCCGGTGGCTTTATTTTTTCTAAAGAAAAGATATAATGTGTTTGTACTGCGGTATTCGGTTAAACCGCACCGCTACCCTTCACAAATTTTGGAATGTGCCGCAACCTTTGATTTAATTTTCAAAAATAAAGAAAAATGGCATATAAATACCGACCATATTGCCATTATGGGTTTTTCGGCAGGCGGACATCTTGCGGCTCATTACGCAAATAAATACGACTGTGAAGAGATTAAACAGTATTTTGACAAGCCGCACGCCCCCACCGCACAAATTTTATGCTACCCGGTTATTTCTGCCGACCCGACAATCTACCACGCCGAAAGTTTTTACAATTTAACAGGAGTTAAACCCGACGGCTTTAGCCATAAAGATTACTCTTGCGAGTATATGGTAACAAATAAAACGCCGCGCGCATTTATTATGCACACCGACCGCGACACGGTTGTACCGGTAGAAAATTCATACGTTTACGCCATGGCGCTGAAAAAGCACAACGTTTTATGCGAAATGCATATTTATCCTTGTTGCGACCACGGTATTTCATTATCTAATAACGTATCTTATAATGACAGCGATTATACAAGTTTTAAGGGCGATTTTGACTATGCCGCCAACTGGACAAGTGAGCTTGACCGCTGGCTTGAAAAGTTCTTTTAATAATATCTAATAAAAACAACGGCACCGTAGTATCGGTGCCGTTGATTTTTTTACTATGAATTAGTATGCAATACCCTGCGCTATCATTGCGTCCGCAACCTTTTCAAAACCGGCGATATTGGCTCCGGCAACCAGGTTGCCTTTTTGGCCGTATTTTTCGGCGGCATTGTAAGCGTTATGGAAGATGTTGATCATAATGTTTTTAAGTTTTGCGTCAACCTCTTCAAAGGTCCAGCTGTAACGCATAGAGTTTTGGCTCATTTCAAGCGCGCTTGTTGCAACACCGCCTGCGTTTGCGGCCTTAGCGGGGGCAAACAGTACGCCGGCATTTTGGAAGGTGGCAACCGCTTCAGGAGTGGATGGCATATTTGCGCCTTCGCCTACTGCGATAACGCCGTTTTTAACAAGGGTTTTAGCGCTTTCTTCGTTAATTTCGTTTTGGGTTGCGCAAGGAAGTGCAATATCGCATTTAACGGTCCAGATACCTGCGCAGCCCTCATGATACTCCGCGCCTTTTACACGGTTAACATATTCTTTAATTCTGCCGCGCTCAACCTCTTTAATTTGTTTAACTACTGCAAGGTCAATACCGTTATTGTCAACAATATAACCGTTAGAGTCGGACATGGCGACAACCTTACCGCCAAGCTCGGTGGCTTTTTGATTGGCGTAAATCGCAACGTTGCCCGAACCCGAAATAACAACCGTTTTACCCTTAAAGCTGTCGTTCTTCATGCATTTAAGCATTTCTTCCACAAAATAGCAAAGTCCGTAACCGGTAGCCTCTGTACGTGCAAGAGAACCGCCGTAGCTTAAGCCCTTACCGGTAAGAACTCCGGTAAATTCATTGCGAAGGCGCTTGTACTGTCCGTACATATAACCGATTTCACGCGCACCGGTACCGATATCACCTGCGGGTACATCGGTATCTGCGCCGATATGTTTGCAAAGCTCGGTCATAAAACTTTGGCAAAAACGCATAATTTCAAGATCCGACTTGCCTTTGGGGTCAAAGTCGCTGCCGCCTTTACCGCCGCCGATAGGAAGCGAGGTAAGGCTGTTTTTGAATATTTGCTCAAAGCCGAGGAATTTAATAACCGAAGCGTTAACCGACGGATGTAGTCTGATACCGCCCTTGTAAGGACCGATAGCCGAGTTAAACTGAACTCTAAAACCGCGATTGACGTGAACCTTACCGTTATCGTCTACCCACGGTACGCGGAAAAATATTTGACGCTCGGGTTCGACAAGACGCTCTAAAATACCGTTTGCCTCTATTTTGGGGTTGGCTTCTACAACCGGTTCCAAAGATTCTAAAACCTCGTAAACCGCCTGCAAGAATTCAGGCTCATTTGCGCTGCGCGCTTCTACCTGTGCATATACACGATTAAGATATTCCGATTTGAACATTTTGATTACTCCTTTTCTGTATTTTTGTATTTTATAATTGATAGGTCCAGCCAAAAGTATCTTCTGCTTTGCCCCATTGAATAGCTGTAAGCCGGTCGTATAGATGCTGCGTTACTTTTCCTATTTCGCCATTGTTTATCGGGTATTTAACACCTTTGTAGTTAAGTTCGCCTATAGGCGATACAACTGCCGCGGTGCCGCAACCCCATGCTTCTTCCAACTTGTTATTAACAAGAGCGTCGTGTAGTTCGTCGATGCTTAA
This sequence comes from Oscillospiraceae bacterium, assembly GCA_902797875.1. Taxonomy (GTDB): domain Bacteria; phylum Bacillota; class Clostridia; order Oscillospirales; family Acutalibacteraceae; genus UMGS1279. The sequence goes on along the minus strand of CADBUL010000102.1, from coordinate 3,267 downwards.
AAGTCTTTCGCTAACCTTGTAGCCCTCGCTTTTCAAAAGCTCAACGCAAGATTTACGGGTAATACCCGGTAAAATCGAGCCGGTAAGTTTAGGCGTTACGATTTCGTCGCCGATTTTGAACATTACGTTCATGGCGCCGACCTCTTCTATGTATTTTCTTTCTACGCCATCAAGCCAAAGAACCTGCGAATAACCCATTTGCTCCGCGCGTTCGCCCGCACGGGTAGAAGCGGCATAGTTACCGCCGCATTTAGCATAACCGGTACCGCCTCGAACCGCACGGACGTCGGTATCCTCTATCATAATTTTAACCGGCTGGAAACCGTTTTGATAATAACTCCCCGCGGGCGAAGCAATAATCATAAAGGTTGCCTTTTTAACCGAGTGAACGCCGAGTGTTTCGTCGTTGCCGAACATAAACGGACGTATGTAAAGCGTGGTGCCCGGCTCGGACGGAGTCCAGTCCTGTTCGTGGCGAACAAAAGCAGTTAAAATTTCCAACGCGTCGTTTTCGTCTATTTGGGGTAAACATAAACGTTCTGCCGAGTTATTCATACGGCGGACGTTTTCCATGGGGCGGAACATCTGAACCTTACCGTCTTCGCGGCGATAGGCCTTAAGACCCTCGAAAATTTCCGCGCCGTAATGTAAAACGGTCGAAGCAGGATGAATCGAGATATTCCCGAAAGGCACTATGCGTGCGTCGTGCCAGCCGTTTTGCGGATCGTAATCCATAACAAACATATGGTCGGTAAATATTTTACCGAAGCCGAGCGCACCGGTAGGTTTTTGCGAAGGATTTTTGTTTTCTTCAATTGTGATATTCATAATTTCTCCCCCTTTAGTCTTTGTAATCAGCGCCGATTTTGAGTGCGCCGAGGTTTACATCTAACATATCGGCATGTTTAGCCGAAACAACCTTTTTAAGCGCCGAGGTGGCATTTTGGTCGTCAAACTCGCCAAAGACCGACAGCACTTTACCCATCAAAATCATATTTGCAAGGGTGGGTATGCCGTTATCGGAAGCAAGTTTAGTTGCGGGAACATAATAAACATTAACGTCGTCGCGTTTAACCTTTCGCTCAATAAGGCTTGAATCTGCAAAGATATAGCCGCCGCTTCTTACACTGTTTTCAAAACGGTCAAGCGAGGGTAAATTCATGGCGATAAGCACGTCGGGTTTTGCAACAATCGGTGAAGCAACCGCCTTATCGCTGATAACAACACTGCAGCTTGCCGTACCGCCGCGCATTTCGGGACCGTAAGAAGGAAGCCAGCTAACTTCGTTGCCTTCAATAAGTCCCTTATATGCTAAAAATTTACCGGCAAACAGTATGCCCTGTCCGCCAAAACCGGAGAATAAGTATTGTTTTTCCATTATTTTTCTTCCCCCGATCTATCTTTATAAACGCCAAGAGGATAGTACGGAATCATCTTTTCGTCTATCCATTTTAGCGCATTTTGAGGCGTCATACCCCAGTTGGTAGGACACGAGGATAAAACCTCAATCAGTGAAAAGCCTTTGCCCTCTAATTGGTTAGTAAATGCCTTTTTAATTGCCTTTTTAGCATTACGGATATTGGGAACGCTGTTAACCGTTACGCGTTCAAGGTATTCGGGTCCGTCAAGCTGCGAAAGCATTTCACAAATTTTAACCGGGTATCCGCATGCCTTAACATCGCGGCCGTAAGGTGAAGTTTGGGTTACCTGGCCCGGTAATGAGGTAGGCGCCATTTGTCCGCCGGTCATACCGTAAATAGCGTTGTTAATAAATATAACGGTTATATTCTCATTACGGGCGGCGGCGTGTACCGTTTCGGCTGTGCCTATAGAAGCAAGGTCGCCGTCTCCCTGATAGGTAAACACTATGTTATTCGGGTCGGCGCGTTTAACGCCGGTTGCGACAGCGGGCGCGCGTCCGTGTGCGGCTTCTATCATATCGCACTTAAAATAATTATAAGCCATTACCGAACAGCCAACCGGCGCAATGCCTATCGTTTTGCCTTCAATTCCGAGTTCATCAATAACCTCGGCAACAAGACGGTGTACTATTCCGTGGGTGCAACCCGGACAATAGTGGGTAGGTACATCAATTAGTGCTTTTGGACGGTCAAATACTACCATTACAGCGCACCTCCTTGGTTGAGTTTACGAATAAAGTCGAGCACCTCGTCGGGGGTAGGTATAATACCGCCGACACGGTTACATAAATATACAGGTTTTTTGCATTTGGTCGCAAGTTTTACATCTTCTATCATTTGACCCATCGAAAGTTCTACCGACAGGAAGCATTTTGCCTTATCGGCATATTTTTCAAAGGGCGCTTTAGGAAACGGCCACAAGGTGATAGGACGAATAAGTCCTACCTTAATGCCTTCTTCCCTGGCGCGGTCAATGGCGTGCATGGCAACCCTTGCCGCAATGCCGAAAGCCGTAACGACTATTTCGGCGTCGTCGCATTTGTACTCTTCGTACATTGCTTCGTTTTGCTCTACTACGGCGTATTTTTTAAATCTTTCGATGTTGAGTTGTTCAAGCTCGTCGGGAACAAGCGAAAGGGAGTTTACTATGTTGTGTTCTCTTTGCATTTTAGTACCGTTTGTGGCCCAGGGTTTCTCCGGTTCAGGCGATACTTTTATATCGAGCGATACGGGTTCCATCATTTGTCCCAGTGTTCCGTCTGCCAAAATCATGGCGGTCATACGGTATTTATCGGCAAGGTCAAAGCCTTTAACCGTAAGCTCAGCCATCTCTTGTACCGAAGCAGGCGCTAAAACTATCATATGATAATCGCCGTGTCCGCCGCCGCGTGTAGACTGAAAATAGTCCGACTGGCTGGGCTGGATGCCGCCAAGACCGGGTCCGCCGCGCTGAACGTTAACAATAAACGCGGGAAGATCTGCGCCGGCAAGATAGGATATTCCCTCGCCTTTAAGCGAAATGCCGGGCGAAGAGGAAGAGGTCATGACCCTCTTGCCTGCCGAAGAAACGCCGTAAACCATATTTATTGCGGCTATTTCGCTTTCGGCTTGTAAAAATGTACCGCCTATTTTAGGCATTTTCTTAGCCATATAAGCGGCTATTTCGGTTTGCGGTGTGATGGGATAGCCGAAATAGTGACGGCAACCTGCGATTATAGCCGCTTCGGCTATCGCTTCATTGCCTTTCATCAAAACTTTTTCCGACATAATATCTTCCTACCTTTCTACCTTAATAATGCAGTCGGGACACATAATTGCGCAGGAAGCGCATCCTACGCAGGCTTTT
>CADBUL010000101.1 GCA_902797875.1 Oscillospiraceae bacterium | reverse complement strand
GCATAAAAAAAGCCGCGGCGACCATACGCGGGAACTCGCAAATACTTGTTGTTATCGGTATTGGCGGAAGTTACCTTGGCGCAAGAGCCGCGATAGAGTTTTTGCACAGCGAAAACTACAATTTGCTTACAAGCGGTACTCAAATTTTCTTTACCGGTAATTCGATAAGCGGCAGCGCGTTATCTAACCTTTTAACCCTTTGCGAGGGCAAAGATATCAGCGTTAACGTTATATCTAAATCGGGTACTACTACCGAGCCCGCCATTGCGTTCAGGGTGTTTAAGGAATATCTCGAAAACCGCTATGGTAAACAGGGCGCCGCCAAACGTATTTACTGCACCACCGACCGCGCACGCGGAACACTTAAGGCACTTGCCGATAAAGAGGGGTACGAGTGTTTTGTAATTCCCGACGATATAGGCGGAAGATACTCGGTACTTACGGCGGTTGGGCTTTTACCCATTGCCGTTTCGGGCGCGGATATCGATAAATTGATGTCAGGTGCACAGCAGGCGGCAAAAAAATATGAAAACTGCGATATAGAGAATAACGACTGTTATAAATACGCGGCGCTGCGCAACCTCTTTTACCGCCGCGGATACACCACCGAAATACTTGCCGCGTACGAGCCTCGCTTTGCCCTTATGAACGAGTGGTTCAAGCAGCTTTACGGTGAAAGCGAAGGAAAAGACAACAAGGGGTTGTTCCCTGCTTCGTGCATATTTTCAACCGATCTTCACTCAATGGGTCAGTACATTCAAGACGGCCGGCGCACATTGTTTGAAACGGTCGTTAATATTAAAGAATGCGGCGAAGATATCGTCATAAAAGAAAATGAAGATAACGGCGACGGACTGAATTTCCTTGCGGGAAAAAGTATGAGTTATGTGAATAATAAGGCGTTTTTGGGTACCGTTTTAGCACATACCGACGGTAAAGTGCCCAACATTATAATCGATGTCGACAAAGCCGACGAGGAGAATTTAGGCGAGCTTATCTACTTTTTTGAAAAGGCCTGCGGCGTTTCGGGGTACATTCTTGGCGTAAACCCGTTTAACCAGCCCGGTGTTGAAAGTTATAAGAAGAATATGTTTGCCCTGCTTGGAAAACCCGGCTACGAGGACCATAAAAAAGCGCTTGAACAAAGGCTTAGCAAATAATAGCGAACCCGCCCACAAGCGGTTAGTATAAATTAAGGAGTGACCAAAATGATTAAACTTATTATCGGTAACAAAGGAAGCGGCAAAACCAAATTATTGCTTGACCTTATAAACACAACCACCGAGGAAAGTAAAGGTAACGTGGTATGCGTTGAAAAAGGCGACGTTATGACCTACAACATTTCTCATAAGTGCCGTCTTGTTGACGCGGCGCTTTACGGTATTTCGGGATATAACGAGCTTTACGGTCTGCTTTGCGGCTTGACTTCGGCTAACCACGACGTAACCGATATTTTTGTAGACGCGACCCTTAGACTGGGCTCTCGCGATATGAACGAACTTGCGGCTTTTCTCAAACGCCTTTCGATTGTATCCAAAGAGTTTGACCTTAACTTTATCTTTACAATTTCTTGCGCGGCGGAAGATATTCCCGAAAGTGTGTTTGAAGTTGCCGAAAAAATCAACTGATTGTTGAATAATATACAATTAAATAATCAAAAATAATCACGGTGATGTTTATGACAAAGAAAAAACGCGCCGTGATTTTTTTGTGCTCTTTTGCCGCATTTTCGGTGTTTGCGGGGTGTGTTGCCGCGCTGTACTTTATCGATATGCCAAAACAAACGGCGGTTGAAAAGCAAGAAAGCGGTATAAAATATTACAGCGCGGATAAGACAATTAAGATAGGCGCCGCCAGTGAAAGATACGTTTTTATGTTTGTTTTTAACTGCAAAGAAGAAAACTGCCGTATTGTTTGCAGCAGCAAAGAAGGCGCAAACGCCGAAAATACCAAAGAAGCCTTTTGGAAAATCTTCGGCGTAACGCCCGACGTTACGGCAGATTTCAAAAATGACCGACTTATAGCCGAAATTACCAAAATAGGCGGTTTTTTTGCAGACGGTGAATACTACACGGGGGTTGAGGTTGTAAACGCGCTGAATGAAACGGCATATTCGCGGCAAGACTACGAGCGCCTTTGCGCCATAATGGGCGAATTTATTAAAAAAGAAACCGAGCGCATAAGCGGTTATCTTTTCGAGTGTTCTGACGCCTCACGCCCATGGCTTGAAGACAACCGTGACACCATTTTAGCGGCGATACAAACGCCAAGCTACGAATATATAAAAAACCCGGTTGTAACAGAAAATTAAAAGCGCCATACACTGTATTAAAAGTTCAGGCACCATTGTGCCGGCTTATTAAACTACAGGAGGCAATTTTATGGCTGACTTTTCAAATATAGTCGGAAGTACCAAGTTTAAAGAGGCCTGTTGCATAGACGCACAGCGTGTATATGATTCGTGCTGCGACCGCGACTGTCTTGAGGACCTTCAATGCTATTTTACCCCGCAGGATCAGGAAACAGTAAACAACGCCGATAGCGTTAGGGTTAACAGCGCGCAGATTATTGACGTTGCAATAGATGTTGAGCCGGTAACCTTTAACCGCGGCTATTACGCTTGTAATATGACCTTCTTCTTTGTTGTGGATATAGACGTTTTTGATTCTGTAACAAGAAATGCAAACTGTATAAAGGGCGTTACGTTTTTCACCAAAAAGCTTATAATGTTCGGTAGCGAAGGCAACATAAAAACTTACAGTAACCGCGCCGCCACAACCCTTAGCGGCCACACCAGACGCTCCGATAACGCGCCGAAATGCACCGTACAGTGTGTAGAACCTATTGCTTTAAGCGCAAGAATAGGCGATGTTTCAAGCGCATACGAGGTATGTCCGTATCTTCCTTCATCAGTAACCGAATACTGCGGCGGTCAGGTTAACACCCGCGCGCAGGTCGGCACCCCCGCCGTTTTTGTAACATTGGGAGTTTTCTCGATAGTTGAGCTTACCCGTCAGGTGCAAATGCTTATTCCGGTTTACGATTTTTGCGTACCCCAAAAGCATTGTGACGACAACGATACCCCCTGCGAGGTATTCAGAAAAATCGACTTTCCGAAAAACGACTTTTTCCCAAAACCCGACGGCAGTTGTAATTGTTCTTGCCGCAACGACTGAAAAAATAATAAATAATCGTAAAAAAAATACGGGCGATGAGTTTCGCCCGTATTTTATAAATACTTCAGCTTTGCAAATTGAAATGTTTGGCTCGCCTTGATCTAAACGCTACCGCAATACGGTCCATTGCCCCCGAAAACAGGTTGGCAAAAATAAGGGCTATTAAAACACAATATTCAAACATACCGAAGTAGCGAAGTAACATCGTAAACACCCCAATAAGTACGCCAAACAGCACCCTTGCAACGGGGAGTTTAGGCGCGTTTACAAGGTCGCTTGCAATAAATATGGCAACGTAGATAAGGTTGGCGGCGCAAAGTTCGAAGACCACCGAATATGCTGGAGATACCCCAGCGCGGTTGATAAACAGCGCAAATATTGAAACGGTCGCCATCATAGAAAGGCTTACATGCCAGGCAATACTTTTACGAATAAGAAAAAACACCGTTATGGCTAAAATCGCGAAGATGCAGGTGGTACCAAGACCGCCGGCGTATCTGCCGAAAAGTATGTCGAGCATCCTGGTTTGAGGCTTTTGGCCAAACTGCAGGTATTGTCCTATACTCCAGGCTCTTTCAAAGCCTCTTACATCGGCAAAAACCGGGAAGGCGTTAAACCCCGAGGTTTTCGGATAGGTCATCATATAGGACGGCCAAACGGTTATCATAAACAGCCAACCTATTGCCGGATGCATAAAAAGCGTTCTGAAATCGCCAACAAGTATTACACGAACAAACAGTACCGCAAACGCCGACCCGGCCGCGGGCAACCACACCGGCACGGTTATGGGGCAAAGCATCGTAAGACACAGACCCAGCGTTGCGGCGCGTAAAAGATCCGGTTTTTTATGGCCTACAAGATGGCTTAAAAGTTCGGTAATGTCCGAAGCCGCCGCCGCAAGGGCGCACATAACAAGCACGCGTAAACCGTTTTGTACCGTAGCGATTATGATAAGCGGAAGCAGCGCGAACAACAAATCGAGTCTTAATTGCGCCACCGTTTCGCCGCTGTTTATGTAAGGAGCAAGTTTATTTCTGTGCATCGGCTTTGCTCCTTTCGTCGTTATACAGTTTTATGTAGGTGTCAAGCGGAATATTTGCCGGGCAAACATAACTGCAGCACCCGCATTTTAAGCATAAATCAAAGTTAAAATAGGCCTTTGAGCTACCCTCACGCGCCGCACGTCTTAAAACGTAGTAGGGCGCAAGTCCCACCGGGCATACGGCGGTACAACGTCCGCAGGTAATACACCCTTTTTGCTGCATTTTAGCGCAATCACTCATAACCGTAATACTGTCTATAAAAGGTGTAATAATATCGTTTGGCATAATAAGATAGCCGTTCATTACGCCGTTCGCCACTATTTTGCCGATCTGCGTATGGCTTTCAAACATATCTAATAGTTCACCACAGGTTGTACCGATAGGAATTTGCGCGGCGGCAGGTTTTTGTATGGCGTCGCCCCATACCGTAACCGTTTTAGTAACGCACGGCTCCTTAAATACGGCGGCGCGGTAAACAGCGCGGCAGGTTTCGGGGGTAATAATTAAAGAATTATTCTTTTTTGCGTAAATAAGAGCGTTTAGTCGCGCGGGGTATTTATCGGTGGCGCGCATAACCTTAATATCGGCGTAGCGTTTTTTGAAAAACTGTGCGGTTTTGAAGTTCTTTTGCATCATAATTACGGCGTTTTTAATCTTTAGTGAACGCGTAATTATACTAAGCCCCTCTAATACCTCTTCTTCAAAATCACACATAACAGCGCACGAGGTCACGACGTAGGGGTTGTCGTCAACCGCGAACAAAAGAAGACTGTCGCAGGTTAAGTATTTACCAAAGGTATTACAGAGATAGTCTTTGTTAAAGGTGTCGATTATCGCCGCATTTTTGAACAAATCCAAAAGTTCTGCGGGCGAAGAAGGTATATCGGTATGAGAAAGTGCGCTGAAAGGCGGGGTGTATTCGCCGCTGTTTTTGATATGTGCGGCAATCACCGTGACGTCGCCCGATTCAAATGTGCAAACGCCGCAAAATTCGCCCGTAACCGAGGCATAAATCGGAATACCGTCCGCTACTGCTATCTTGGTATACTTTTCAACACGACTTCCCTCTTTTATAAGCAGTTCGTATTCCTGACCTGCATAACATAAAAATGTGTAAACATCGCCGCTTACGTTTTGGGTTGACACCGAAAAGTCGATATCAAGGTCTTTATGCAGTTTTATTCCTTTAGAAAACAAACGCAAATCTCACACCTCCTTTATTATTTTATGAAAATCAACAAAATTTTATCGTCTTATTACATACTTTATTTCGAATGCGAAAACGACGTTATAAAATTCTACCGGGCTTTTAATCACTGCGGGGTTTTTAATATTATGAAACTAAAACCGTTACGCCGTGAAAATCTGCTTGAATATTGCGCACGACTGCCAAAAAATGAAGATTTTTTGCTGGCTGCCGGTGAATACTGCAAACTTAAAAAAATCCAAAAGCATCAATTTGCCGCCCTGTTTGAGCATATGTGACAGTTACAGTTTTTTAAGGTCCAAAAGGGTGGCTTTTAGGTCTTTCGCGTTAAACAGATAACTGCCTACAACAAGTATGTCGGCGCCGGCTTTCGCCGCCAGCGGGGCGGTTTTATCGTTAATGCCACCGTCTATTTCAAGCAATACCGAAAGGTCCCTGCGTTTTATTTCGCTTTTTAAGACCTTGAGTTTATCGAGCGAGTTTTCCATAAACGACTGGCCGCCAAAACCGGGTTCTACCGACATAACAAGCACCATATCGCAAAGCGGTAAAAACTCGAAAATCTCTTGCGGTGCGGTGGCGGGTTTTATGGTGAGACAGGATTTTGCTCCGCATTCTTTAATTTTGAGAAGTGTTTCTTTTACGGGCGAACCCGCCTCGTAATGAAAGCCGACGTAGTCGCTGATTTTGGCGAATTTTTCGATATATCTGTGCGGTTTATCTATCATAAGATGGGTGTCAAGCACCATATCGGTGTGTTTTCTAAGCGATTCGATAACCGGAAAACCAAACGAGATGTTTGGTACAAAGTTGCCGTCCATAACGTCAAGGTGAAGCATATCGGCGCCGGCGGCTTTCAGATTATCTACGGCGTCTTTTAGTTCTAACATATCCGCCGTTAAAATAGATGGAGCAATCAGCATAAAAAATATCCTTTCGGTTTTATTTTATTTTTTGGTCGAAGCGGTCCAGAAGCCCCGTCGCCTTTTTAAGTTTATGAGAAAGCGCTTTCATCAGATAAGGCAAGCGACTGAACTGATTACTGCTTTCGTCAATCATATATGTCCAGGTGGCGGCGCCGTTTTTAAGCCCCGCGGCGTCCATATCAATACCGTTCTCTGTAATTTCAGCAGTTTTCATATATTCAAGTACGGTGGTCTTTACATATTCGCGCATTTCTTCAAAATTGGCTATTGCCATACGATTAAACTCGTCAAGCGGGTTTTTGCCGCCCACAATTACAAGATGTATGCCGTTTTTTACCTCTTCCATGACCCCTAAATAATCGGCAAAGCCCTGCACCGTAAAGTAAATAAGTAATTGCTTTTCGGCCTTTTGCACCGCCTGCTCGCCGTGTTTTTCGCAAAGTGAATCGTACAGTTCTTTATCCTGCCGCAGGGTGAAATCGGTCGGCTCGTCTAAAAACAGCAATTTACCTAAAATGTCCGAAATTACGCGGCGCTGGTCGTCGATAATAAGCGAATACTTGCGCAGCATATAACGCGCTTCGGCGTCGTTGCCCTCTAAAACCTTTTGCGCCTCACGGATGGAGTTCAGAAGATCCTCACGGCTGTTAAATTCCACAAACGGGGCGATATTTTCGTCCTCTAAGCTTATAAAGAAGCGGCTTTCCCCGGGATCTCCCTGCCGACCCGCCCTGCCTCGAAGCTGATTATCGATACGGCGCGAGCGGTTTATGCCGCTTGATATTACCAAAAGTCCTCCGCATTGTGCAACCTTATCGTGATATTTTTCATCCTCGCCGCCAAGCTTAATGTCTACCCCGCGACCCGCCATATTTGTAGATATGGTAAGGTTAAACGGAAGCCCGGCGTTGGCTATGATTTCGGCTTCTTTGCTGTCGTCCCTGGCGTTTAGTACTGCGTGAGGTATGTCGGAAAGCGCAGCGCTGTAAAACTCACTCTCTTTTACCGAAGAGGTGCCAAGCAGTATCGGGCGGCCTTTTTGGTGTTCACTGCGGATAAGTTGTATTACGGCGTTTTCTTTGTCGGCCTTTTTCTCAAAAACCTCGTCGGGCATATCTATCCTAATACAAGGCACGTGAGATTCCACCGCCACCGTATCGGTTTCGTACATCGACCAAATCTCTTTTGCCGAAGTCATTGCCGTACCGGTCATACCGCTTAAGGTTTTATAGCTGTTCAAAAACGACTGTACCGTAATGGTGTTATAAATTTTTGTGGTATCGCCGCTTTTAAGCCCCTCTTTAACCTCAACAGCGTGTTGAAGCGAATCGGGAAAACGGCGGCCGAGCGCTACCCTGCCGGTAGATTCGTCTATTATTTTAATCTCGCCGTCTTTTACTATATAGTCTTTATCTTTTTCAAACAAAAAGTTGGCTTCAAGTGCGGTGTTTAACGCCGAAAGAATTGCAAAATTCCGGTCATTGTACAGATTATCGAGTTCAAGCTCGGTTTCGGCTTTTTTAACTCCGCTGTCGGTTAACCAAATCTGCTTTTCACCCGGGTTTATGTCGTAGTCCCCGCTGTCAAAAGCTTGTACCGTCTTATGGGCGACAACCGCAAAATCTTCTTTAGAATCGGCGCCGCCCGCCAAAACCAGCGGCACGCCGGATTCGTCAATAAGAATCGAGTCGGCCTCGTCTACTATGCAAACGTCAAAGTTTATATAAAGATAATCATCTTTGTCATAAATAACGCTATTGCGCAAATAGTCAAAGCCCTGCTCTTTGGCGGCGATATACAAAACGTCGCTTTTATATGCCTGTTTGCGCTCATTTTTATCGCTTTTTGCGGTAATGAAGCCGCAGGTGATGCCGCAAGCCTTAAAGATTTCGGAGTTTGCGGTGCCGTCGCGCTTGGCAAGATAATCATTAAAAACCAGCACGCTGACCTTACGCCCGTCAAGGCAAAAAAGTATTGCCGCCATAACCGCCGAAAGGGTTTTGCCCTCGCCGGTGGCAAGTTCGACAATTTTTTTGTTGTATAAACCGTAGGCCGCGCGAAGTTGTGAATCAAACAGTACAAGCCCTGTTTTGCGCTTTATTATTTCTTTGACGGCGGCGGCTTTATGGTAGATATCGTCGGCAAGTTCCAGCGGCAAATCTTTATCGAGATGCGCCGAAAAATCAAGCGAATTTACCTTTTTGACAAAGGCGTCGCAATTTTTTTGGTATTTATTAAAGAACATTTTTGTACCGTCCCATTGATATTATTAAAAAACTGTGTTAGAATTGTTAAAAAACACGGAGATAACTTGATGTATAAGGTTTTTTATTGCGATATCAGAAATATTTCCGAAGCGGAGTTTTCGCAAGAGCTTGCCAACCTGCCGCCGCTTCGCCGCCGGTATATCCTATCTAAAAAGAATATCGACGACCGAAAACGTTCACTTGCCGTAAGTGTGCTTATAAGCCGCGCCGTAAAAAACTTTACCGGTCAAACCAAAGAGCCGGTCATCGCCTACGGCCAGTATCAAAAACCCTACTGCATAAATTATAACGTTCACTTTAACGCTTCGCACAGCGGCAACTACACCGCCGTGGCGGTAAGCGATAGCGAAATCGGTATCGATATAGAAAGTCTGCGCGAGTACTCCCCCGCCGTCGCCAAAAAGCATTTTACCAACGACGAAATCGAGTATATCGCCGCCGCCAAAGAAAGACCCGCTCGCGACCGCCGTTTTTTTGAACTGTGGACCGCCAAAGAGGCCTATCTTAAAATGACCGGTCAAGGCATTCACGGCGGTATATCGTCTTTTACACCCGATTTATCAAGCGGTGAACCGCGTTCAAATAACGGCATAATATTGTGTTATGAACGCCGCCTTGACGACGCCGTTGTTGCGGTAGTACAAAGAGGCCCGAAAACCTCCGTATAATATAATAGCATTATTATTCGCATTTTGCAATATAATAATAGACAGCCTTAACTTTGCGGCAAGTTTTGTTTGACATTGCCGCAAGGCTGCATTATAATTATTGTTGCACCAAGTTCAATATCGGGATGTGGCTCAGTTTGGTAGAGCGCTTGGTTTGGGACCAAGATGCCGCAGGTTCGAATCCTGTCATCCCGACCATGTTGACGGTTGAAATAGGATTTAAGTCTTATTTCAACCGTCTTTTTTATGCTTTCGGTCAGGCGGTTGCATTTTGTTCTTGTCCCGCGAACATCGGCGAAATTTCAAATTTGCCTATGACATTATAGTAGATTTCTACCTTCTGCGTAGTAACACCGCCAGATTCCTGCCTGTGATGGACTACGATTTTGTCAATAAACTCCCGAACTACATCAGCAGTCAGTTTT
>CADBUL010000100.1 GCA_902797875.1 Oscillospiraceae bacterium | reverse complement strand
TTGAACACTTTTGCTGGTGTGGCTCAATGGCAGAGCAGCTCATTCGTAATGAGCAGGTTGTCAGTTCGATTCTGACCACCAGCTCCACGCTCCCATTTTTTCGGGGGCGTTTATTTTTTATCTTCTTCTGAAAATGCGCTTCGGTTCAACAATAAATCAACCATTCCGCTATAAAGATAAGACGGATCTTCTAACATCCTTTGTTTAATAAATTCGGCGCATTCGGAATTGGGAACCGTAATATCAAAATTCATAAGCTCGTTATCACCGTCAGCCACGCGGCAGACCACCTTGCAGCCCTTTTGCTGTGGGACGATTTTCACGTCGGCGAGGCGCTGTTTTTCAATACTTGAAAGCATTTTGGTTACGGTTGAAAGCGCTCGCTCGCGAACACCCGACCGTACGCTGCTTTTTAGTTCCACCGCCACCTGTTCACCCTTTTGACTAACCGACAACAGGCCGTTATTTTCTATTATGCAGCCATTTTTAATAAGCTGTGACAAAGCGCCCTCGCAATCAAAAAAGTTTGCGATGTTTTCGTAGTGAAGGGTTTGGGTAAGATGTGTTTCGGGGATTTTACCGCCAAGCGAGTTAATTATGTAGCATATTAAAATTTTAAGTTCGGTAAGAGTGGGGACACTACCGGGACCGTCGAAAATGGTGTCGCGCGTCAAAATGTTCGCCTCGCAAATTCCAATATTTTTTACATTTTTAATTATATATGCTCCATTGTTTATTTGCAACAGTTTTTTATTGTTGAAAAAACTCACAATTTAGGATATAATATATAAAAACAGCAAATTCCTTGCAAAAAAGATAATATAAGGGGGCAAAAAGGTGAACAAACGCGCACTGAAAATGCAAAATGAAATGCTCGTAAAACAGGTCGCTGCGCTGTCTTCGCAAATCGAAGGCTACAAAAAGCGTATGGAAGAATATTCACTTTTACTTGCGGCGCGCGACGTTGAAATAAATCGACTTAACGGCGAACTGCACTCACAAAGCGAACAAACTCAAACGCAAACCGTCGCACCCGAACTACCGCAAGAACCCGACATACATTCCGTTTCCCCCGCACAAACCGAGCCGGAAAATATCCAAGACGCACCTGCGTCTTTGCAGATAATTCAAGAGCAACCGGCACCCGCTGCGCCGCAAGAGACGCCGCAACCGCCCGCAGAACAACCCGATACCGCCGCCGCGCCAAAAGAACACCTAAGCGTTTTCCCCGGTGAACTTTTAGACAGCCGCCAAAAACTTGCCGCCGAAACCATAGCCGCCATAACCCTTAAGGCTGCGGCGCTTGACGCTTTTTTGCAAAAATCTAACGACCCCAACGCCAAAGAACTGCAAGCCTTGGTACTTGGAAAAACCGAGCTTTTCAAATCTCAGGTTTTTGCGGTTATAAAGGGCGGGGTAGACGGCGCCGGCTTGGTCGCGTCATTAGAAACCCTTAAATCACAAATGTCAGAATATTTTGAAAATATAAAAATGCAACTGCGTTAGTATAGTTTTACTTTACTTTTAGCGAAATTTCGTATATAATGGTTTTAAGCACTGTGCGACGTATCCGCCGCAAAAAGAAAGGGTTAAAATTTATGAAACTTTTTAGCAAAGCAACAGCACTTGTACTTACTTTATGTATTATTTTATCGCTTTCCGCCTGCCACCCAAAGGATGAGTCCGCCTTTTCGCTTGGCGATATAAAGCTTACCTCGGCTATGTATTCGGCTTGCATTTTGCAAGCGGTTGACGAAGCTGCCGAAAAAATCTCCAAAGACGGCACCGAAATCAGCAGTTTAGAGGATTGTTACGATAAAACAGTAGACAATCTGTCTTTTGAAGAGTGGGTAACCAAAACCGCAAAAAAATACGCTTACAGGTTTATCTTTCTTGACAAACTCGAGCAGGACAAAACCATCTCGCTCACCGAAGATCAGGAAAGCGAAGTCGAATCTTATGTAAAATCCCAGTGGTCGCAAATGAGTTCTTATTACGAGCTTAACGGCGTTTCACAAGCTACCTATACTAAGCTTATCAGATACAGCTATCTGCAAGAGCAGTACTTTAAGAGCATCTACGGTGAAAAAGGAACCAAAGCCGTTTCAACCGACGAGCAAGACAAGTATTATAAAGAAAACTTTCTGCTTGTCCATATGATAAGCGACAACTACACCAACACCGAAACCGGCGCCGCGTACACCGACGATGAAAAAGCGGCGGCAAAATCAAAGTTCGAAAACTACGAAAAAGAGCTTAAAAGCGGCAAACGCAAATTTGCCGAAATATATAAAGAGTTTTACAACATCACCGACGATATTGATAAATCTATGCAAAACGAAAACATCAAAGACGTTTACGCCCAGGTTATCGGTTCTAAAAATACCGGTGAAAACTATAAGGACGACAATTTCGCGGCAGTTCAAGCCATGAAGGTCGGCGAGATTAAAATTATCGGAAGCGACAATAATATTGTACTTTACGAGCGCCTCGATATTAACAGCGATTCCTACTACAAAACCGAGCTCGCAAGCAGCATTTTGCACCTTCTTAAAGACGACGAGTTCGAGACCGCTCTCGACGAAGAAGCCGCCAAACTCGACATTAAAGAAAACACCTACGCAACCGGTGTGTTTACACCCAAAGGCGTAAAAACGCCCGAACAATAAAACCTTTTTCGGGGCGCCAACTTACGGCGCCCCGATTTTTTTATGTTTGTCGCAATTTTTGCTTGACTTTTTCATCCAAAAAGGGTATTCTATTATTGTTGTTCTAAATATTTATGCGCTCGTGGCGGAATTGGCAGACGCGCTAGATTCAGGTTCTAACGCACCAAAGAGATTATTTCTTTGGCTGCCGAATCCCCGTAAGCCCAGTAAAATCAAGGGTTTCCGAGCATTTTTACCTTGATTTTGAAACCTCAAAAAACGCTCAAAAATCACCGGATTCTAACAGATTTCTAACAAACTGCAAGAAATCTGCTTAAATCCACCCATTCGCGGGTATGGCGGAATTGGCAGACGCGCAAGATTCAGGTTCTTGTGGGGGCAACCCTGTACAGGTTCAAGTCCTGCTACCCGCACCATCCCCGGAAACCCAGTAAAATCAAGGGTTTCCGGGATTTTTTATGCTCAAAATCATAGCGCAAATGTACCATTTTCAGGACACAAAAAGGTCGTTTTTGCTGTTAGAATTCTGTTAGAAAACTGTTAGAAAATCTGTTAGAAGAGTGTCAAATATGTAAGTTCGGGCGGCGTCTGCCGCCCTTGTTTTTTGACGAAAATCAGTCTTCCTT
>CADBUL010000099.1 GCA_902797875.1 Oscillospiraceae bacterium | reverse complement strand
TTCGGTATTTTGGCGGGGGTGGCGTCGGTGGCTTTTGTGTCGCTTGCCATATACGGCGAAACAACCCTTATAGCGCCGCTGATAATCGAGTGCGCGGTCTCTTTCGGGGTATTTTTGCTAACCCCGAAATCGGTTGAAAATTACTTGGCGCAAATATTCTTGGGCAAGGCCAAAACACCATCGTATTTCGGCGTAAAAAACGCACTTTCATTACGGCTTCAATTTACTTCAAAAGCGCTTAAAAGCATTAGCGATACGGTTGACAAGGTGTCCGATCAACTGACCAAAATCAATACGCCCGACTTTGATATGCTTCTTCTTGAAATCGAAAAAGAGGTCTGCGGCGACTGTTCAATGTGTGTTCACTGTTGGGAAACCGAAAAAAATCAAACGGTCGAACAAATACTGAAAATCGCCCACGACAACACCATTAACTCATTTAGAAGCAACTGTCCGCGGCAACAAAGTTTTATCGAAAACACCCGCCGTAAATACGGCATATACGTATCTAAAATCAACGCCGAAAAGCGCATAAGCGATATTAGAAGTATGGTATCTTTGCAATTCGACGGCATTTCGGATATGCTCTACGATTTATCTAACGAATTCAAATATTTTAACTCCCACGATAAAGCCCTGTCGGAAAAAATCGTAACGGTGCTAAGAGGTATGGGACTAATGGTAACTCAGTGCTGTGCCTCGCGCGATAAATACGGCAGAATTTCCGCCGAAATAAAACTCCGCGGCGGCAAAGAAATCGCGGTAAACAAACGCGAGATTATGAAAAAGTTTTCGGCGGCGTTTGACGCCGAAATCGAACAACCCTGTATTATAAAAGGCGAAACCGAAACTCTCATTTCGGTTTGCGAAAAACCCGTATATTGCGCCAAAATCGGGGTTTCACAGTACTGCGCGACAGACAATACCCTTTGCGGTGATAACTGTGAATACTTTTTTGACGGCAGGGGACACCTGATTTTAATGTTGAGCGACGGCATGGGACACGGACCTCGCGCGGCGGTTGATTCCTCTATGATAAACGCGTTGATGTCTAAACTCATCAAATCGGGCTTCGGGTTTGACTGCTCGCTTAAAATAGTCAATTCTTCAATGATTTTCAAATCGACCGACGAATCCCTTGCCACCCTTGATATTGTATCTATAGACCTGTTCTCGGGCGAAACAACCTTCTTAAAAGCCGGCGCGGCGCCCACCTTTGTTCGTCGCAGCGGCAAAATCTCCAAAGCAGTAAGCACCTCGCTTCCTGCCGGAATTATCAGGGAAATCGGCTTTGACAAAGCCACCGTGGCAATTAACAGCGGCGATATTGTGGTAATGATTAGCGACGGAGTGACCTTTGGCGAACTTGATTGGCTATACAGCGAACTCGAAAATTTTTCGGGCGACGACGCCGCCATACTCGCCGACCGCATAGCCCTTTCCGCCAAGCGCAGACGCTCGGACGGACATACCGATGATATTAGCGTTATGACGGCCATTTTGCAAAAGGCAGAGTGATAATTTGACGGTCAAATCCCGACCGTCTTTTTTGTGGTTGATTTCTTTTGCGTTATGATATAAAATAGTATTATTACGAAAAAGGAAATAACCTATGGAAAATTCTATGAAAAATTCAGTTTTTATGCCGGTTTTAGCACTAAGGGGACTTGTTGTATTCCCCGATATGCACCTGCATTTCGACGTCGGCAGACAAAAGTCGGTCAACGCCTTAAAACGCGCTATGGACAGCGACCAAAATATTTTTTTGGTTATGCAAAAAGACCTCAGCATTGAAAACCCCGAACAGGGTGATTTGTGTAAAATAGGTTGCGTTGCAAAAATTCGGCAGATAATCCGTCTTGCCGACGATAACGTCCGCGTACTTATCGAAGGTAAATACCGTGCCTCTTTTTCAAATCTTGATACCGTAAGAAACTGCCTTATGGCGGATATTTCGCGGGTTTACGACCTTGTCACCCCTAAGAAGCGCTCATATACCGAATCGGCGCTGCGTAAGGTTAAAGCCGAGTTTGAGCGTTTTGCCTCGCTTTCACCCAAAATGCCGAAAGACATTTTATATACCGTAGTATCTAACGACGATCCTGCGTCGCTTTCCGATTTTATTTCGTCCAACGTTCACTTTAAGCCCGAAGATAAACAATTGATTTTAGAAGAACTCAACCTATTAAAACGCCTGCGTTTAATATCGGGTCTGCTTTCGCTTGAAAGCGATATTATTGAGGTCGACAACCGCATTAACGATAAAGCCAAAGAATTTATTGACGAAAATCAAAAAGAGTACTACCTTAAAGAGCAGCTTCACGCCATCTCTAACGAACTTTACGGCGACGACGGTATCGAAGCCGAAATCGACGGTTATAATACCAAAATCGAAAAACTAAACGCCCCGCAAGAGGCGAAAGACGTAATGAAGGAAGAAGTGCGAAAACTCTTTAAGATGCCTGCCGGCTCGCAAGAGGCGGCGGTGGTTCGCAACTACCTCGACCTTTTGGTTTCGCTTCCGTTCGGCGTTTACACCAAAACCTCTACCGACATAGAAAAAGCCGTAAAACTGCTCAACAAAGAACATTACGGACTATCTGAGGTCAAAGACCGGTTTGTCGAGATTATGGCGGTGTTAAAACTTAACCCGAATTATAAAGGACAGATAATCTGTCTTGTGGGGCCTCCCGGTGTGGGCAAAACCTCTATTGCGCACTCGCTTTCTAAGGCGATGGGGCGTAGTTTTGCCAGGGTTAGCCTTGGAGGCGTTTCGGACGAAGCCGAAATAAACGGTCACCGCCGCACATATATCGGCGCAATGCCGGGCAGAATCATAAAGGCGATAAAGCAGTCTGGCAGCGCAAATCCGCTGATTTTGCTCGACGAAATTGACAAAATGACCGTTTCAAACCACGGCGACCCCGCGGCTTCGCTTTTAGAAGTTCTTGACCGAGAACAGAATTTCGCCTATGTCGACAAATACGTCGATATGCCTTTCGATTTATCCAAGGCGGTGTTCTTGTGTACCGCCAATAATGCCGATAATATCCCTGCGCCCTTGTACGACCGTATGGATATTATAACACTTCCGGGGTACACAAGGTCGGATAAATTCAACATAGCCCACAATCACCTTATTAAAAAACAGATGAACGAGTGCGGACTTACTTCCAAAAACTTCAAAATCGACCGCGCCGCGGTATATTCCATTATCGATTTTTATACCCGAGAGGCAGGCGTAAGAAGTTTAGAACGTTCGTTTTCACAAATTATGCGAAAAGCCTCAAAACAAATTGTATCCGGCGGTGACCTTGTTCGTATAACCGCGGGCAACTTAAAAGATTATCTGGGCGTTCCCAAATTTAAGGACGAAACAATAATTAAAGAAGATACAATCGGCGTGGTTAACGGTCTTGCCTATACTTCGGTAGGCGGCACCATGCTTGAAATCGAGGCTTCGGCGGTAGACGGCAGCGGTAAAATCGAACTCACCGGCAGTCTGGGAGAGGTAATGGTCGAATCGGCCAAAGCGGCAATAAGTTATATTCGCAAAAACGCCGAAAAATTAGGTATTGACCCGCAGTTTTACAAAAACAAAGATATTCACATCCACGCCACCGAAGCGGCAACCAAAAAGGACGGTCCCTCGGCGGGCGTGTCTATGGTAACCGCCACCGTTTCGGCTCTCAGCGGCAAAAAAATCCGCCACGACGTAGCTATGACGGGCGAAATATCTATCCTTGGCAGGGTATTTGCCATTGGCGCCGTAAAAGAAAAAACCATGGCGGCATACGCAAACGGTATTAAAACCGTAATTCTACCCGAAGATAATCGTCCCGATATTGAAATAATCGACGATGAGGTTAAAAACGGACTGCGATTCTGTTTTGCCGAAACGGTAGACGACGTTTTAAGGGTCGCTTTGCTCTCACAAGACAACCAAAAAGACTATACTTCAATGGCAAAAACTGTCGAAAATAATATGGGACTTAGGGCATAAATATGGGTATTAACTATAATCTTGCAAAGTTTTTATATTCGGTGGCGTCGTTCGACAAGCTCCCGGGAGACGGCAGAGCCGAAATCTGCTTTTCGGGGCGTTCAAATGTCGGTAAGTCTTCGCTTCTGAATAAAATTTTCAACCGTAAAAATTTTGCGCGCGTAAGCTCAAAACCGGGCAAAACCGTAACCATAAATTATTTTTCGGTTAACGATATATACTTTGTCGATTTACCCGGCTACGGTTATGCGAAAATCTCGTCTGAAACCGAAGAGGGTTATTCGGACTTAATCGAAAAGTATTTTAACAGTGGTCGCAACATAAAACTTGTTTTTCAACTGATTGACAGCCGGCGCGGTATTACCGATAGCGACGCCGATATGATTAAGTTTATGCAATACCATGGTATAAATTTTGCGATTGTCATCACAAAGTGCGATAAGCTTAACAAAACCGAACTTGAAAACGCCATAAACAGTGTTAAAAACCACCCGCTTATAAAGGGTGTAGACGTTATAGCGACCTCTTGCGTAAAAACGCAGGGGATAGAGCAAATCAAACAAAAAATAGACCGCTATATATAAAATATAAAAATATTATAAAAAACACTTGACTTATTCGGTTTGTTGCAGTAGAATAGTTAAGCCGCATATTATGGGCTATAAGTGATACGCTCCGCCCATCGTAGCGAGTCTATAAAAAAGGTTGTATGAAAAATGTACGCAATTATGGAAACGGGCGGTAAGCAGTACCGCGTCCAGGTCGGCGATGAGATTTTTGTAGAAAAATTAGCCGCTGCCGAAAACGAAAAGGTTGAATTCGACAAAATCGTCGCCTTAAAACCCGAAAAAGGCGCCCTAAAGGTTGGCAAACCCTATGTTGCCGACGCTAAGGTAGAAGCCACCGTTATAAAGAACGGCAAAAGTAAGAAAATCACCGTATTTACCTACAAACCCAAAAAAGGCTGCGCCAGAAAAATGGGGCACAGACAGCCCTACACTAAAATCAAAATTGACGCAATAGGCTAAAATGACCACGGTCAAATTTATTTACGACAATAATAAACCTACAGGTTTTGAAATTTCGGGTCACGCCACCGCTTCGGCAAAAGATTCGCAGGGCAAAATAGTTTGTTCGGCGGTTTCAAGCAGCGCTTATATGGCTGCCAACACCATTACCGACATTATTAAGGCCAAATGCGACGTTTATGCCGATTACGGCGTTATGAAGTTAAGACTCTTGCAAGATTCACCTGAAAGCGAAATGATTTTACGTGGATTAAAACTTCACCTTGACGAACTTTCAAAACAGTACAAAAATTTTATCACTATTTCGGAGGATAAATAAAATGTTAAAAATAAATATTCAGTTATTTGCCCATAAAAAGGGCGTTGGTTCTACCAAAAACGGCCGTGACAGCGAATCCAAACGCCTTGGTGTTAAACGCGGCGACGGTCAGTTTGTACTTGCAGGCAATATCCTGGTTCGCCAAAGAGGAACCCATATTCATCCCGGTGTTAATGTGGGAATCGGCTCTGACGACACGCTTTATGCGCTTTGCGACGGCAACGTTAAATTTGAACGTCTCGGTCGCGACCGCAAAATGGTAAGCATAGTTACAAAATAAAAAAGAAGCCCGGGCTATTTGCTCGGGCGTTTTTTTACGGAGAAATCTAATGTTTATAGATGTAGCAAAAATTCATATAAAGGCGGGAAACGGCGGCAACGGCGCGGTGTCTTTTCACCGTGAAAAATATGTTGCGGCAGGCGGGCCCGACGGCGGCGACGGCGGAAAAGGCGGCAATGTAATTTTTGTCGCCGATTCTTCGCTTTCCACACTTGCAGATTTTCGCTATAAACGAAAATACAACGCACCAAACGGTGAAAACGGCGGAACTAAACGTTGCAGCGGCAAAAAGGGCGAGGACCTTATATTAAAAGTTCCGTACGGCACGGTTGTTAAAGAAGAGCAAAGCGGCGCGATTTTGGCGGATATTTCGTCGGATAAACCGGTAATAATAGCCAAAGGCGGCAACGGCGGATGGGGCAACACCCATTTTGCCACCGCAACAAGACAAATTCCGCGTTTTGCCAAAGAGGGAACACCGGGACAAGAGTTTGACCTTATTTTAGAACTTAAGCTTTTGGCGGACGTTGGACTCATCGGATTTCCCAACGTCGGTAAAAGCACGCTTTTGTCGGTTATAAGCGAGGCAAAACCCAAAATCGCCAACTACCATTTTACCACACTTTCACCGGTGCTGGGAGTTGTAAAAATCGAAGAGGGATCCTCTTTTGTGGCCGCCGATATACCCGGTCTTATCGAGGGCGCCTCATCCGGTCTTGGGCTTGGCCACGAATTCTTACGCCACGTAGACAGGTGCAGGCTTTTGTTGCACGTTATCGATATTTCGGGTAGCGAAGGCCGCGATCCGAAAGAAGATTTTGATAAAATAAATAACGAGCTTTCTACATTTTCGCCCGAACTCGCCAAACGGCCTCAAATAGTGGTCGCCAACAAATGCGATATGGTTGACGACGGAAAATTAGAAGAGTACAAGCAGTATTTTGAAAATAAGGGCTATGCCTTTTTCCCCATAATCGCCCCAATCGTCGAGGGCACCGAAAAACTTGTAAAATACGTGGCAAAGGTACTTGCAACCTTACCGCCTGTTAAGGTGTACGAACCCGAAACCATAAAACCGGTTTCGCTTTCAGACATAAATGACCGCACCTTTACCATATCGGTTATTGACGGTATTTACGACGTCAAAGCGCCGTGGCTACTTAAAATTATGAACAGCGTCGACCCGTCCGACAGCGAATCATTAGGCTATTTTCAGCGCGTTTTGAAAGAAAGCGGCATTATCGACCGGCTTAAAGAAAAAGGCGTACAAAACGGCGATACGGTGGTAATTTACGACGTCGAATTTACATTTTACGATTAGGAGAAAATATGGAAGACCCAATTATGCTTTCGGGATTGCAGCTCGCTTTTGTGGGCGACGCAGTTTACGGATTGCTTGTCCGTCAAGAGCTTGCAAACACTAAGCGCCCCATAAAAGAACTTCATGCTCTTTCAGTTGAAATGGTAAACGCCACCGCACAGGCTAAGTATTTTGAAATAATATCTAATCAGCTGACCGAAAATGAAATGACGGTATTTAAGCGCGGCAGAAACGCTAAAGCCTCTAACGTACCCAAACACTCGCTTGTGGGTGAATATCACGCCGCCACGGGACTTGAAGCGCTTTTCGGCTATCTGTATTTAAGCAACCAAACCGAGCGTATGAATTTGTTATTTCAACAAATGTGGAATGCATTTATAAAAGAAAAGGGCTAAGCGTTATGCTTAGTCCTTTTATATTAATATCTTCTTCTGCGGCGTTTTTTTCGTTTGCGGTTAATGACTATAATATATATAACAAATATTGCCGCCGCAATTAAAATAACACCCAAAAAAATCAAAAACGGTTTACTTGTAAAAATACCTGAAAGAAAGTCCCAAATAATCAATATAAAACTTGATTTTACGCTAATTCCCGCTACAAGGGTGATGGTTTTTATCTTTTCACCCGCATAACTTATATCTGCCGTACCAAGCTCGTCACCGATTTTAACCGGCGCCTTAAAAGCGGGGGTTTTAAGGTGAATATCAACCTCTAACGTCGACAAATCCGCTTTTTGGGGCAGTATTGCCGAAAGGTCCTCTTTGGGTACAAGCGTTACGTGGTCGCTTTCAAGTGAAAGCGTAACCGGAGCCTCGCCTATAATGCTTGTTTTATCGTAAATATGCTTATACTCAAACTCATTAAAAGCCCACCTGTAAAGGTTTTTCGAGTCAACAAATTCGTATCTTACACGTCTGCCGTTGTCCTCGACCGGGCTTTTCATAAGAATAATCATATACGAATAACCTTCGTATTTAGCTGTAGATATAAGGTTGCGCCCTGCGTCGTCGGTGTAGCCGGTTTTAACACCCGAAGCATACTTGTAGTAATATGCGGTCGATGGGTCTTGCAGCATATTTGTAGTAACAAACAGTTTTTCTTTACTTAAATTTGTGGCGGGCATTTCATAACGGGTAGCCGAGGTTATCTCTTTGAACACTTCATATTTAAGCGCCTCTTTTGTAAGTATCCACATATCGTAAGCGGTTGTATAGTGGTCGTCGTTGTGTAGTCCGTGGGGATTAACATAGTGGGTGTTTGTCATACCCAGGTCTGCGGCTTTTTGGTTCATCATTTCAACAAATTTTTCAACCGTCCCGCCGTAATGCTCGGCAATTACCATAGCGCCGTCATTTGCCGAAATCATTAAAAGGTAGTACAGCATCTGCCGTGCCGTGAGGTTTTCGCCTACCTGCAGACCACCTACGCTGCTGTCGGTTCCCAAAAGGCTTGTTACGGCATAATCACTTACGGTTAATATCTCTTTATCTAAGTCCTTGGTGTTTTCAAGTACAATCAGCGCCGTCATTATCTTGGTAAGAGAAGCAGGGTAGCGCTTTTCATTAATTGCTTTTGAATATATAATTTCGTCGGTATCAAGGCTTGCCATAAGGGCGGTTTGCGCCCTGACCTCAAAAGATGAGGGCGAATAAGCGCCTACCGGCACACAAATACTGCTTAAAACCACCGTAAAGCAAATAAAAAACAAAAAAATCTTTTTCATATCTTTAATTCTTTCAAAAAATGTTGTATAATTACCTTGTTAGTATATCATATAGTCATAAAAATTAAAAGTATTTGAAGGGAAATTTTTTTATGGTTTATGTTACGGGCGATTTGCACGGCGACGAAAACCGCCTTTTCGACCGCGAGTGGCGAAAACTTAAACCGAACGATACGGTCATAGTGCTGGGCGACTTCGGTTTTTTGTGGGACAACAGCGCTCGCGAACAAGAGGCAATAAAATATCTTTCTTCGCGTAAATATAACGTTTGTTTTTTAGACGGCACTCACGAAAATTTTGACCTTATCAATAAGGGCAGAACCACCTATTATAAAGGCGGCAAAGTTGACCGTATAAAAGACAAACTTTATCATCTTAAACGCGGCGAAATATTTAATATTGAAGGTATTAAATTTTTCGTTTTCGGCGGGGGAGAAAGTGAAGATAAAGACGAAAAAAGCGATATGAACAAATGGTGGCGAAGCGAACTGCCCACCCCTACCGAAATGGCTCTTGCAGCGGCAAAACTCGACGAGGAAGAGTGCAAAATAGACTATATTTTAACCCACGAACCGCCCTCGCTTGTAAAAAGCGCGATGCTTCTCAGAAAAGGCAGACAAGACTCAACAAACAAACTTAACGGCTTTTTTCAGGAAATCGACAACTCTTGCGAATTTGAACATTGGTATTTTGCCTCTTTACACGAAGACCGCCGCGTAACCCCGAAACACACCTGCGTTTTTAATAAACTTATCCCGCTTGTACCCTTAAAGCACCAAGAAACGGTTGAAACCATCCCGCATACCGAAGATACGCAAGATTCAACGGTATTTGTCTTAAAAGAAGAAAAACGGTAATAAAAAGCTCCGGCATCTAATGATGCCGGAGCCTTGTTTAATTAAACTATTTTACCATATTTGCAATTTCTTGCGCAAAATTGTCCTGGCGTTTTTCAATGCCTTCGCCCTTTTCAAAACGAACAAAGTCGGCTATAGCGATTGCAGAGCCGATTTCTTTCGCCTTGGCTTCAACATACTTGCCGACTGTCAGGCTGTCGTCCTTAACAAACGCCTGGTCAACAAGACAGTTTTCGCTGTAGTATTTACCGATTTTACCGGCAACTATTTTTTCAAGCACGGCTTCGGGTTTGTTAGCCATTTTGGGGTCTTCCTTCATTTGGCTTACAAGAATTGATTTCTCTTTTGCAAGAACCTCTTGTGGAACACTCTCACGGTTAAGATAAGTGGGCATAGCAGCGGCTATTTGCATAGCAACGTCTTTGGACATTTCCTTAAACGAGTCGTTAGAAAGTACCGAAGCATCCGCGTCAAACTTAACCAAAACGCCGATTTTACCGCCGGCGTGAACATAAGAAGCTACAACGCCTTCATAACGGGCAAATCTGCGTACCTTGATGTTTTCGCGAACAGCCAAAAATACCTCTTGAATCATATCGGCAACACTAACGCCGCCTTCGGTTAAGGTAAGAAGCTCGTCAACGTCTGCGGGGTTACGGTCTGCGATAATCTTGGCGATTTTCGCGGTTAACTCTCTGAATTTGTCGCTGTTGGCAACAAAGTCGGTTTCGGCGTTAAGTTCGACAACAACGCCGACATTGCCGAAAACTTCGGCAAGAACAACACCTTCGGCTGCAATTCTGCCGGCCTTTTTGGCTTGCTGTGCAAGACCTTTTTCTCTTAAAAAGTCAACTGCGGCGTCCATATCGCCGTTGGTTTCAACTAAAGCTTTTTTACAGTCCATCATACCGCAACCGGTTTTTTCTCTTAAAGCTTGTACGTCTTTTGCTGTAAATTCCATTTTTCTTTTCTCCTTTATTTCTTTTAAAAATGCCCGCCTGGCGCGGGCATTTTAAGATGTTAAATTACTCAGCCGCTTCTTCCGCTTCTTCAGCCTTTTTTGCGGTCTTTTTAGCGGTAGTTTTTTTGGCTGTTGTAGTTTTAGCGGCGGTTTTTTTGGCGGGTTTCTTTTCGGCTTCTTCTTGGTCTGTATTTACGGCCTTTTCAGCGGCGGTTTTCTTAGCTGTTGCAGACTTTTTGACGGGTTTTTCTTCAGCCTTTTCTTCAGCCTTTTCTTCGGTCTTTTCTTCTATCTTATCTTCGGCTTTTTCTTCGGCTGCAACCTTTTTAGCACGCGGCTTTTTAACCGGCTTTTCTTCAAAATCTTCTTCGGTTATTGCCTGGATATCATCTTTTGCTTCACCGTCTTCGGGATTTACCTGCTCGCCCTGTTTACCCTCGATTACGGCAGAAGCCATAGCGCTTGCAATAAGTTTTACGGCGCGGATAGCGTCGTCGTTGCCGGGGATAACCGCGTCAATTTCATCGGGGTCGCAGTTGGTATCAACAATTGCGATAATCGGGATATTAAGCTTTTTGGCTTCCATAACCGCTATTCTTTCTTTACGCGGGTCGACTATGAACATAGCGGCGGGAACTTTA
>CADBUL010000098.1 GCA_902797875.1 Oscillospiraceae bacterium | reverse complement strand
GCAGTTGAAAACAATACCGTAACCGAACGCGGAAGCCTTTCTTTGGACCCTTCGGTTTCGCAGTATAACGAGCCGCTGCTTTCCTCCCTTCCCGACGGCACCCCCGCCCTGTTTTTGGACGGCGCGAAAGGTAACGGTATGATTACCGAGCTTATCTACCTTGAAAACAGCAAGCCCGTAAACCCGTTTTACGATAAAACCGCGGGTCAAAACACCGTAACAAGGCGCAATTCAACCCTTCCTTGTATGGATGTCGATAAGGACGGTCGTTTGGATATACCCGTAATGGACGCCCCCATAAAAACGGTAAGCGGCGAAGAAACGGTATATCTTACAAGGTTTATAAACTACAATAAAAAGGAAATTACAACCGTAAGCGAAGCCTATGTAAACTACATCGACGGCTACTATTTGCGCATTACCGCCGATTTTCTGTCGAGGTTATCGCTTGACCGCAGCACCGACGAGCGAACGCGCGCCTTTTATCTTATAAACGAGGACGGAGCGCCGGTCAAAGAGGTTTTTCGCATAAAAACGGTCGAGATTAAAAACTACGATCCGTCAAAATACGGCGGCTTTTTCAAGCTGGGCGAAAACACCGAAAAGGTGTACCTGGGCTCGGTTACGAGCGCCCGGTATGAATCGCCTGCGGCGGGCGAGGATTTCGTCGACCTGACCGTTACAAAA
This sequence comes from Oscillospiraceae bacterium, assembly GCA_902797875.1. Lineage (GTDB taxonomy): Bacteria > Bacillota > Clostridia > Oscillospirales > Acutalibacteraceae > UMGS1279. The sequence continues at coordinate 44,199 of CADBUL010000098.1, read as the reverse complement.
GAACAACTGAGCGATATGTTCAGCCTTATATCCGAATAAGAGGTGCCAAATGAAAAAAATACTGATTGTTGAAGACGAAAAAGCCATAAGAGAGTTCGAGGTAATAAATCTTAACCGTGCGGGGTATACGACGGTCGAGGCGGGTTCTGGTGAACAGGCGCTTGAGATTTACGAATCGGAAGACGATTTTGATATTGCGCTTTTAGATATTACGCTGCCCGGTATTGACGGCTTTGAACTGTGCAAAACACTGCGCTCGAAAAGTCCGAAACTCGGCATTATAATGCTTACCGCCCGCACGCAAGAAATGGATAAGGTTAACGGCCTTATGCTTGGCGCCGACGATTATATTACAAAACCTTTTTCGCCGTCGGAGCTGCTGGCGCGAATCGATTCGCTTTACCGCAGGGTAGAAATGCAAAGCAAAAAAGAACCGGTGGGAAATATGACGCTGGGCGAGTTTACCCTTAATTTGCGCCGTCGCACCCTTGCAAAATCGGGTAAAAACATCGACCTTACGCAGGTTGAGTTTCAGATTATGGAATACTTTTTTCAAAACCCCGGCGTTTGTCTTTCGCGCACCGATATTTTAAGCCGCGTTTGGGGCGACCAGTATTTGGGTGAAGAAAAAATCGTAGATGTCAACGTAAGAAGACTTCGTATAAAAATTGAGGACGACCCCGGTTCCCCAAAACATCTTGTAACCGCCTGGGGCGTGGGCTACAAATGGGTGGTTTAACCGCGTAAAACAAAACAAATAAAAAAAAGGAGGTGCGCAAAAAATGAAACTTCGCATAAAGCCGCGCGGCATTAAAGGGCGCTGGCTTGTAAATATGCTTACCATGATAGCCGCGATACTCATCATCCTTGAAATTGTGGCATGCGTTTTCATTTCAAGCGTTATAACCTCCTCGGCCAAACAAAAGGCGGGCGAGTTGTGTTCGGGGTATAACGGGCTTGCAACCTGCGACTACTCTAATTTTCAGACGCTCGCCCGTGAGTATATCGAAAATTTCGAGCATAAAGATAAAATCCAAATTGATATTATCGATCGCTCCGGCGCGGTAATATTAAGCACCAGCGGTTTTGCCTTTAATAATCAAATGCCCGATTATGACGCAGCCAAAACCTCTTTGGCGGGTTACGCCACCTACAGCGGTAAATCGGAGGTGGGCGAACAGGTAATGTCGGGCTCCTACATTTTAGCCGATTTCGGAAACGGCTCGAACGGCGCGGTGCGCTGGTCGATTTCGCTTGAGCGGATAAATTTAAGAATTTTAATTTTCCAACTTGTATCCATCGCGCTTGGCGTACTGATATTTTTGTTCTCGTATTTTTCGGGCAAATATTTTATAAACTCGATTGTGCGTCCGCTTCAGGAAATAGGCAACGTTTCATACCGGATTGCCATGGGTGATTTCAAAGCGCGGCTCGAGTATAAATCGGACGATGAAATAGGAGTTTTATGCGACGGCATTAACTATATGGCAAGCGAGCTTGAACAGTCAAATAATCTTAAATCAGATTTTATTTCGAGCGTTTCGCACGAGCTTCGCACCCCTCTTACCGCCATACGCGGCTGGACCGAAACGGCAAGACTTTCACTTGCCGACGGCGACGCCGAGGTTGTGGGCAAAGCTTTGGATGTAGTACAGACCGAAAGCGAACGCCTTTCGGGACTGGTGGAAGATTTGCTTGATTTCTCGAGGATGCAGTCGGGTAATCTTTCGGTTAACATGCAAAGCCTTAACCTTACCGAGCCGCTGGTTGAAGTGGTTAATATGTACGCCGAACTTGCCAAAGAAAAACAGATTGAACTTGTTTTGCGCGCGTCCGATTCGCTCCCACCCGTACTGGGCGACCGCGACCGATTAAAACAAGTATTTATAAATATTATCGACAACGCCGTAAAGTACACCGACGCAGGCGGACAGGTGCTTATTAACGCCTACACCGAAGAGGCCTGCGTTACGGTTAAGGTTATCGATACGGGCGAGGGTATTTCGCAAAGCGACCTTGACCGGGTTAAAGAAAAGTTTTACCGGGCCAACACCACCGTACGTGGCAGCGGCATAGGGCTTGCGGTTGCCGACGAAATTATGAAACAACACAACGGTCTGCTGTTTTTAGAAAGTACCGAGTCGGTCGGTACCACCGTTACGGTTGTGCTGCCGCTGGCTCCGCAAGAAACCGGCGACGCGGCAACCGCCGAAGCCGAAACCTTTGCCCCGGGCGGCGAACCGCTTGAAGAAGCGGCAACCGGGGGCGACGCACAAGAAATTCAAGACACACAAGAGGAACAAAAATGAAGAAAGTTACAAGCATAGGCGGTCAGGCGCTTATAGAGGGAATTATGATGCGCGGACCGAAAAAATCGGTTATCGCGGTGCTTAAACGCGACGGTGAAATAGTCAGCGAAGAAATGCGTTTTTCGACTGTTAAAGATAAAATCAAAATCTTTAAGGCACCGGTTCTTCGCGGCGCCGTAACCTTTATTGAAACACTGCGCGACGGCTACAAGGCGCTTATGTTCTCGGCTGAAAAATCGGGATTTGCCGATATTGAACAGGCAGAAGAAAAAAAGGAACAGGAAGAAAAACTGCGCAAAAAAGCCGAAAAAATATCTAAAAAGAAGGGTATCCCGCAAGAAGAAGCCTTTGCCTCTCTTAAACAAAAGCAAGAGGACGGCGGCGGTAAAATCAGCTCGACCCTTATCAATATCGCGATGGTAATCGGCTCGGTACTTGGGGTGGCGCTGGCGGTTGTACTGTTTATGTGGCTGCCCACCACCGTTTACAACCTCATTGCTTCGCCCTTTGGCGGACCGCAGTCGCTTTCGGGCTTAAAACCCATCATCGAGGGCGTGCTTAAAATAGCAATCTTTGTTGGCTACCTTGCTCTGGTTTCGCAAATGAAGGACGTACGCCGCGTGTTTATGTTCCACGGGGCAGAACATAAGTCGATTTTCTGTTACGAAAACGGGCTTGAGCTTACGGTTGAAAACGTGCAAAAACAACGCCGCTTTCATCCGCGGTGCGGTACCTCGTTTATGTTTTTAATGCTTTTTGTAGGCATAATTTTGGGTTTTGTAATTCAGCTTGTTTTTCCGGCGGTTGTAAGCCTTAAATGGATATGGGTGTTAATTAAAATACTCATTCTTCCGCTTGTTTGCGGACTTGGATACGAACTTATAAAAATCTGCGGCAAATATAACAACATAGTTACCCGGATAATTTCCGCTCCCGGTCTTTGGGTACAGCGACTTACCACCAAAGAGCCCGACGACGATATGTGCGCCGTTGCCATAGAAGCCCTAAAACAGGTTATCCCCGACGACGGCAGCGACCTTATTGACTGCAAATGTCGGTAGAACTGAAGCTAAAACAAGGCGGGATAGCCGACTTTCGTTTTGAGGCGCGGCAAATTATGACCCTGCCAAAAGAAAAGCGTGAGCAGGCCGTAAAGCGCAGACTCTCGGGCGAGCCGCTTCAATACATTTTAGGCGAGTGGGAGTTTTACGGGCTGCCCTTTTTGGTAGGTGAAGGCGTGCTGATACCCCGTCCCGATACCGAAACTCTTATAGACGCCGTTTTGCCGCTTATAAATAAAGACAGCGCGGTTTTAGATTTATGTTCGGGCAGCGGCGCTGTTGCCGTAACCTTAAAAAAGTTAAAAAACTGCACCGTAACGGCGCTGGAAAAATCGCCCGACGCGCTTAAATACCTTACCAAAAACGCGGCGCTTAATAATACCGATATAGATATTATCGAAGGCGATATTTTTGATTTTTCGCCGCCGCAAAAATACGACCTTATTGTGTCCAACCCGCCGTACATTAAAACCGAAGATATTAAAACCTTGCAAAAAGAGGTGCAAAAAGAGCCCTTTATGGCGCTTGACGGCGGCGCCGACGGTCTTATGTTCTACCGCAAAATCGCGCAGTTTGTGCCCTATCTTAAAACGGGCGGCGCGATGGCGGTCGAAATCGGTTACGATATGGCAAAAGAGGTTGCCGGTATTTTTGAAAAGGCGGGGCTTAGGTGTAAAATCCTAAAAGATTTACCGGGCAACGACAGGGTGGTTATTGGTACTCTGTTATAAATATAATATAAACGCAAACTAAATTTTTAACATGGAGTGATGAAAATGGCAGACGAAAGAAGCAAGGCGCTTGAAACGGTACTTACGCAACTCGAAAAAAGATTTGGCGCGGGCGCGGTTATGAAACTTGGCGACACCAAAGCCCTTAACGTCGAGCATATTCCTTCGGGATCAATCGGTCTTGATATGGCGCTTGGCATAGGGGGACTTCCCAAAGGCAGAATAACCGAAATGTACGGGCCCGAGTCCTCGGGTAAAACCACCCTTGCCCTTCATGCGGTTGCCGAAGCCCAAAAAATGGGCGGCAATGCGGCGTATATCGACGTTGAACATGCGCTCGACCCTATCTACGCCGAAAATTTAGGCGTAAACATCAGCGAACTGCTGGTATCTCAACCCGATTCGGGTGAACAGGCGCTTGAAATAGCCGAAAGTCTTATACGGTCTGGCGCGATTGATATTATAGTTATCGACTCGGTCGCCGCGCTTGTACCCAAAGCCGAAATCGAGGGCGATATGGGCGATACCCTGCCCGGACTTCAGGCGCGTCTTATGAGCCAGGCTATGAGAAAACTCAACGCGGTAATCGCAAAATCCAACTGCGTGGCTATTTTTATCAACCAGCTTCGTCTTAAGATCGGCGTAATGTTCGGCAATCCCGAAACCACCACCGGCGGTAACGCCTTAAAATTCTACGCTTCGGTTCGTCTTGATATTCGCCGCACCGAAACCATTAAAAACGGACAGGAAATGATAGGCTCACACACCCGTGTTAAGGTGGTTAAAAACAAGGTATCGCCGCCGTTTAAGACCGCCGAATTCGATATTATGTACGGTACCGGTATCTCGCGAGAGAGCGAACTTGTAGCCCTTGGCGAGCAATACGGCGTGCTGGTACGCCAGGGCGCGTGGTACTACTACAACGACGAGCGTATAGCCCAGGGCAAAGAAAAAACCAAAGAACTGTTTAAGGCCGACAAGGCGCTTGCCAAAGAGGTCGAAGAGAAAATAATCGAAGCGCACGCCAAACTTCTTGAACAGGAAAAGGCCGAGCGCGCCGCCAAAGAGGTCGAAAAACCGCAGCTTACCCCCGACCCCGCCATGGCAAATCCCCCCGCGGACCGGGCGCCCGCTCGTAAAAAGATAAACATCGACGTCGCCGTTGACGACGATTAAACATTATGACCATAATTTCTCTTTCGGTTAAAAGGGGGCTTGTAAGTCTTGAATTTGACGACCCCGAAAGCCTTTTATGCGAAAACCGTCCCGTTTTGGCTTCGCTTTTTTATGAACGCGGGCTAAAAAAGGGAAGCGAAATTACGCCCGACGCGTTTTGCGAACTTTTAGCGCAAAGCGAAACCAAAAGGGCGAAAAGCCGCGCCGTTTGGCTTCTTTCAAAAAGAGGGTATTCAAAATACTCTTTGCGCAAAAAACTGTGCGAAAAGTTTTTAAAACCGGCGGTGGATTCAGCCATGGATTTTTGCGAGCAACAAGGCTTTATTAACGACAGTGAATACGCCGCCTCCCTTGCAAGGCGGCTGCAAAGCGCAAAAAAAAGCCGCCGCCAGATGGTTTTATATATGCAAAAAGAGGGGCTGCGCAAAGAGGACGTCGAAAACGCACTGTCGTCTTTGACCGACAACGATTGCGCCGCCGTAAGAGATTTGGTACAACGAAAATATAAAGAAAAACTACTACAGGAAAACGGCAGGCAAAAGGTGGTCGCCGCCCTGCTTCGCCGCGGATTCAGCTACGAAGATATTAAAACGGCAATTAGTTTAGAGGAGTTTTATGAGTAAGATCGGTCTTATTAGTCTTGGTTGCAGTAAAAACCGGGTTGACGCCGAAATTATGCTCGCCGCGCTCTCGAAGGCAGGTTATGAGATCACCGACCGCGAGGACGACGCCGATTGCATAATTATAAATACCTGCGGGTTTTTAGAGTCGGCAATATCCGAGGCAATCGAAATGATTTTAGAGGTTAACAGCTACAAATCGCAAGGGGTTCTAAAATCAATTGTAGTAACCGGTTGCGCCGCTCAAAGACTAAAATCCGAAATACGGAAAGAACTGCCCGAGGTGGACTGCGTTGTAACGCTTGGAGCTAACGGCGATATTGTTAAAACCGTACAAAGGGCGCTTGAGGGCGAGAAGTTTGACCTTATTACGCCAAATTCCAACCTGCCGCTTTCGGGCGAGAGAATACTGACCACGCCCCCGTATACGGCGTATGTAAAAATTGCCGAAGGCTGTTCAAACAACTGCGCCTACTGTAAAATTCCCTCTATTCGCGGTCCGCTGCGCTCGAGAACCATTGAGGACATCGTGGGCGAGATAAATACCTTGTGCGCCCGCGGCGTTAAAGAGGTTATACTTATAGCGCAAGATACTTCGCGTTACGGCGTCGACCTTTACGGTCAGCCGAAGCTCGATGTTTTAATAAAAGAAATTTGCAAAATAGAAAAATTATGCTGGTTGCGGGTGCTGTACACCTACCCCGACGGAATTACCGACAGCCTCATACAGGTATTCAAAAACGAAAAAAAGGTATGCAAATACTTTGAAATGCCTATTCAACATATAAGCGACCATATTTTAACTGCTATGAACCGCCGCACGACCTCGGAGCAAATTAAGGCGGTTATAAATAAAATTCGCACGCAAATACCCTCCGCCGCCATACGCACCACCCTTATGGTGGGCTTCCCCGGCGAGAGTGAACAGGATTTTTGCGAACTTGCAAAATTTGTAAAAGATACGCGGTTTGACCGCCTTGGCGTTTTTGCCTTTTCACCCGAAGAGGGCACCCCCGCCGCCAAAATGGACGGCGCGGTAGACGACCAGGTTAAGCAAAACCGCCTTGATAACATAATGCAGTCGCAAGCGCGCATTTCCCAAAGTAAAAACGCAGGGAAGGTGGGCAAGGTGCTTACCGTTTTGTGCGAAGGGTACGACAGTTTTATAAAGCGAAACTTCGGCAGAAGCGAATTTGACGCCCCCGAAGTAGACGGCATGGTCTTTTTTGAAAGCGAGAAAAAACTTGCGGTCGGCGAGTTTTACAAGGTTAAAATTACCGACTGTATGGAATATGATTTGCTTGGCGAACTAGTAAAGCAGGGGAGATAATATGAACCTACCCAACAAACTTACGATAATAAGAATAATTGCGGCGCCGATTTTGCTGTTTTGTCTTTGTGTAAAATTTGACCACAATTATCTTGCTGCGCTGCTTATTTTTATCGGCGCTTCTATAACCGACGGTATCGACGGAAACTACGCCAGAAAGCACGGACTTGTTACCGATTTCGGTAAGTTTTTAGACCCTCTTGCCGATAAAATGCTTACCACCGCCGCCTTTTTAGGCTTTTTATACAATGGGTGGGGCACCGGAATAGTATGGATAACCTTTATAATACTGTTTCGCGAATATTTGATATTCTCGCTTCGCCTTACAGCCGTTTCAAGTTCCGGCGGAACCGTAATCGCCGCCAACTTTTGCGGTAAACTTAAAACGGTAGTTCAGATGGTCGCTGTTATTTCGGTTATAACCTTTGAATACCTGAAATTTTTAGACATGCGCTGTTTTAATTCTGTTATAAAGGGTATTTACGGCGGCATAGTATTTTTGATTACCGATATTTATTGCGATATAGCCCTGTGGCTGGCGGCGGCGCTGACCGTCATTTCGGGCGTTTTATACCTTGTTCAAAACAAAAAATTCATAAATCCGTCTAAGTAGGTGATTTATTTGTTCTTCAAAAAAGCGAAAGAAGATATTCGGGCGGTAAAAGACCGCGATCCGGCGGCAAGAAGCTCTTGCGAGATATACTTTTTGTACCCGGGCGTTAGGGCTATAAGAATGCACCGCCGCGCGGCGTGGTTCTATAATCACGGTCGCTACTTTATTGCGCGGTGGATTTCGCAGCGCTGCGCCAAAAAAACGGGCATTGAAATACATCCCGGCGCTAAAATAGGCAAAAGGCTGGTTATTGACCACGGCATGGGCGTGGTTATTGGTGAAACCGCCGAGATAGGCGACGACGTACTGATTTACCAGGGCGTAACGCTGGGCGGTACGGGTAAAGACCAGGGCAAACGCCACCCCACCATAGGCAACAACGTTATGATAGCCGCAGGCGCTAAGGTACTTGGGCCTTTTAAGGTGGGCGACAACTCGCGAATTGCCGCCGGCGCGGTGGTACTTAAAGAGGTACCCCCCAACAGCACGGCGGCGGGCATACCCGCAAGAATTGTTAAGCAAAACGGCAAGCGCATTGAGCTTGACCAGATACATATTCCCGACCCCGTTTCGCAAGAAATACGCAAGCTCGAACGGCGCATAGCCGAACTTGAAAAGTCTGATAAAAAGGAAAATAAGTAATGAAAATTTTTAACACACTCACCCGCAAAAAAGACGAATTTGTGCCGCTTTCGGATACCGTTAAAATCTACGCCTGCGGCCCGACCGTTTACAACTACATACACATCGGCAACGCGCGGCCGCTGTGCGTGTTTGACGTTTTGCGGCGTTATCTTAAATACAAAGGTTATAACGTAAAATTCGTACAGAACTTTACCGATATTGACGACAAGCTGATTAACCGCGCAAAAGAAGAGAACACAACCGTTAAAGAGCTTGCCGAAAAGTATATTAAAGAGTTCAAGACCGACAGCGACGGCCTTAACGTAATGCCCGCCGATGTTCACCCCAAAGCCACCGAAACCATCGACGCCATCATAGACCTTGTGTCAACCCTTATCGATAAGGGTTACGCCTACGTGGCCGCTAACGGCGACGTGTATTTTCGCACCTTAAAGGACAAAAACTACGGTAAACTGTGCCACCAGCCTATGGACGAACTTATGTCGGGCGCAAGAATCGAGGTCAACGATATTAAAGAAAGCCCCATGGACTTTGCCTTGTGGAAGGCCGCCAAAGAGGGCGAGCCTTTTTGGGAGTCGCCCTTTTCAAAGGGTCGCCCCGGCTGGCATATCGAATGCTCGGCAATGATAAAGAAGTTTCTTGGCGACACCATCGATATTCACTGCGGCGGCGAGGACCTTATTTTCCCCCACCACGAAAACGAAATTGCCCAAAGCGAGTGCGCCAACGGTTGCGAGTTTGCGCGGTTTTTTATGCACAACGGCTATATCAATATCGATAACCGCAAGATGTCTAAATCGCTTGGCAACTTCTTTACGGTACGCGAGGTGGCAAATCTGTACGGCTACGAGCCCATACGGTTTATTATGATTGCCTCGCATTACCGCTCTCCCATTAACTACTCAAAAGAGGTCATCGAAAGCGCGAGGGCGGCGCTCGAACGCCTTTACACCTGCAAAAACAATCTTTTGTTTGCAATAGACAACGCTAAAGATTTACCTGCCGCCGACCTTTCGTTTATTAAAAAAGCCACCGAAGATTTTGAAAAAGCGATGGACGACGACCTTAACACCGCCGACGCGATGGGCGTTTTGTTCACCCTGGTTAAAAACATTAACGGTCTGCTTGCCTGCGGTGCCAACCGCGACGATTTGAAGGCTTGCTACGACGAGTTTATAAAACTTTGCGATGTTTTCGGTCTTTTGTATGAAAAGGGCGATGAAAATATCGACGGCGAAATCGAAGAACTTATCGCGCAGCGCACCGCCGCCCGTCAGAACAAAGACTGGACAAAAGCCGACCAAATCCGCGATAAACTTAAATCTATGGGCATTGAGCTTGAAGATACGAAAGACGGCGTTAAATGGAGAAAGATATAAAAACCACCGCTTTGCCGCTTGGCGACGGTAAAAGCATTTACGTATCTGCCGACCACACCTTTGGAACCGACGCGGTACTCCTCGCACACTTTTCCGCGCCTAAAAAGAGCGACAAAGCGCTTGATATAGGTACGGGGTGCGGCATAATCCCTTTTTTGTGGCTTAGAGATAATCCGGCGCTTGTTGTGTCCGCCGTCGAAATACAAAAAGAGGGCGCCGACCTTGCAAAAATGACCGCCAAAGAAAACGGCTTTAACCTAAACGTTTTTAATATCGATATTAGAAAAAACGATTTTGAAAAAAACAGTTTTGACCTAATAAGCTGTAACCCGCCGTATAAAACCGAAAACGGCGGTCTGGTTTCCCCCACAGTCGCGCGCGCCAAACAACGGCACGAACTTACCCTTACGCTGTCAGACCTTGCCGCTGCGGCAAAGGCGCTGCTTAGGTTCGGCGGTCGGCTTTGCATTTGTATTCGCACCGAGCGTTTTTGCGAAGCGGTAACCACCCTGCAAAACGAGGGGCTTGCGGTAAAACGGGTGCGATTTGTGGCTAAAAACCAAACGAGCGAGCCGTCTTTGTGCCTTATTGAAGCAAAAAAGGGCGCAAGGTCGGGGGTAAGAATTGCCCCAACGCTTTTTACCCACCAAAACGACGGCACGTCCGACACCGAAATAGAGAAAATATATAAAAAAATACGCGAACAGTCAAATCTTTCGCAGAATGGTTAAGGTAATATGGAAAACAATCAATTTTTAACTAAAAGGCAAAAATATTTTGAAGGCAAAGCCGCTACCAAAACCGGTAATCATATCGGTTTCGGTCTTTTGGTGTTTATAGGCGTTTATGTGCTTTCGCAAATTGCGGCGAGTCTTCTTATGCAGGCAGGCGTTATTACTGCGCCACTTGTTTATGACCCGCTTTTTAACACCATTTACTCAACCGTTATATCGCTTTTGGCGTTTTTGGGCGGCGGACTTGTAATATTTTCGGCCGAGCGCAAAAGCGTTTACGACGCCATCTCGTTTAGAAAGCCGAAAAACGGCGACGACTACACCCTTATAATAATAGGCGTGGGGGTTTGTTTTGCGGCAAGTTATGTAATGAGTTATATTGCATATATACTAAAAGACACGGTCCTTGAACCTAAAATGCCGGACGTCGGCATACCCAAAGGTATTGCCGGCTTTTTGGCGTATTTGCTTATGGTTTCGGTAATACCCGCCATTTGCGAGGAGTTTATGTTCCGCGGTGCGGTGCTGCAAAGCCTTAGAAAATTCGGCGATAGAACCGCCCTTGTTGTTTCAACCGTTTTGTTTGCTTTAATGCACGCCAACCTGATGCAAATACCCTTTGCCCTTGCGGCAGGCTTTGTTATGGGCTACGCCGCGCTTAAAACCGGCAGTCTTCTTGTGCCGATAATTATTCACTTTTGCAACAACCTGCTCGCAACCCTGTTTAGCAGCTTTACACAGACCTTTAACAGCCAAACGGTAGATGCGTTTATTGTTTTTGCCGAGCTTGCCATAATAGCCTTAGCGATAGTTTTGGCGGTAAAGTTTATAAAAAAGTACGGATTTTTACGCTTTGCGCCGCAAATACAAATTTCCTCTCCCGCGGTGCTTCGCGCCAGAATATTATTTTCGCCGGCGTCTATCCCCTTTTTGTGCTACGTGGCGCTTAACATCATTGCGGTACAACTAACCCGGTAAAACCATGAACGCTAAATTTATGAACAACGCCATATCGCAAGCCAAAAACGCCGCAAAGCTTGACGAGGTGCCCGTAGGCGCGGTAATTGTAAAGAACGGCAAAATAATAGCGGCGGCGCACAACCTTACCAAAACCCAAAAAGACGCCACCGCCCACGCCGAAATGCTTTGCATAAAAGCGGCGCAAGAGTTACTTTGCACCGACCACCTGTTCGGCTGCGAGCTTTACGTTACTCTCGAGCCGTGTCCCATGTGCGCGGGGGCTATCATCAACGCTAAAATTGACGAGGTTATCTACGGTGCCGCCGACCCGAAAGGCGGCGCGGTAGATTCGAAAATAAATCTGTTTGCGCAAAACTTTAATTATCGTCCCGCCGTATACGGCGGAATTAAAGAAGAGGCGTGCAGGTCGCTTTTACAAGAGTTTTTTGAGGATAAAAGATAAACATAATATAACCCACCGTATAAAAAACTATACGGTGGGTTTATTTTTTTCTGTCTATTGCTTACATTCGGTAAGGCAGGTCGCCTGAAATTGAGATGTTTTTTGGTAATTTTGCGTATGAGCGAAGCGAGAATACTTTGTGTATTCTAATGAGCGAAGGCGCAAAAGAACAAAAAACGGCCGATTGTCAGGTGATTTGCCTTACCGAATGTAAGCTTAAATCAGCGGCGCCATACCGTGTGTTTCTCGCGGTTTTTCGTCCTCTCGAAATTGCAGGTCGTAAAGTTTTTTGTAAACCCCGCCCTTTTCCATAAGTTCCTTATGGGTGCCTTTTTCAATCACCTTACCATCCTCTATCACGGCGATTTCGTCGGCGTTTTTAACGGTCGATAAACGGTGGGCGACAATTATGGTGGTGCGCCCTTTACACAGTTTGTCAAGCGAGCGTTGTATGGCGATTTCGGTGGTGTTGTCGAGCGCGCTTGTGGCTTCATCCAAAATGAGCATGGCAGGGTCTTTCAAAAAGGCGCGCGCTATACTTATGCGCTGTTTTTGTCCGCCCGAAAGCCTCACGCCGCGTTCACCTATGTTGGTATCGTAGCCGTTATCCAGTCCCATAACAAAATCGTGTATGTTGGCTTTTTTGGCGGCGTCGATTACCCTTTCGTCGCTCGCGGTCGGGTCGCCGTACAAAATGTTTTCTTTTATGGTGCCGTCGAACAAAAATACGTCCTGCTGTACAATACCGATGTTTTTGCGAAGACTTTCAAAGGTAATATCGTTAACGTTTTTGCCGTCGACCAAAACTTCGCCGCGGTCCACCCGGTAAAGGTTGGGTATAAGGTGGCAAAGGGTTGTTTTACCGCCGCCGCTATGACCTACAAGCGCAAGTTTTTGACCCGCTTTAATTTTAAGCGAAATGTTTTTAAGGACGTCCCCTTTTTCGTCGCCGTAGCCAAAACAAACGTTTCTAAACTCTATATCGCCCTTTATTGTTTCAAGCGGCGCGGCGCCGGCGTTTTCTTTTTCAGGCGGAATTTCGAGTATTTCCGTAAACCGCGAAAAACCCGTAACGCCGTTTTGGTACTGCTCCATAAAACCTATAAGGGTGGTAACCGGGTTAATGAATACGTTGACCGACACTATAAAGGTGGCGTAGTCGCCGAAATTAATTTTGCCCGCGTACAAGAACAGCCCGCCGGCGATGATTATAATAACGTTGAAAACATCGGTAACAAACGACGAAATCGAGTGAAAAAGCCCCATTGCCTTGTAAGCTTTTTTGCAGGCTTGCACAAATTTTTGATTGTTTTTTTCAAACTTTTCAAACTCGGTTGCTTCGCCGCAAAAGGCTTTGGTTACCCGCACGCCGGTAATACTGCTTTCGGTTGTGGCGTTAATTTCGGCGGTGGTTACGCGGCGCTCTTTGAAGGCGTCGCGCATTTTATGGCGAAAATACGCCGATACAAACACAAGTACCGGTACGCAGCAAAAGATTATCAAGGTAAGGGGCACGTTTATTGTACACAGATAAATAAACGAGCCTATCACCGTAAGAGAAGATACAATAAGATTTTCGGGCCCGTGGTGGGCAAGCTCGGCGACCTCAAACAGGTCGTTTGTGATTCTCGATATAATCGTCCCCGTTTCGGTGTGGTCAAAATAAGAATATGGCAGTTTTTGTAAATGGCCGAAAAGTTCGCGGCGCATTTGCGCCTGCATGCCCGTCCCTATCATATGACCGTAGTACTGCACAAAATAGCGCAGTAACATCCTTATAAAATAAAGCACCAAAACAAGAACGCCAAACAGAATTATTTTATCGAACATCCTGTTTGGTATAAAATCGTTTAGCATTGCGTTTGTAACAATCGGGTAGACGATGCCTATCCCCGAAATAAGGAGTGAGGCGAGCATGTCAGCCGTAAACAACCATTTATAGGGTTTGTAATAAGATAAAAACTTTTTTAACATAAGTATTTCCTTTATGCTTTTTGGCAAAGCCGTCAAAGGCGCGCCCTTGACGGCTTTTTGCTATTGATTATTAAAGAATTTGGTTATACCCGTAACAAGACGATCGGCACACTTATCGTTAAAGTCGTTGCTTACTATCTGTTGCAGTTCGTCGGGGTTAGACATAAAGCCGTTTTCGGTAAGGACTACGGGCATATTTGATATGCGCGATAAAAAGAAGTAATGCCAGTCGACCCTGCTCCATGTAGATTTTTGGTAAAGAAGCGGCGAAGCGTAGGTGGCGTCAAAAATATACTGGGCGGGGGTCTTGGTAAACGGGTAGAAATAGTAGGATTTGAAGGCTCTGGGTTTGGTGCTTTCCGAAGAGTTGCGGTGAATGGAAATACAGTAGTGCGCGCCCGAGTTGCGGACGGTCTGTATTCTTACGTCGCGGTCAAGCGTAACGTTGGTGGTACGGGTAGTAATTACGGTGGCGCCCTTTGCGCGAAGCCGCTGGGTGAGGGCGTTTGCCAGGTAGGTGCAACGCTCGGCTTCGGTTATGGTTTTGCCCTTGTTGTCCTTTGCCGACGCGCCGCTGTCGCTTCCGCCGTGGCCGGCGTCGACCACAACCTTAAGTCCCGTCAGGTTAGTACCCGAAATATGAAGCGGGTTCAAAAACTTAATTACGGTATTGCCCGAAGAATTATACGAAATATCGTAGCCGTAAAATACGCCGGTCTTTTTAAGATATAGCTTAAAGGTGTAGCCTTTTGACGATTTTACGGTTTCGCACCTGGAAAACAGCGGGCTGTTGGCGGCGGGAATACTGCCCGAAATTCCTGTGGCATAGGGCATATATATTTCGATGTAGCTAAAACTCGGCGACGAAATATTGTAGTCCTGCGCGGTGGTAATGTTGCCGTAAGATTGCGGCAGCATATTGATGTTTACGGGCATTTTGAAGGTCGCGCCCAGGGTTAAAACGGTGTACTGACCGCTTGTGGAAAACGAATTTACCGAAACGGTGTTGCTTGAGGGCAGCGAACCTTTGGTGGTGGTTATGTTGCTCTCGTATACCCTTCTGCCGCACCCGAGGTTGCGGTACTTGGTGCCATTAGCGTAAATTACGGTCGCCGAGGCGGTATCGACCGTATCTTTTGGCATATAACTGTTGGTCGGGCGGGAGTAATCGTCGGTTTTATTGCCGTCTAATGTTTCTATATAGTATTTATTGGCGACCGCCAAAAGGGTATTGCCCGGCTGTATGCCGATATATTTTGTACCGCCCGAAGAGGCGCTTGAGTTTGAGGCGCTCCCGCCGGACGCGGTGCCTGAACCTCCGTCGGATCCGGTCGGTTTAGAGCTTGTCGACGAGGTAGACGGGGTTTGTGAGGAAGCGGCAGGCGCGGGTTTTTTCTTAAGTTTTATGGTGCCGCTTTGTTTTGTTTGGGTGGTGCCGTTATACGTGGCGGTAAACTTAACCTTGCCTAAGGTCTGGTCGCTGTAGGTGGCGCCAGGCATGGTAAAGTCGCCCGAATAGTTAACAAATTCGCTTTTGCTTTCGGCAACCTGCTCTTCGCTGGTCATTTTGCGCGAAAGGGTTATGGTCGATCCGCCTAAAGTAGCCTTTACGGTCGCGCCTGCGCGTGCCACCGCCGAAACACCCAAATTGCCTACGTTGTAATCAAGGGTGACCGCGCTTGACGGTGAAACCGACTGCAAAACGGTGTATTGGTAGTTAACCGTCATAACGGTGGTACTGCCCTTATGCTCGAACTTAAAGGTGTTCTTTCCCACCTTAAGGTCTTGCTGGTAACCGAAAAATCCCGAGGCGGTGCGCTCTATCTTTTTACCGTCGACCGTAAGCTCAAATTCGGGGTCGCTTGCGCCCGAAATGGCGATGCTCGACGAGGTGGTGGTGAAATCGAGGCCGGCAGGCGAGGTAAAGGTGAGCCGCTTTGGTGAATAATCTGCCATTTCGCCTTTAAGATATTTGTAAAACGCCGCGGCGGCGCCGGTCGTGTCGTTATTAAGAGCCGAAAGACTGTCAACGCAAAACGCCCCTTGTTCATCTGCCGAAATCGCCATAAGCTCACGGGTAAGCTGGTCGGGGTTTTTGTATTCCTTGCCGATTTTTGAGGAGTAAACCGTAACCCCTGCGCGGCAGGTAACGTCGTTTGCGGCTTCACAGTAGCCGCGAAGCATCTTTTCAAAGGGTGCGGCGGCGCTGTCGGTAGCGCCAAGGCCTTCTACCATTACAAGTTCAAAAATCTGCGCTTTTATAACCTCGGCGACGTCGCCAAGCTCCCCGGCGCAAATTTTGTCGTTTTTTGCATCAAACGTGCCGTTAATAAAAATGCCGAAATGCTTGTCCTCAACGGTTTTGCGCAGTTGTGACGAAAGCTCGGCGAAAAGGTTTTTGTAATACGCCGTCCTAAAACCGTCGAAACTGTCAATACCCGACTGCAAAAACCGCTTATAAATTTGGTTGTTATCGGTCGGTTTTACGCCGCTTATCATAATACCCGCAACGCCGTTTTTTTGCGCAAACGGTATCATTTTCGAAACCGCGGCTTGTATATCATCGGACTTTGAAATGTCGTATTGCGATAAATCGAAAACACCGTAAAGGGTAAGTTCTTTTTCGGTCGATTTTGCCGCCACCTTGTCAAAAACCTCGTCGCCCGTATCGGTTCTTAGAAATACCGTATTAAAACGATGGTCTTTTGCGTCCTGCAAAAGGGCGTCAAGCTCGGCGTCGCTTGAGGTATCGTAATCGACGCCGGGGTTTAGCATAAAACCGTAAACGGAGGTTTCAATGGCGTTTAGTTTAATGTTAAGGCTTTCTGCCGTAAGCGTATGCGCGGCGTCGTCTACGGTAGAAGAAACCTCGTTACTCTTAAAAAGGCTGCCGAAAAAGTCGGATATTGCACGGTTGTTTACAACCGCCAAATAGCCGCCGGAAAGCACAACGGCAACCGCCAGAACAAGAGCTATGGGCGCCAAAAAGCGGGGGTACCGCGGACGCATCCTGTCGTGTCTGCCACCCTTTTTGGCGCGCTCTAATATTTCGCTTTCGGTTGTAAGGTCTGTTTTTAGGTCTTTCACTTTATCACCTTTGCAAGATTGCTTCGCTGGGCGGAGTTTAGCGCCGCCGTGCTGAAAATCGAATCGTAATCAAATATCGCAAAGCCGCCGTACCTTGCGCCAAGCACCGATTTTGCGTCCTGTACCTGTCGCTGCAAAATGGTATTGTCGGTTGACCACTCGTTACTGCCGCCGTCGGTCGCGTAGCCTATTTTATAGGCGGCAAGGCCGGGTATAAGTTGTATGGAGGAGTTTGTTACGGTAGTTTTCCAGCGGTTTAAGCATTTTAGGTAATCAAGACTGCTATGGTAATAACCGTAGTAGATCTGCGGCATACAGTAGTCCATATAACCGCTCGATTTTCCCCATGTGGTAACGTCGGCGTATAAATCATAAATGCAGTTATCGATATTGCCGGCAGGCGAAATGCCAAACTTAATTTTGGAATTTTTTGCTTTTATGGCGGCGTAGATGCCTTTTACAAGTCGGTTTATATTGTCGGTGCGCCAGGCTTTTAAGGTTTTGCCGCCCCCCAAAGATTTATAGGCGGCAGCGTCGAAGCTCGCGGATGTGGTGGGATAAAAATAGTCGTCAATATGCAGCGCGTCAACCTTGTATTTTTGCATAATTTCGACTGCGCCGTTAATTATAAGTTGGCGGGTTTGTGCATAGGCAGGGTTAAGGTACCAGTAATTACCCACCTGCACAACGTAATCGCCCTTGTTGTTTGTGTACCATTTTTTGGTTTGCCATTTAGAAGACGTGGCGTTCATTTTATCGGTAGTGCCAAGGCGCAGGGGATTAAGCCACCCGTGGAACGACAGCCCGTAAGCGTGCGCCGCAGACACCATAACTTCGGTAGGGTCAAAAGACGGGGCTTTGTCGACCGTGCCTGTAACAAAATACGACCACGGGTAATAGTTAGAGGGGTAAAAGGCGTCGCCGTAGGGACGAAGCTGTACAATGACGGTGTTAAAGCCGTAGTCTTTCGCTTTTTTGAACATAGCTTTTACGGCTGTTTCAAAAGACGATTTGGTTTTGTTTTTCGAAAAAACCGATTGCAAATTCCACTGCGAAATCCACACCGCTTTGGTGTTTGAGGAAAAATATGTAGGGGTGTATGCCGTGGTCGCGGCGGTTGTTGCGGTTGTAGTTGTTGTGGTGGTTTGGGCGGTTGTTTTGCTCGCGGCGGTTGACGCCGACGAAGGCTTTGCGGCTGTACCGTTTTGTTTGTTTGAAACACCTGCGCCGCCGCTTGCCGCCGAAGGATAAGACGCGCCGCCGCTTGCCGCCGTCTGCAGGGCGCTTTCTTGCGAAGTTTTTGAAGGTGTATCGGGTGTTTCGGTCAAAGAATACTCGCCGTCGCCCGCTAAATCAGGGTAGGATTCGTCCCCTTCAACGACCGGCGCATACCAGACTCCGTCGCTTTGGCGTAGTTCGTCGTGATAGTCTGCCACGTCGTCCACCGGCGCGCAGGAACAAAACAGCGTTACCGCTGTCAAAATTATCGAAATTGTTTTTATACCGAGATTTTTCATATATTAATTATATACAAAACCGCTCAAAAAATCAACAAGCAAGCCTTTCCTTTTTTGGTTTTCGGCTCCATTAAAAATCCGCCGCAAAGGGTGGCGGCGGATCGTCTTCTCTTATTTTCTTTTTTTGCGGCTTTTTTTGTTTTTGTTCAACAGGCCGTCTACCTTTTCTTTGAAGGCGGGCAGTGTAAAGTACATAACCGCAAGTGCGCCTGCAATTACGATAAGTATAAGCACAACAGCAAGTATAGGCGAAAAGCCGCCGTCCTGTTTTGCTTCGCTTGTGATAGAGCCCGCCGGAGTATCGTTCGACTCTTTTTCGTTTGTTAGTTCAATAAGGCTCGAAGCCCCCAAAACCGTAACGTTATCGGCGCCCGACTGCAAAATCGTGGCGTTGTCCGACTCTATGGTGACCGTTATGTTGTCGTCGCCCGTATCGGTTTCGGTTTTAACGCCGCCGTAAACAAGTGAAAGTTTAAGCGCAGAATAGGTAACTTCCCCTTCGTCGGTTTTAAGGGTAACGTTTTCGCCTATTTTTATAATGGCGTTTTTCTCTTTTTCCTGTTTGCCTACGTATTTAAGCACAAATTCACCGTCGCCGCCGCCGCTAAGCGCCAGGTCCGCCGAAGCCTCGCCGGTTTCGGTTAAAGAGGTGCCTATAGTGTAGTATTTTGTTCCCGAATAGTTTTTGGGCAGCGATAAATACTGTACCAAAACCGTGCCGAAGTCGGTATCGGTGTTAAAGGTAAGACGGTTGCCGCCCGCAACGTTGGCGACCATCACCTTTTCGTTTTGAGCGACCGGCTCTTCGGCGCAGACCGACGCGCCAAAAACCAAGCAAGCACATAAAATTACCGAAAAAATTAAGGTTAATTTCTTTTTCATACAAAACCTTTCTTTCTTAAAAAATACGCTTTATATATTTGTCTGACCGTAAAACTCCAGCCGAACCTCGCCTGAAAGCCTAACGGTGACTTTGCCGATTAGTTCTTCGCCGTTTGTGCCGTGCACCGTAACGGTGGCGCCGCCCACCTTTTTGGGGTAAAGCGCAATGCCGTCCGACGTCATCTGTACATCGGCGACCGAAGTATCGTCGATTTCCGCGCTTTTTACATTTATATCAAGCTGTTTGGTGTAAAAGCTGTCGTTAAGCGGCGCTTTGGCAAACAAGAATACCGCCGTCAACACCGCCACAAAACAGCCTGCCGCCATAAAGAAGTAACTCGCTTTGCCGTCAAACAGCCACAGTGAATACAAAACCGTTGCCGCAAGCGGTATTATTATTGACGCCGCGTGAAAAGGCAGGCTCGCGTAGTCGTTAAACACCGCGAAGCCGGCGTAAATCGCCAAAAACGATATGTAGGCCGCCGATATTATTTTGGATACAAGGGTATCCTTTTTACAAAACCACAGCACTGCGCCCGCAAGGCCCAAAACGGCTACAACGCCTATTTTTTGCGGCAGCATATTTGCCGTAAAGCCCGTTTTGTAATAGCGCGACAGGGTGGCGGTAACTTCGAACAACGCCGCGAAAAGGAGCGAGCGAAGCGCAGCGTTAATAATGTTTTTTTGTGAAAGCGAAACTATACCGACCGCCACCGTCAAAAGCGGAGGAAACAAAAATATATCGGCAAACGAAGAGTTTGGCAAAAGGGTCGAGCCTACGCCGCATAAACAGCCCAAAATAACCGCTGAACAGCATACCGAAAAAACCGTAATTTCTTTTTTGAAAAGCAATTTTTTAAGCTCGCGCAGTTTAGTCATGATACTCTCCGTTTTCGATGAATTTTAGTTTATCGGATAATCCTCGGGGAAGAAGGTGTACATAAGCAGATACACCGCGTCGGCGTCGGTAACGTTGCCGTCGCCGTCGAAATCGGCGTTAACGCTTACGGGATAATCGTCGGGGAAGAAGGTGTACATCAAAAGATACACCGCGTCGGCGTCGGTAATTACGCCGTTGCCGTCAAGGTCGGCGGCCTTTTCTTCTATGGGTAGTTCGGGTGTTTCGCCCGGTTCGCTGCCGCCGGTGGCGGTCGCGTCGCTGTAAAGCTTGGTAATTTTAAGGTCTTCGTTAAATGCGCAATATACCGTGCAGGGTTTTTCACCGTCTAAACGGTAGGTAAGTATCCACTCGCCGTTTTTGTGGGTGTAACCTATAAAGCTAAAGTCGGAGCCGAAGTGGTTGTTTAGAATCATATAGGTATCGTCTTGCGCATTGTAGAATTTTGAAAGCGACAAATCAACATCATCTACCGCCAAAACCTCAGCAAGAACCTCTCTTATAAAGTCGCCGGTGAAAAGGTTGTATTCTTCGTCGTTGCCGTCGATATTGGTCATACCGTTGTCGATGGCCTCTTGCCAATAGGAGTGAAGGTGGCTGTTATCGAATACAAAACGGATGATATTGTCGATATTGCCCGCCGTAACGGTGCCGTTGAAGTGTTCGGCGTTGCCGTTAGACAGCCAGCCCGCCTCTTTTTCGCCTATGCTCTTGGGCGCGCGGATAGCAAGGTTTAGCCAAATACTGTCGTTAAAGTAGTTGCTGGTTATGGGGTCTTCGCCGGGGATGGCAAGTTCAAAGAAATACCCGTTTTCGTCCTGGTGAAGGGCAATATGAAACGCGCCCTTATCGGTATAAACCTCGTACGCCTCGATATAATTGTTATCGTCAAGGTGCCAGTCGGATATGGCGATAATGTTAAAGGTTTCGGTGGTGCTGTCGCCCTTTTTAAGGGTTAATTTAAGGGTGTAATCGTCGTTTTCCGATACGGTAAGCGAGGTAAAGGGATTTTCTACAACCGTAATCGGGATTTCAAGGTCTTTACCAAACAAGTTCTGATAAAGTACGGTTTGCCCCGCATAACAGGTGTCGCCGTAGTAGGTAAGGTAATCTTCGACATCGTATTTTTGCAAAGCAACAGTATAAGAGGTTATGGGTGCGCCGTTAGGTTCAACCGTTACGTCTTGGTGGGTGCCGTCGGTATAGCGAATTCTTAAACCAAGACCTGTAAAATCGGGATACTCAAACTCGTAATATACCGTTTTGTCAAGGTTTTTGATTATCTCGACAGACTCTATCGGGCTGGGCAGCACGGTTACATTGAAGATAGCCGAAGCGCCGCCTATAAAGCCGGTCATCTCATAGGTGTTGCCGGCAAGCAGGTGCTGCTCGTTTTGGTCAAACTGAACCTCTAAAGACATATAGTCCTCGCCTATATCTATTCCGCGACCGCTATCTGCGTGCAGTACGGTACCGTCTTTAAGGGTAACGGTAAATGCAGGTTGAATGTAATAATAGTCGTAATCGGTCCAATATCTTTCCGAATTAATACCCTCTATAACGGTATAGTCTTCGATTTCAACGCTTGCAATAAGTCCTTCGGTAATTTCGGTGTTAAAGGTACCCTCGCCGCCGACGGCTACATAACGGGTTTCGTAGGTATTGCCGGTCTGCCAGGGAGAAATAAACTGCTCGCCGTAATCTATATACAGGTTGTAGGTTTCGCCGTCAATATCAAAGTCATAGTAAGCTCTTCCTTCGCCGGCGCCGGTGCCGTTAAAACCTTGTATTTCGCGTTCGGTTTGGTCTTTCATAATTACCTTGCCCGAAGGGGTAAAGTATTTGTAAATATAAAGACCTTCGTCCCACTCGCCGCCGGTGTAACCGGTAATAACGGTGTCGTCAAGAACAACGCTTTGTACGGGGCTTTCTTTAATGGTAACGTTAAAGGTGCACTCTACGCCCAATATTGAAGCGGTAACCTGGTGGGTGCTGCCGGGGGTCCAGGGGTTTTGGTGTTGATCTTGTTCGTAATTGTCTATTTGAAGCTCGTAGGAAATGCCGTCAATTTCAGCCCAGCGGTTGCGGTAGTTTTGGCGGCTGCCATCCTTCATAACCAGCGTGTACTGATCAAAGATGTTGTCGTAAATGTAGTGGCCGTCCTCATCATATCTGCCGTGGGTGTACTCGGTAATTTCTATATCGGGAATTTCAAGGGCAACAACCGGTTTCCCTTTAACGGTTACATAGAAAGAGCCGTAAGATTCGCCCAGCCGGTAGTCTACCTTATACGTATTGTCGGGCTGCCAGGGGTTTTCGAACTGGCTTGAAATGTCGCAGAGTATGGAGTATTCCTCTCCCATATAATCAAAGTAGAGGTACAGATTGTTATCGCGATTAGACGCCTTGTTAAAGCTGATTATTGCGTTTTCGCCGTTTTTGAAGTAGGCACGGGCGCGGGTACCAAAACCAAACCAGTAATAGCGGTAGGTTTCGCCTTCCCATTCTCCACTGGTGTTTTCGGTAATCGAAAGATTGTCTATCTCGATTCTTTCAACGGGGTTTTCGGCTATGGTAACGTTAACCGTGGTTTTTGCGCCCAAAAGGGTGGCGGTAATTTGGTAGGTGTTGCCTGCCGTCCAGGGGTGTTGGTGTTGGTCGCTGTCGTCAACGCTTACGCGGTGATATTCGCCGTCAATTGCAAACATACCCCAGGTGTCGTCGGGATAAACTTCGCCGCCGTCTTTAAGTACAGCCGTAAAGTATCCCGAAAGCTCGTTGTAAATATAGTTACCGTTTTGGTCGTACTCACCGTGGGTATAGGCGGGTATTACAATTTCGCCCGCTTGAAGCTGGGCAACCTTTCCGCCAACGATAGTTACGTTAAAGGTATAGGTTACGCCCATAAGCTCGGCGGTTGCGGTGTATGTGTTGTCGCGCTTCCACTCGGACTCCTGCTGCTTAGAATTATCAACGTAAATAGCATACGATTTGCCGTTAATTTTGACCCAGCCGCCCTGCGCTTTAAGAACTTCGCCGGTTTTAAGCGTTACCGTAAACTCGTAGTTTAAGGTGTTGTAAATATAGTGGCCGTTCTCGTAATAGCCGTGGGTGTATTCGGGTATTTCAAGGTCGTCTACATAAATGCTTGCAACGGGGTTTCCAATTATGTTTACGGTGTAGGGGGTTTTGGTATCGCCAATATTGAGGTAGGCGGTGTGTTCGCCAATACCCCACTGGTTTTTGTAGGTCTGGTCGGAGCTGGTCCACGCCCTAACGCCGATATAGTTTTCAACTTCCCACGCACCGCAGGTAAATACCTTGCCGTCTTTCATGGTAATTGTAACGCTTTCGGGCGAAATACTGGTGTATCTGTACCACGCGTCTTCAATATATTCTTGCTGTTCCTCGTCCCAATAGCCGTCTAACTGACCGTTATAGCCCTCTATAACCTCAGCCGCCTGCGCCGATACGCTTTCGATTTCGCCTAAGGTGGCGGTAAGGGTATCGGTTACGCCAAACAGGGTGGCGGTGCAGGTGTAGGGCACGCCGATTTCCCAATCTTCAATGGGTGTATCGCAGGTTATATCTATGTTATAGAAATAATCGCCTATATGAGCTCCACTGCCGCTGCTGTGATTTTCGCTGCCGTCGTCAAGTATGACTGTGTAGTTTGTGTGGAAGTTTTCCAGCGTATAGGTGCCGTCGCCGTTAGGACGCGAGCGCAGTTCAGAATGCTTGGCAATATAGGTATCGTCCGCCGATAGCGATACAACGCCATGTTCAGGGAGGGGCGGAATCTCGTCGGTTTGAAGCACCATGCCGCACTCGGTACACTCTTTGTGTTTAGAACCGGGTACGCCCACCTGCGGCTCGACATCAATTATCCAGTCGCTGTAAATATGGCCGCGCGGCTCGGTGTATTCGTCGTCGTAGGTGTATCCGCAAATTGAGCAGGTATGTCTTGTATAACCGCCCGCGTAGCAGGTGGCAGGGACTACCTGTGTATTAAACGAGTGGCCCTCTTCGCATTGAGAAAAGATAATATTGGCAGAAGTTAATTTATCATTTCCCGATGCTATTGAAATCTTTTCCCATTGTTCTTTAGTTCCACAATAAATAACCGTTTGTAAACTGCAACCCGCAAACGCGTACATATCAATACTTGTTACACTGTTTGGTATAGTTATACTCGTAAGCCCGGTGCAGCCGTAAAATGTATAATCGTCAATGCTTGTTACGCTGTTAGGTATAGTCACGCTGGTAAGCCCGGTGCAACTGGAAAATGCCCAACCGCCAATACTTGTTACGCTGTTAGGTATAGTCACGCTGGTCAGCCCGGCGCAACCTTGAAACGCACTCCTGCCAATACTTGTTACGCTGCCGGGTATGGTAACGCCGGTCATCTTGTAACAACCGTGAAATGCAGATTCGCCAATGCTTGTTACACTGTTAGGTATGGTTAGGTCGGTCAGCCCGGTGAGGCCGTCAAATGCACCACCGGCAATTAATCGTGTACCGTTTTTAACTGTATAGTTTTCCGGGACATCATTGTTGGCCGCTATTAAGTAATCATCTATATATAACACACCGTCAGTCCAGTTAGATAGATTGTTATAATATGCAGTGCCGAAAAATGCATACCCGCCAATGCTTGTTACGCTGTTTCCGATAGTAACGCTGGTCAGTCCGGTGCAATGTGCAAATGCCCAACTGCCAATGCTTGTTACACTGTTAGGTATAGCAATACTTGTCAGCGAGGTGTCATTAAATGCACCATAGCCAATGCTTGTTACGCTGCCAGGTATGGTAACGCCGGTCAGACCGGTGCAGCCCCTAAATGCATAATCGCCAATGCTTGTTACGCTGGCGGGCAACGAAATAGCTTGTAGCTTTTGACAATTTGAAAACGCGTAATCGCCAATAGTTTTTAGGCTGTTTCCCAATGTTATTTCTGTTAACTTTTTGCATTCATCAAAAGCGCTACGGCCAATAGTTGTAACGCCGTTGCCGGTGCTTGCGCTTGCAAGTTTTGCGCATTTATAAAATGCGCCTTCGCCAATGGTTGTAACGCTGTTTGGTATATCAATTTTGGGCAACGAAATACAATAACGGAAGGCGTATTCGCCTATTGTTTCAACACCCTCGCCAAGTGTAACGCTATTAAGGGCTTGGCAATCGAAAAACGCATAAGTACCAATGTTTTTAACGCTGCCGGGTATGGTAACGGTAGTTAAGCTGTAGCAGGATTCAAACGCCGATTCGCCAATGCTTGTTACACTGTTTGGTATAGTAACGGTCGTTAGCGAGCTGCTTGCTCTAAATGCCTTATCGCCGATTTCGGTTACCGGTTTGCCGTCAATTTCGTTTGTTATGTTAAGGTTGGCGGCGGTACCTTTATACCAAGTAATGCGGACCTCGGTGTCTTCGTTTATTAACTCATACTCGTAAACGTCCTCGGTAAGAGCAAAGGCGGTAATGCCCGGCGTCGCAAAGACGCAGGTTAGCACCATAGTAAGTGTTAACAACATCGCAATTGTTTTTCTGCCCATTTTTATCCTCCTGAGATTTATTTATATATTTTTTAACGTCATCAATTGGTACGTGCCGTTTTAATTAATCGGATAATCCTCCGGGAAAAAGGTGTTCATAAGCAGATACACCGCGTCGGCGTCGGTAACAAAGCCGTCGCCGTCAAGATCGCCCGGTTGGTTTAGGGGGTAGTCCTCGGGGAAAAAGGTGTTCATAAGCAGATACACCGCGTCGGCGTCGGTTATAGTGCCGTCATCATCAAAATCGCCCGTAATATAGGCAGGCAGCACCGTAACGGTGCATTTTGCCGAAACGGTACTTGAAATGGGAATTATCGGCAGGCTGTTGCCGCCTTCATCGGGCGGCGGCGAGGAATTCCCGCCGGGTTTCTTTTTGGCTTTTACGGTTATGGTGGCGGTGCCGGGTGTAAGCGCGGTAATTACGCCGTCCTCTACCGTTACAACGTCGGGGCGGTTGTTTATATAGGTTAAGGTTACGCCGTCGGCGGCGGCTTCGGGGTTATAGGTGACGGTAAGGTCTGCCGTTTGCGCCACACGCAGGGTAAGTTGGGTGTGATTTAGCTCTATTTTTTTAAGCGCCGGTATTTCGTCCTGCGCGAACACAGCGGGCGCGCTTTGAAAAATACCTATAACGCTTACAATCGATATAATCAGCGAAAGTGCTTTTTTCATTAAAATATCTCCTAAACGGGGTTATAATATGGTACTTTGCTTATCAATCGCTTTTTGTAAAAAACGCGCCCCCAAAAACTTATGAGGGCGCGAAGGTGGTGATAGTATTGTGCCGCTTAGTCGGTAAAGTACTCGTTAGCCGCCTGATTGTAAAGATACATGGCTTTGCAAATTTGGGTAAGCTTTTGGTTGGTGTTGCTCTTTATCTGGCTTTTTGCATAGCACATGGCGTTATACGATACGCTCAGCGAGCTGTTATCGTTATTGTTGGTTATAACAAGTACCGTTTGCGCGTCAAGGTCCTTTGCGGCTATGTTGTAAATTTCTACAAACGGCTGTCCCGCGTTGTTGGTGCCGGTTCTGACCTCGGCGGCGGCGCCGTCAATGGTGGCGGTGCAGGTGTAATCGTCTATATCGGTATCGGTCAGTTGATAGTAGAACCTAAGCGAAGATTTAGAGGTAACCATAAAGGTGGACGAAACAATCTTAAAGCCGGTCGCCGCGCCGTCCATTACCCGGACAGCGTCGATATCGTCTTCGGTAACGGCGTCAACCTGGTCGATTATTGAATAGTTCTGGTCGGCAAGATTGTCGACGTCGACCTTAAAGAACTCTTGCGCACGCGCTCCGTAGGCAAGGTACGCCTTGCAAAGCGCCACGATTTTATCGGCCTTGGGGTCGTTTTCGCCGGCGCCGCCAGCCGAATAATATTCTATGTAGTTTTCTTGAATTTCGCGAATAGACGTAACGTAGGTGCCGTTATCGCCAAATTCGTCCACCACCCGGTCGCCCTTGTAAAGGGTTATGGTAATGTCTTTCGCCATATTGTGAGCGGCAACCTCGGTGGTGAATTTGTAGAAGTTGGCAAACTCGCCTGCGCCCTCTTTCGAAGGATTTTCGTAGGTGCGCGTTATTACCGAGCCGTCGGTGTCATACGCCTTAATCTCTACCTTAAAATCGTCGTTGTCAAAGGGCGATAAATCGAGGTATGCGTTTACGCCTATGTCGCCGTTCATGGTGATGTAAACATAGTTTTCGGCGGTACCGGTGGCGGCTATGTCGTGGTGGGTACGCGAAACCTCCCCGCCGCAACGGGTACAGTAAACTACGTCGTCGTAACCGCCCTTAACGGCGCAGGCGGGCATTTCGTAGTTTTCTACGGCAGAGGTGGTAGGGTAATTGTGATTACACAAAACGGTAACCTTACAGGTGGCTTTATAGCCGCTGTCAAGCGGAATTACAGGCAAGCCGTTACCTCCGCCGCCGGTGCTTACCGAAGCTTGGGGCATATAGTTAGACTTAACCGTAATGGTGGCAGTACCCATGCTTACGGCGGTTACGGTACCTCCGCTTACGGTGGCTACCGCCTTACGGCTGGTTTTCCAGGTAACGCCCTGTTCGGTCGCGTTAGCGGGAATGGTCGTGGGGGTAAGGGTTATCTGCTGTCCTTCAACGAGGGTAATTTCGGTTATGTCTAAGGTTATGCCCTGTACCGGTATATCGGCGGCAACCGTAACGGTGCCGGCTATAACTTCACAATCTACAGCGGAACCGCGGATATCTATACACTGTCTTAAAATAGCGGTTACGGGGTATTCGCCGGGTTGTACGCTGCTGTCGATCGCTATGTGGACGGTCATTAAAAGTCCGTCGGCGGTTACGTCCTGCGTATCAAAAAACAATACGTTTTTACCGTAATCGAAATCGCTGAAAAGCGAGCCAGCGGTTATGCCGCCTTCGGATTTTTCTTTATATGAAAATCCTTCGGGCATAACAAGGGTTAACCTAATGCCGCCTATACCGGGGTTGTTGTTAAGGTAAACCGGTATGTCAACATTTTTGCCGGCCATGGCGGTTGCGTCCGAAAACATGATGTTGCAATTATTCTCATCGGCGTACGCCACGGTCGCCGTCTGTGCGCCGACAAGTACCATTGCCAGCGATAAAATAACGGCCAGAAGTTTTTTCATTATACGATCCTCCAAGGGTTAAGGTGCTGTTTAGTCGTCGAAATATGCGTTAGCCGCACGGTTGTACAGGTACAGCGCTTTACAAAGCAATATGCTGTCGGGATTAACCACGCTGGCCTCCATAATGCCTTTGGCGTAGCACATAGCGTTGTAAGATACGGTAGTAATTGTGCTGTCGTTGTTGTTGGTAACGCTCAAAATAGTTACAGCGTCGAGGTCCTTTGCGGCTATGTTGTAAATTTCGACATAGGGTTTTCCGTTCGCGTTGTTAATGCCGGTGCGAACGTTTGCGGCCGCGCCGTCTAATGTGGCGCTGAAAGTATAGTCGGTTATCTCGGTGTCGGTCAAATCATAATAATATCTGATTGAAGATTTCGAGGTAACCATAAAGCTGGCTTTGGTAATCTTAAAGCCGGTCGCGCGGGTAGCCGACATAACTCTTTTTTCGTTAATATCGGTTGACTTAACCGCTTCGACCCTTTCGGTTATAGGATAGTTGACATCTGCCGGGTCGTCAAGGTCGGTAAGGAAGTATTTCTGCGCGCGCGCGCCGTAAGCAAGATAGGTCTTGCAAAGCTCAACTATTTGCTCGGCTTTGGGGTCGCTTTCGCCGGGACCGCCTTCACCGTAGTATTCGATATACTGCTCGGTCATATCCCTAACGGTGGTGGTGTAGGTGCCGCCGTCGGCAAACGCCGTAACAATTTTATCGTTATCGTAAAGGGTTATGTTGATATCTTTTACCATGTGGTGGGCGGCTATTGAAGCCGTAAACATATAATAGTTGGCAAAACGACCTTCGCCGATTTTGGAAGGCTTTATGTATTCGTCAACCTGAATGCTGTCGTCGACCGCAACCGATTCAACCACTATCTTGGGCGATTTAAGGTTGTAGCCCGAAAGATCGAGGTAGGTGTTTACGGCGATAAAGCCGTCGGTCGTGATGTTGCCGAAGTTCTGATGAACGCCCGTTGCCGGTACTACCACATGACGGGATGCGGCTATCTCGCCGCAGTCGTCACAGTAGGATACCTCGTCGTATCCGCCGTCGTCGTCGGCGGTAGGTAAAACCTCGTTTTCGCGAACAACGGTTACGCTTTCGTGTCCGCAGGTTACGGTTACAATACAGGTTGCGGTAACCTCTTTAATAGGTATAAACGGTAACCCCGTAGAGCCTACTCCGATAGGCGCGGGTACGCTGTCGTGGGCGGTAAATCTCGCCTTAACGATAATCTTTGCGGTACCCTGAGCAACACCGGTTACAACGCCGTTGGATACGGTAGCAACGGTATTGTCGCTGGTTTTCCAGACAAGGGCGGTTTCGGTTGTGTCAATCGGGGTAAAGGCCACCGAAAGGTCAGCGGTATCACCCGCCGCTATCGAAATTTCGGTTTTGTCAAGCGTAAGGGCGGTAGCATATACGCGGTCATCGGTAACCGTAATGGTGCCGGGGACCACGGTGCAGTCGATATTGGTGAAGCGTTCGTTAAAGCAGCTTAAAACAGCGCCGCCTACGGTGTAGCTTCCAAGTGCCGCGGCATCGTCAATTGTAACCTTAACGGTCATTAAAAGACCATCGCTTGTAACGTTCTTTACGCTATCGAATACTATGCTGTATCCTGCTCCGAATCCCGAAAACAGGCTGCCGTTTTCGACGTCACCGTCAATGTCGCAGGTGATGTAATTCGGTAAATCGAGTGTCATGTTCAGACCCGCGACGCCGGGGTTTTGGGTAATGTAAACAGGAAGGTTTACCGTATCGCCCGGGTGGGCGGGTATGCTTCCAAACGTAATTACACAGTCCTCTATATCGGCAGAGGCTGTTGTGGTTGCGGTAATTAAACTGCAAACTATCAACAGTACCGATAATATGACGGCAAGAAATCTTTTCATCTTTTCCTCCTAATAATTAAAGGTGTCGGGCGAGGGGCTTTCCTCGCCCTTTTCCTGTTTTATTATGCCAGTGGTCCTAACTTAACGGTCGATAAGCCCGTCTCGTCGTCATAATATGCTAAGTACTGTCTTATAAGTACGACGTCCATAAGATCAACCTTGCCGTCGGCGTTGGCGTCGGCGCCTTCGTATACCGTAATGGTCGAGGTGCCGGTGCTCGGGTTGTAATATGCAACGTACTGTCTTAACAGAATTGCGTCGTAAAGGTCAACCGTACCGCTGTTGTCGGCGTCGCCGTAGAGGTAGTCAATCGGTTCTGTAAGCAGCGCCTCCCAGGTGGTTTCAACCTTTTCGGTATCGTAATAGGTTCCGCAGTTCGGGCAGAAGTAGTAGTCGTGATGTCCTACGCTGAAGTGGGTTGCGTCGAGTTCATCATAATATACATATTCGTGTCCGGTAGCGTTGATACGGCGGCTGGCTGCCGTGTTGGCGAGGTTGCCGTTCATATCGTAGTTCTTATTACATACCGAGCAATGTCTGTAAGCGATGGTACCGTTGGTGGTACAGGTGGCGGGTACCTCCGCGTAAACCGCGTCGTAAACGTGACCGTGGATGTCGCAAGCCGAAACCGCTTTCCAGGTTGCGTCTTCGAGCTCGGTGTTGTTGGATTGGATTTTGTTCTTTAACTTGTTCATATTCGACGTAGTGCCTATGAAGTATACAGTATCAAGTGCGCTGCAGCCGTAGAAGGCGTAACTGTCGATACTCTCGAATGAAGAATTATAGTTAAAGGTGATTTCCGCCAGCGACGAGCAGCCTCTGAAGGCGTCGGCGCTAATGCCGTAGATGTTGGCGGGTATCTCGATGGTGCGAAGTTCGGTGTTGTTGCGGAAGGCGTCGGTTGCGATGTAAGCAACTTCCTCGTCCTCGGGGATAACGCTGTTGCGTGTTCCGAGTACCACTCGGTTGCCTTCGTCTTCGTTTATCTCAATAAGGCAGTCGCCCTTGGTATAGTATCTGTCGCTGCCCTCTTCCATAGTGACGTGTTCAAGCCCGGAGCAGCCGTAGAAGGCGCGGGTTCCTACTTCTTCGATGGTCGCGGGCAGGGAGATGTTCTTAAGGGTGGTGCAGCCGTCGAAAGCGTAGGCTCCGATGGTGGTAATGCCTTCGTCGAAGTAAACTTCGGTGATGACGTTTTCAACCGGCAGACCCGTATTAGGATCGGTGCTGTAACGCCATGGCGCCGAGTTGCTGCCCGAGTAGTCAGCCATTGCGCCGTTTCCGATAAGGAACAACTTGGTACCGGTGTAGTACCACTTAATATCGCCCGAAGTACCGCTGTTAGACCCGTAAATCCAGGTGACGTTACTGTGGAGCAGGGCGTTGTTGGTACCCATTGTAATGGTGTCGCGTGCGGCGGCGTTGCCTTGATAGTTAACCCTTACTACGCCGCTGTCCGCAAAGGCGTCGTACGCAATAGAGGTTACGCTC
Source organism: Oscillospiraceae bacterium (assembly GCA_902797875.1). Taxonomy (GTDB): domain Bacteria; phylum Bacillota; class Clostridia; order Oscillospirales; family Acutalibacteraceae; genus UMGS1279. Next base: position 12,242 of record CADBUL010000098.1, on the reverse strand, counting down.
GAAGCCAGATACAAATCGGTAAGTCCGCTGCCGAAGAAGGCGCGCGAATCGATGGCGGTAATATCGGTAGTAATAACGCTGTTCTTACAACCGTAAAGTACCGTTACGACAGCGCCGTTTCTTTTTACGATGTTGTTTGCGATGCACTCGTAGTTGCTGTTAAGCGGGTCAACCTTTATGCTTTCAAGGTTGCGGGTGTTTTTAAGCACCTCTTTACCAAGGGCCGAAACGTTTTTGCCCATCGAGAAGCTTCTGAGGTTGTTACATCCGTCGAAAGCGTTGTCGCCGATGGTGGTAACGCTTGCGGGAAGAACAATCTTTTCAAGAGCGGTATCGTAAGAGAACGCTCCCTTACCGATGGTGGTTACGCCGTTGGAAATTACTACGTTAACCAGGTTTTCACAGGACGAGAATGCGCACTCGCCGATGGTGGCAACGCCTGCGGGGATAACCGCCGAGTATATGCCCGAATCGGCAAATGCATACTTGCCAATCGTGGTAATCGCGCTGCCGGTTTCTACGCTCGTTAAGGCGCTGTCGCCGTTAAAGGCGTATGCGCCGATGGTGGTAACGCTTGCGGGTAAGGTGATTGCGGCAAGGCTGTCGCAGCCCATAAACGCACCCTCGCTTACGGTGGTAAGACCGCTTGTGAGCGAAACGCTTGAAAGTTGTCTGTTTCTTGCAAAGGCGTAGTTACCGATGTTGGTTGTGCTGCCTGCGATTTGAACTTCGGTAAGGTTGGGCATCTCGTAGAAGGCGTAATTTCCAACCTTGGTAACGCCGCTGTTTATTACAACCTTGGTGATGTATTCGGGCCAGGGCGCCGTACCGGCGGTGTAGTCCGCCATAGCGCCGCTGCCGCTGATGGTAAGCGTGGTGCCTGACGTTGACCAGGTGCAGCTTCCGGTAGTTCCCGAATAACTTGTAAACCACTTGGCGCCGGTAAGAGGTGTGTTGTAGGCGCCGATGTTGATCGAATCGCGTGAGGCGGGGCTTGCGCCGTAGTATACCGTCTCTAAAGCGTCGCAGTCATTGAAGGCGGCGTCGCCGATAGAGGTAATGTATCTGCTGATGTTGATGCTCTTAAGTTGAGCGCGGCCGTTAAAGGCGTTTGTAGCTATTGAAGTAGTAGTTTCGGCTTCGGCATAATTACTGCAGTTGGTACCAACCCAAACCGTATCAAGCGTATCATCTTTAATAATGGTGTTGCCGCTGGAGTGGTAGTTGGAGTTGCCGTCGGCTACCAAAACGCCGCTGAAGTTGGGCGAGCCAACAAACGCATAGTTGCCGTCGCCGCCGATGGCGGTTACGGTAGCAGGAATGTAGATGCTTTCAAGCGCGGTATTGTAGGCAAACGCACCGTCGAGAATCTGGTTAACGGTTACGCCGTCGAAGTCGTCGTTGGCAATAAGCTTGAAGTCGTCGAAGTAGAGCGCCTTGTTGGTATTGCCCGCCTGGGTGAATACGATATCGATGGTATCCATACCCGCGCCAAGCGTAAAGGTATAACTTTCTTTGGTCCACTCGCTCGCGCTGAACTGCCACTGTTTAGATACAAGCAGTACGTGGTTTGCGTCGGCGGCCGAGCCGTTCATAGCAACGTTGCTTGCGGTGGCGTTTGCGCGGTTTACTATCTGGAAGTACTGGCAGTTACCGCCAAGCGGCGACTTGTGCCAGAAGCTAAGCGTATAGGTCTTGCCCGCGGTGAGCTGGAAGGTACGGTATGCGCCGTGACCGTAGAGGTATGAGAGCTCGTAGCTCTTGCTGCCGCTGTGGGCTTGTTCACTCGAGATGTTAAGACCAACTATGTTGCTTACACCGTTGGCGGCGGTACGTGTCCAGCCGTTTGAGGTAGAAAGGTCGGTTGTGCTGATGTTTTCGGCGTCGCCGTTTGCAAAGAGGTTGGGGCTGTAGGCGCTGCCGAATACTACGCTACCGTTGGTATTGTAGATAATTTTGCCGTTGGTTCTGTAGGTGCCGTTAGCGGTTGCGGTGATGGTCTGTACGTTTGAGCAGCCGATAAAGGCGCGTTTATCAATAGATATAATGTTGGCGGGGATGTGAATCGAGGTAAGTCCCGGTACGCAACAGAAGGCGCCTGCCTTAATGACGTCGGCCTGTGAAGACGAAGTAGGAATTACGCTGTTCTTACAGCCCGCTACTATATTCATGTGGCCGTCGGCGTTTTTGATTAAGCAGTTGCCCGCAACCGAGAAGGTGCTGTTGCCCGACTGAACCTCGAACGAAGCAAGGTTGGGGCAGTCGCGGAAGGCATAGCCGTTACCCGAAATGTTGGTAACGCCGCTGCCGATAACTACCTTGGTAATATCGTGTCCCCAGGGGAGTTCCGAATCGATGGAGAAGTTGGCGGTCGAACCGCTGCCGCTTATGGTAAGTACGCCGTTATTGAGCGTCCAGGTGCAGCCGCCGGTTGTACCGTTCTTGGTAAGGTAGGTCCAGGTTGCATTGTTCAACTTGGAGTTGCCTTCGCTGATGTCGATGCTTTCGCGTTTGGTCTGGGTGCCGCCGTATGTTACCGTGCTAAGTCCGGTATTTGCGAACGCGCCGTAGCCGATGTGAGCAACCTCGCTGTCCATAGTTACCGAGGTCAGCGCCGAGCAGTTACCGAACGCATAGTCGGCGATACTTGTAACCGCTGAAGGAAGACTGATGGAGGTAAGGTGGTTACAACCAAGGAACGCGCCGTTACCGATGCTGGTAACGTCGTCGGTCATATTAACGGTGGTAAGAGCGGTACAGCCGCTGAACAAGCCTGCGGGAATTGTCTTAATGCCGTCGGGAAGCGTAACGCTTGTAAGACCGGTGCATCCGTTGAAGGCGTAAGCGCCTATGCTGTAAAGCTTTGCGGGAAGCGAAATCGACGTAATCTTTTTGCATCCGTAGAAAGCGCCCTCGCCGATGGTGCGAACGGTGCTGGGGATGGTTATCGATGTGATCGAATCGTTGCCCTGGAAGGCGTAGTTGCCGATACTGGTTACGCCCTCTTCAATTACAACCGAGGTAAGCGCTTTAATCCACGGCATATTTTCGCCAAGTACGTAGTCGCCCATAGCACCGGTACCGCTTATGGTAAGAACCGTATTGTTGGTGATTTTCCATGTACAGTTGCCGGTTACACCGTAGTTATCATAATAAAGAGTGGAGCCGTAGTGCCAGGTGATGTCGTCGGCGTCGAAGGGCGAAGCGTCACCGCTAACGGTAATGTTGTGTTTTCTGCCCGTAAGCGCCGACGGTTTTGAAGCTTTAGTATAAATATCTTTTATGCTGTCGCAGCCGTCAAACGCGTCGGTATCTATAGCCTTAACGTTTGAGTGCAGGTGTATGGTCGAAAGATTCGAACAGCCCCAGAACGCCTGCTTTTCGATGTACTGAATGCCCTGCGGAGCGGTAAAGCTCTTAAGGTTGTAGCAGTCGTAGAACAGGTTGTACTCAAGGTTGGTCATTGCCGTATTGCCGGTCGGGATGGTGACCGATCTGAGATTTGAGCAGTATTCGAAGGTTTCTTTACCTAAGGTTGAGGTGCTGCTGTTAGAAGCGGTAAACGAGTACAGGTTCTTACAGTTCTTAAACGCGGAGTAACCCATCGCAGTAACAGCCGAAGAAATGGTAACCGAACCTAACATATCGCAGTTTTCAAACGCGTATGACGGAATGAAACTGCTGTTGGTAATTGTAACCTTGCTAAGCGAACGCGGAATATAATATATATTAACTGCATTGTCTTTGCGTTCTGAATAAACACCGCTTCCGCCGTTGTTATCGTAGTCGTAATATGTAGTGGAGTAGGTGTAGCTCGTGCGGTTCTTGTGGGTAACGGTATAGCTTGCGGACGAAGGCTGGGTGGCTGCCGTTACATAGTTTTGCCGAACCGCTTCGCCGCCGTCGTACGGCTGTTTGCCGAAGATATAACCGAAGGTGTGCTTGTTGGTATCGGAGTAGGTGACCTTGCGATTACCTACGAACGGTAAGCTAATGCTTGTAAGACCCGAGCAACCGAAGAAGGCGCCCTCGCCGATGGTCGAGATGCCGGTCGGTACGGTCAGTGTACTGATAGACGAACACTTACCGAATGCCAGACTTTCGATACTGCTGAGATTGCTGTTAAGAGTAACGGTTTTAAGAGAAGTACAACCGTAGAAGGCTTTTTTGCCGATAGTGCTTACACCCGAGGGAACGGTTACGGAGGTGAGTTTTGCACAATCTTCAAATGCGCTTGTGCCTATTGAGGTAACGTTTGTGCCGTTAAAGGTAACGGTGGCAAGCTTCGAACAACCCGAGAAGCAGGTCGCGGGAATTGCCGTAACCGACGCATTGACGGTCACCGCCGTCATTGACTTACAGCCCTTAAACGAGCCGTAATTATAGGTAGTAATGTTGGCGGTCGATATGCTGCTTAACTTTTCGCATCCGAAGAAGGCGAGTTCGCCGACCGTCGTTACCGAAGAGGGAAGCGTTACCGAGGTAATGTTCGCACAGTTCTTAAACGCGTAGTTGCCTATATTGGTAACGCCGCTTTTAACAACAACGGTTGTAATGGCGGTACCCCACGGAAGTTTCGAATCGTAGGTGTAGTTTGCCATTGCGCCGCTGCCCGAAATCGTAAGCGTTGTGCCCGAAACGGTGTAGCTTACGCTGCCGGTGCTGCCCGAAGGCGACACAACCTCGTGTTCGTAGCCGTAGGTCCAGTCAACCTTGGTGAGGTTTTCGTTGGCGCCGTCGATAACTATTTCGGAAGCGTCGTCCTGCCAGCCCGCATAGTAAACGCGTTTGAGTTCGACGCAACCGTCAAAGGCGCCGTAGCCCACGGTTGCAAGTGTATCGGGTAACGCGATTTCGTTAAGGTCGACACAACCGCTGAAAGCGTATGCGCCAATACCTACTAAATCGGATTTAATGTCAACCTTAGAAAGAGCGCCGCAGTTTGCAAAGGTTTCGCCCTCGAGGTAAACAACGTTTTCGGGGATGGTTACCTCGGTAAGTCCCGTGCCGTTAAAGGCGCCGTAACCGATGCTTGTGAGTGCGCTCGGCAGGTTAATGCCGGTAAGGGCGGTACAACCCTTGAACGCCCATACGCCGATGCTCGTAAGCGAAGACGGAAGGGTTGCGCTTGCAAGCGATGTGCAGTTTTCAAAAGCGTTGTCGCCTATTCTTACAAAACCGCTCGGTAGGGTAATAGCCGTAATTGCCGAACCCTTAAATGCGTAAGGAGCAATCGATTTGGTTCCGCTTTGAAGTGTAACCGACTGTGCGCCGCCTTTATATAGGTAGGCAACCTGACCTAAATATACAACGCCGTTTGTGCCGGACTGTGCGCTAAGCCACGCGGTTTCGTCAAATGCTTTGGCGCCGATGGAGGTAACGTTGGCTCCGCCGCTTACGGTTGTAAGCGCTTCGCAGTCGGCGAAAGCGTAGGCAGATATGGTCTTAACACCGGTGCCAAGCGCTACGCTTGTAAGACCGGTACAGCCCATGAACGCCTCGGCACCTATATAGGTAACGGCGGCGGGAATTGTAACGCTTGTAAGATCGGCGCAACCGTAGAAGGCGCGCTCGCCGATGGCGGTTACCGAGCCGTCAGAGGGTATTACCGAATTGTTGGCGCCGCGAATAAGGGTGTGGGTGGCGGTTTCGATAAGGCAGTTGCCCGATGCGCTGTAAACCGTGTTGCCGCCCGCAACCGTAATGCTTGTAAGCGCGCCCGTATTGTCAAATGCGCCCGCGCCGATGTAGGTTACGCCGCTGCCAATCGAGATGGTTTGAATAGCGGTGCCGTTGAAGGCGCCCGCGCCGATGCGGGTAACCGAGTTTGCAATTTGAACTTCGGCTAATTTTGAGCAGCCCTTAAACGCATAATTGCCTATGTTTGTAACGCCGCTCTCAATTATAACCTTGGTGATTTGAACGCCCCAGGGGCGGTCGATATTGTAAGAAGAGTAGTTTGCCATTGCGCCGCTGCCCGAAATGGTAAGCACGCCGTTAGTAAGGCTCCAGCTGCAAGCGCCGGTGGTGCCGTTTTGGGTGGAGGTGTGGGGCAGCCAAACTTCGCTTCGGCTAACCTTTTTAGAAAGCGAGCTGTTAATAAAGTAGCTGTCGCAACGCTGGCAGTACCAGTGTTCATACCAACCGTCGGAGTCGGCTTTGGGTTTATTATAAGGTACGTGTATAGCTACGTGTCCAAGCGGCGCTATGGTAAGAGCCGTAAGGGTGGTTTCATTTTTGTTTTCGTCAAAATATCTGCCGCAGTTTTCGCAGTGATAATGTCTTGCAATACCCTCGGTGGTGCAGGTCGGGTCTTGCTGAGGAATAATAACTCCGTAATCGTGCGAAAGCTGCGCAAGGGTTATTTCACCCGCGGCGATGGGGTTTTTGTCGGCGTCGAAATAGCCGCCGCATTCGCTGCATACATAATGCGACATCTGTCCCGGGTGGTCGCAGGTGGCGGGCGTGCCGCCTATAAGCGTACCGTAGGTGTGTCCGGTAGCGGGAATGGTAAGCTCTTGCGCGGTGGTTTCGTTTTTATATAGGTCGAAATAACCGTTACAGCTTGTGCATCTGTAATGGGCTTTCATACCGTTTGCGCTGCAGGTGGGGTTAACCGCCGCAACCTGTGAACCGAACTGGTGCGCGGTTTTGGGGGTTACCCAGGAGTTTTGTGCCAGCGTGGAAGTGCCTGCCGAGTTGGCAAAGCCCTGTCCGCAGACCGAGCATTCATAATGGGCGGTATTACCGTTGGTTGTACAGGTAGCCGCCTTTGCCGAAACGTACGAAATCGTATGTACGCCGGTCGGTGCGATTTCTACCGAAGCGGTGTCAAGTTGTGAAGTGCACTCCGCGTCGGAATAATATTTTTTACAGTTTTTACAGTAGTAGCAAGCCTGTGTGTAACCCTTGTCTACGCAGGTAGCTGCTTTTGCGGTTAAGTATACCGGATTGTGCCCGGTGGGAGAGATGGTTATATCAGAAGAAGAAATTATTGTTTTGGCGGCGTTGGCGTATGCGCCGCAGTCTTGGCATGTATAATATGCAATAGAGCCCGCAGTGGTACAGGTTTCGGGAACCGCCGAATGAAGACCGCCGAAGTAGTGACCTACCTCGACAAGCGAAACGTCGTCGATATAGCATAAGTCCTTGCTGTTTCTTGCCCAAAGTATATCGACATAAGACTTGCCCGCCTCGGTGGTGAACTCGTAGGTGTACTCGGTCCAACCGTCGCCGGTTGCTCTGCTTGAAACAAGGGTGGTAACACCCGATACGTCGCCCATAGCGTCAAGGCCGTGCTCGCCGTCCGTACAGCTGATTTCAAGGTCGGGATCGTTATGGTTGTAAATGCCGAAGGTATCAACATAACCCTTGCGCCAATAGCTAAAGCGATAGGTTCTGCCCGGTCTCAACTGTAAACGGCGACCGAACACACGCATGGCGCCCCATAAATCAAGGTGGAGCGAATAGCTGCCGCCGTGTTTATCGTCGGTAACGGGTCTTACCCTGGTGTACTGGTTGTTGCTGCCCAAGCGGTAGCCAACCCAGCCGTCGGGATTTTCGCCGTTAACTATGTTGCTGCCTAAATATGAATAGCTTTCGGATATGGTTTCCATATTGCCGTCGGCCCACATGTTAACCTCAAGCGTATCGGTCTGGAAGTTGGCAATGAAGGTTCTGCCGGGAACATAGGCAACCTTATACGAAGCGTTGGACGAAATCTTGGTAGTGCCGTAATACCAGCCCATAAATTTATAACCCGCATTGGGAACGGCGTTAAGTTGAATCTGGTTGCTTCCGACCGAGCTTGCCGAAACGGTACCCGCGTCGCCGAAGTTATCGTATACGTAATGACCGTTAACGTTTTGTTTGAAATTAACGTCAATTACTTCAGATACAACGATATCGTCCATATAAAGGTTGGTCTGAGAGCCTGCCGTTGACTGCGAAGTAGCCCACAAAACAGCCAGGTAATTACCGGTCGAGGCGGTAAAGGTCTTTTCGTAGGTGTTCCATGTATCGCCGCAGTTGGGGAAGTTCCAGCTGGCTTTGCGTTCTATCTCGGTGTAGTTGGCGCTAACCGAAACCTGGTTGTTGTTAACAATGCCGGGTCGAACTCTGTCGTCCATATTAAGTATTAAGAACGGGTAGCCTTTACCGTCGCCCTTATACTTAAACGAGATTTTATAGGTTTTCCCCTGTTCGATCTCGATAATACGGCCAACCGAGTTGTTAACGTAGGTCGACACCAGGTGCAGCGCGTTCGCGCTGTTGTATCCGCCGGAATCAACCGTAACGTTAACTACGCCCGCAGACACGGTATTAGCGAAAAATCCGTAACTGTTTACCGTTCCGCTAATGCCCGACGTAAATCCCGAGGGCACATTTTCGTTGGTTCCGTAGGACCATAGATTATCGCCGTCGGCCAGCGCCTCGAAGGTGAAACAACCGTATACGGTGGTTACCACAAGGCAAAGGCACAGAAGTATCGATAATCCTTTCTTCATGCTCTTCAATGTAATTTCTCCTCTCGAATCTTTGCTTAATAACACAGGCGGCGACAATTGGTCACTTTAGCCTATATTACAATCTTATCATACCAAATTTGGCCGCCGTTTTCAACCTAAAACTTATACAAATTGATATTTATTTTTTGTATATTATATACATAGCGCCCCCCAAAGGTCAAAATCTTAACAAAAAAAGCGGTTGAATTTTTAACCGGCCAAACCCGAAAACAAAAAAACAAGCCGGGGAAATCCCGGCCTGTTGCGGTCGTTTTAAGGTTGATTATTTTTTGTTTTTGCAGCCTTTTTGCTCCTTATTCGCACATCTCTTAATCAGAATTACAATGCATACGGCCGCCGCGATTATTACAGTAAATTCGATTATCGAAACAACCGCCCACGGACCGTTTGAAACGGTGTAAATCTTTTGATTTGAATAAATCACGCCGTCTTGCAAAGCGGCGTTACCGGCGCCGATTATTTCCCCTTCAACCGCCTTGGAAACGGCGTTTTCGGGCTGTGCCGCCGTAACGTTCCCGGCAATAAATTTTACCTTGCCTACAACCGATTTTTGCCCGCTTCCCGCTATGGCGCAGCTTTTGGCGAAGGCGGCGGTATGGTCGCCCGCGTTGCCGCTTTTTACGGTGGTTTCCTCGGCGTTTCTGAAGGTTACGGGAGCATTCGCAAAAACGCCGTAGCTTTCAAAAACGGTTACCTCTTTATTGTCGAGCGCGACGGTTTTCGCAACCGACGCGTCAAGGTCGCGAGCGCAGATATCAAGCTCGCAATCGTTGTCAAAAACGACGGTTTTGTTGACGTAAACACCGTAATTTTCGGCTTTGCCGTTAAGGGTGTAGCTGCCGTATACGTTTATGGCGTGTTTACCGTTTGTTTTTATTACAAGCCCCTCTAAATCACAGTAAAGTCCCACCGGCGAATTACAGTTAATATCTCGCATAACCGTAAGGATTTTTTGCTCTTTGTTAAAGGATACGCCGGTTTCAATAAGGTCTTGTTCGGCTCGCAAAATGCCGTCCACCTTAACGCCGTTTTGGTCTACCGAAATATAAGCGACCGTCTTAAGCTCGTTGTTTTCGGCGGCGGCAAAAACTACCGTTTGCGCCGCAAAAACAAGGCAAAACGCCGCCGATAGGCAGAGCGCAAATTTGAAAAAATCTTTCATTATTTATCCCCCGAAAATTATAGGTTTGTTTGAATAATTTTTAATAAGGTTTCGCGGTTTTTCAACCGTTTTTTGCCCTTAATTAGACCGGTTTATTTCAATTCTTCAAGTTTTTTGGCCGCGTCGGAATTGCCTGAGTCGGCAGCCATTTTGTAGTAATCTTTGGCGGCGTTCAGGTCTTTTTCTACACCCGTTCCCTTCTCGTAAAGCCCGGCAAGGCGCATCATCGACATAACGTTTCCTTTTGCCGCGCCGACCTTATAATATTCTGCGGCGTGGGCGTAATCAACCGAAACGCCAAGCCCCCGTTCGTAAAAGACGCCAAGTGCGTATATGGCGTTTTGGTCGCCGCGGTATGCCGCTTTTTGGTAGTATTCAACGGCGGTTTGGTAGTCTTTGGCGTCCTCGTAGTAAACCCCCAGATTGTATATCCCGTTAAGGTTACCGGCGTTCGCCGAAGCTTCGAAATACTCTTTGGCTTTTTCCTTGTCTGCCGCCGTTCCCTCGCCCGCGAAGTACATACAACCCGCGTAACAAGCGGCTTCGCCGTCATCTTCGGCAAGCGCCTTAAACATCTTTAACGCCTGAGCGTAATCGCCGCTTTGGTATGTTTGTTTGGCCTGTTCTACGGTATAGTCCGGATGTGAACATGCGCTTAAAGATATAATCAGCAAAAGACCCGCCGCCGCGCAGATAAGTTTTAATGTTTTTTTCATAAAACGCCTCGCATTTACGGTTTTTCATGTTTATTATATAGGCGTTTGGCGTTTTAGTCAATACGGTTTGTTGCTAAAACAAACTTTCTCTGCTATAATAACGGTAGCGTAAACTCGATTTAAGGAGAGAATTATGGATCAAAACATACAAAGCCGCGTTGCGGTTATAACCGGGGCGGGGTCGGGCATAGGCAAGGCCCTTGCTTTAGCCCTTGCAAAAGAGGGTGTAAATATCGTCGCGCTCGGAGGCAGAAACGCCCGTAATCTTGACCTTGTTAAAGCCGAAATTGAAAACCTCGGTGCAGAATGTCTTGCCGCGCCGGGCGATTTGCGCGACCTTAAAACCCTTCAAAACGGCATAAACGCCGGGCTTGGCGTCTTCGGTAAAATAGATTTTCTTATAAACAACGCCGGCATCGCCATAAATTCGCCCATAGAAAAGGTAACGGCGCAAGAGTACGATGATATTATGAACTTAAACCTGCGCGTACCCTATTTTCTTACCAAAGAGGCGCTGCCGCACCTGCTTAAATCCGACCGCGCAACCGTAGTAAACATCTCTTCGGTCGTGGGGCATCGCGGTTACCGCGACCAAAGCGTCTACGCTATGTCTAAACACGGTCTTTCGGGCTTTACCAAATCGTTAGCGAGCGAATACTACGACAAAGGTCTGCGCGTTCACCTAATATCGCCCGGCGGCGTATTAACCGAAATGATAAAACTCACACGCCCCGAACTTGCGGGGCAGCAAATGATTTTGCCCGAAGAGGTCGCAAATGCGGTGGTTTTTTTGCTTAAAAACCGCGGCAACGCCGTTATCGACGAAATCATATTGCATCGACCCGGCAAAGAGCCGTTTCTGGTATAGTTTTACCCCAAAGGAGCCAAAATGACAGCACGAAAACTTGATAAAATAAGCATAGAAAAAATATATGAAAACCACCTTGTTTTTGACTTTCCCAAAGACGAGGTAAAGCCGCTTGCCACCATTATAAAGGGCTTTGACAAAGGGGTTTATAACGCCTACGGGCTGTATGACGGCGACCAGCTTTTGGCATACGCGTTTTTTATAATCGATAAAAAATGCCGGCTTCTTGACTATTTTGCCGTCGTGCGCGGAAAAAGAGGCGGCGGTATCGGTTCGCGGTTTCTGAATATGCTTAAAGCCGAACTCAAACCGGTGTGCGAGATTGTAATAATCGAGTCGGAAAACCCCGATACGGCGCAAAACGAAAGCCAAAAAATTACACGGCGGCGGCGAATCGACTTTTATCTTAAAAACGGGCTTATCGACACCCAAAGACGCGCAAAGGTGTTCGGCGTGGAATACAAAATCTTATCGCTGCCGCTTTCCCACACCGCCAAATTTTCCCCGCAAATCTACCTTTCAATCTACAAAAACCTGCTGACAAAGGAGTTGTTTGAGGAAAACGTGAGTGTGTTGGGGTGAAAGAAAGATAAAATTAAAAGCACTGCATAAAGCGGTGCTTTTTTGTAAAAAAATCACTTGCAACGCAAGTGCATGTAATCAATGCGAAGCATTGTATGGAATCATCCCGAAGGGATGTATGGCATCAAGCCGACGAAAACCCACACGCTTACGCGTGATTACATGCTCGCCTGCGGCGAGATTACATACATCGCGCCCGCGCGGTGATTACATGCCAAGCCGCCGTACCGCCGGCTTGGATAAAAAATCCCGTTCAAAAGAACGGGATTTTTTGGTGGGAGAGAATGGATTCGAACCATTGAAGCGAAGCGCAACAGATTTACAGTCTGCCCCCTTTGGCCACTCGGGAACTCTCCCATATTCGGTTTTGCGCCGTAGGTTGATGG
>CADBUL010000097.1 GCA_902797875.1 Oscillospiraceae bacterium | reverse complement strand
TCGTATTTTTCTCTTTTTCAGGTGCGAAGCAGTTTTGTAAGATGCGATTTTTGCTGTCGGTCGAAGCCGAGAAACGCAGGCATACTCTCGTTTAGCAAGGCTTTGAGGCGATGACCGACAGCAAAAATCGCCTTCCAAAACCGATTTGCCCTTATCAAAAATAAGTCTTTATTTAATACTTGAAAACTTGCAGTTTTTATTATATAATATTGTGAATAAGTTTTAAGTGGGTGCCCTATGAATAGAAAAAAAGAACGTGAACAATGTTTTTGCCTTATATTTGAAGAAATCTTCAGCAACGATACCCCTGAAGACATTGTTGCCGCTTCGGTTGAAAGCCGCGATTTCGAAACCACCGACTATATAATTTCAACCTTTTGCGGCGTAATAGACAATAAAGAAAAAATCGACAGTTTAATTGCCGAAAATCTTAATTCGTGGACGATTGACCGCATCTCAAAAACGGCGCTTGCAATACTGCGCCTTGCAGTTTACGAAATTATGTTTATGGACGACATTCCCGAATCGGTATCTGCCAACGAGGCGGTAGAGCTTGCAAAAACCTACTGCAAAGAAGACGACGCTAAGTTTATTAACGGCGTTTTGTCTTCGATTATTAAGAAAAAAAATGGCTGATTATTTAGGTTTTGATACCAGCAACTACCGTACAAGTTGTGCCGTTTACGGCGATAATATCGCGCACAACCGTAAACTGCTTGAAGTTAAACCGGGCAAAGTCGGGCTTCGTCAAAACGACGCGGTATTTTTGCACACCAGACAGTTGCCGATTGTGTTCTCTGAACTTTTTGCTTCATCTAACCTTAATTACAACAATATTAAGGCTGTTGCGGCGGCGGCTTATCCGACTTCACGACCCAACAGTTATATGCCGTGTTTTTTAGCAGGACTTTCGCTGGCAAAAAATATTTCTACGCTTCTCTCGGTTCCGTTTTACGGGTTTTCACATCAGCAGGGTCATATTATGGCGGCGTTATATAGCTGCAACCGCCTTGATTTGATTGATAAAGAATTTATTGCTTTCCACGTTTCAGGCGGCACTACCGAGTGTCTTCTTGTAAAACCCGATACCGAAATACTCAGTGTTACTAAACTTTCGGGTTCGCTCGATATAAACGCAGGTCAGTTAATTGACCGCGTGGGCGTTAATATGGGACTTAAATTCCCGGCAGGCGAACAGCTTGAAAAAATTGCTCTTGGCGGTACAAACACATTCAAGATTAAAACAGCTCTGAAAACGGGCAACTGCTGTTTGTCCGGAGTAGAGAATAAATGTTACGATATGCTGAAAACCCATAGCAACCAAACTGTTGCGCGGTATTTATTTGAATATATCGGCTATACCTTGTGCGATATGTTGGAGTATGCCGAAAATTTAGTCGGCGGATATTTACCGATCGTATTTTCGGGCGGGGTTATGGCTAACTCGATTATTAAAGGTATAATACAAAAAAGATTTGACTGTAATTTTGCTTCTGCTGAATTTTCCGGTGATAACGCCCTTGGTATAGCGATTTTATGCGCACATAAATACGGAGGATTTAAGAATTGTTAAACTCTGCGCCGCTTTCGGTTAAACAACTGAATATGTATATTAAATCGCTGTTAGACGGCGACGCGCACCTTAATTTTGTTACCGTTTCGGGTGAAATCGGGTCGCTAAGGCAGTATGCTTCGGGTCATGTGTATTTCACATTAAAGGAGGCAGATACCTCGCTTAAAGCGGTTATGTTTGCCGCCAATGCCGCCAAATTACCCGTTCTCCCCAAAGAGGGCGACTTTGTAATTTGCACGGGCAGGGTCACGGTTTACGAGCGCGACGGGGTGTATCAACTGATTTGCGATACCGTTACACAGCAGGGACTTGGTAAACTTGCAATTGAGTATGAAATGCTCAAACTGAAACTGTATTCCGAAGGTCTTTTTGCCGATGAGCATAAAAAACCTATACCGTCTTACCCGCAAAAAATTGCGCTTGTAACTTCGCCCGACGGCGCGGCGGTTCATGATTTTATTACGGTGGCGCAGCGAAGATACCCTTTGTGTGAAATAGTGATTTATCCTTCGCTTGTGCAGGGTGAAACCGCTCCTAAAACCCTTATAAATTCGCTAAAACTTGCCGACAGCGACAATAACGATATAATTGTAATTACCCGCGGCGGAGGTTCGAAAGAGGATTTATCGGCGTTTAACGACGAAGCCCTGGCGCGCGAGATTTATAAAGCGACCACTCCGGTTGTATCTGCCGTAGGTCACGAGATAGATTTTTCTATCAGTGATTTTGTCGCCGATAAGCGTTGTCCCACTCCGTCGGCGGCGGCGGAACAAATTCTGCCCGACATTACCGAAAAATTACAGCATATAAAAAACGCAAAAAACAATTTACTTCAAATTTTTGAAAAGATAATCGAATATGCCGGCCTAAGGCTTACGCAGTATAAAAACCGTGAGGTTTTTGCCTCGCCTTTCAAAACCTATCAGGTGTACGAACAAAAGCTGAAAGACCACAAAACTGCAATTTCAAACCTTTACTTAACAATTATTCAAAAAAATATATCAAGCGTAACGGCGATTAAATCAAAACTTATGGCGCTTGACCCTCAAAAGGTGTTAAAACGCGGCTATTCGGTGGTTTACAATAACGGCGTAGTGGTTACAAGCCCGACACAAATAGATGAAAACGCCAGATTGTTGATTAAAACCCATAACGGCGTCGCCGAACTTACGGCAAAAGATGTAAAAGCAGGTGTAAACAATGGCTAAATTTAATGAAAATCTTGCAAAACTTGAACAAATAACACAACAACTTGAAAACGGCGATTGTGATATTGAAACCGCCGCAAATCTTTATGAAGAAGGCATGAAAATTATTAAAGAGTGTGAACAAACCATACAAAATGCAAAACTGAAGGTAACCGTAAATGATAACAGATAAGTACAAACAAGAAATTGAAACCTGTTTATCTTCGGTTTTACAAAGTGAAGATGAGTATAAGGTTATATTTGACGCCGCAAATTACAGCCTTCTTGCCGGCGGAAAAAGACTTCGTCCGGCGCTGCTTTTGGAATTCTGCTCTTTGTGCGGCGGTAATATAAAAGACGCGCTTCCCTTTGCGGCGGCTATTGAAATGATACATACGTATTCGCTTATACACGACGATCTGCCTTGTATGGATAATGACGATCTGCGCCGCGGGAGACCCTCTTGCCATAAGCGTTTTTCTGAAGATACCGCCCTTTTGGCGGGCGACGCGCTTTTAACCGAAGCCTTTAATGTTGCCTGTAATTCAAATGTTGATGACAGATACAAAACCCAAGCTATCAAAACCCTGGCTGAATGCGCAGGCATTAACGGAATGATAGCCGGTCAAATCTTAGATTTAGCTTTTGAGAAATCTTCGCCAAATAAAGAACAGATATTAAAGATGTATTCCCTTAAAACGGGAAAATTGTTAAAGGCTGCTTGCACTATAGGATGTATTCTCGCTGGAGTCGACAGGGAAAAAGTATCGGCGGCGGCTGACTTTGCCGAAAATCTCGGTATAGCTTTTCAGATTAAAGACGATATTTTAGATATCGAAAGCACGACCGACCTGCTTGGCAAACCCGTTGGAAGCGATAGGGAAAACGGCAAAACCACCTATGTCACAATTCGCGGATTAGATCAGTCCAAACAAGACGTTATATTTTACACAAATAAGGCGAAAGAATCCCTTAACCGCTTTACAAATAATACGGCGACGCTTGCGGAACTTGCCGATTATCTTGTTAACAGAAATTACTGATGGAGTATATAATTGTCTAACTATCTGCCTACAATTAAATCACCCGACGACCTAAAAAAACTCGATTTATCTCAAAAGAAGGAACTATGCGCTGAGATCCGCGATTGTCTTATAAAGACTATATCTGTAAACGGCGGCCATCTTGCTTCGAACCTGGGCGTAGTCGAGTTATCGGTTGCTATACATACGGTATTTAATTCTCCGACCGACTCGGTGCTGTTTGACGTCGGTCATCAGTCCTACGTTCATAAGCTGTTAACCGGAAGATACGACCGCTTTAATACCCTGCGGCAACTTGACGGTATTTCCGGTTTTATGCGCCCGGATGAGAGTGTTCATGACCCTGTTATTTCGGGGCATAGCAGTTGCGCAATTTCATCGGCGGTGGGAATCGCCGCCGCTAAAAAACTGGACGGCGACGACTCTTTTACGGTTACGGTTATAGGCGACGGCGCCATGACCGGAGGTATGGCTTTCGAGGGACTTAACAATACCCCTTCGTCATCTAAAATGATTGTCATATTAAACGATAATAAAATGTCAATTTCAAAAAATGTCGGCGCGTTCGCCAGGTATTTAAGCATAATTCGTTCTCGCGCTTCATATCACCGCTTTAAGCACAACGTAGAACGTATGATTGTTCGTATTCCCGTTATAGGCAGAAAACTTAAGCATAATTTACTGCGCTCTAAAAACGCCCTTAAAAACGCGATTTATCACAGCAATATTTTTGAAGATATGGGCTTTCACTACTTTGGACCTATTGACGGACACGACCTTGAAAAAATAATAAACGTATTAAATATTGCCAAATCCGAAAAACGCCCTGCGCTAATTCACCTTTTAACCCAAAAGGGTAAGGGCTATCCCGACGCCGAGAAAACTCCGCAAAACTATCACGGCGTAAAACCTTTTAACATTGATGAAGGCGGAAATTTTGTCAACTGCGCAGATTTTTCACATGTTGCAGGCGACGAGCTTTGCGCCCTTGCTGAAAAAAACGATAGAATTTGCGCCGTAACCGCCGCCATGGTTAAGGGTACGGGACTTGAAAATTTTGCACAGCGTTATAAAAAAAGGTTTTTCGACGTAGGCATTGCCGAACAACACGCCGTAACCTTTTGCGCAGGACTTGCAAGCCGCCAAAAAATACCTTTTTTTGCGGTATATTCTTCTTTTTTACAAAGGGCATACGATCAGCTTATACACGATACCGCCATACAAAATCTGCCCGTAAATTTACTTGTAGATCGTGCGGGAATTGTCGGAGCAGACGGCGACACCCACAACGGGGTTTTTGATATTCCGATGCTTCGCTGTATACCGAATACCCAAATTTATTCGCCGTCTACAAATAAAGAACTCAGATATTTCATCAATAAAGCGGCAAGTCACGAAAAAGGTATTTTTGCAATCAGATACGAAAAAGGTAACGACAAAAACAGTTATTTCAACCGTTTTGAACCGGCCGATTATTACCTTTTCGGCAACCGTAAAAGCAAAACCCTTATAATTACATTTGGCGGACTTTCGAATTATACAACCGATATTTCGGATACAGCCGCAGTTTTGAAGCTTAATAAGATTTTCCCGCTTAGCGACGAGGTTTTTGAAATTATAAATAAGTACAAAAATGTCCACGTTTTTGAAGAAAGTATCAAAAGCGGCGGTATAGGCGAATATATTGCGGCAAATACCGGAGTTAAAGTAAATATTCATGCGTTAGATAACACCTTTGTTCCTTGCGGCGATACCGAAAGTTTGCGAAAACGATACGGTCTTTATAAAGACGATATAATAAAGGCGGCAAGCCTATGCGATTAGACCTTTATTTATTCAAAAAAGGTATATGTAAAAGCCGCAGCACAGCACAAATGTATATTGAAAGCGGCGCCGTTTCGCTCAACGGCAAAACAGGTTTGAAACCAAGTACAGACGTTTCGGAAAACGACTCCGTTGGAATTCTTTTTAATCCACTAAAATATGTAGGTCGGGGCGGGCTTAAGCTTGAAAAAGCATTAGACGATTTTAACATTTCGGTTAAAAATCTAATTTGTGCGGATATAGGTGCGTCCACTGGCGGATTTACCGATTGCCTTTTGCAAAACGGCGCAAGCAAGGTATATGCCATAGACAGCGGCAGCGGTCAACTTGCCGCTGAAATATTAAACGACCCCCGCGTAGTTAATATGGAAAAAACCAATTTTCGCACTGTAGAAAACAAAGAGCTTATCGGCAGTATAGACTTTGCGGTATGCGACGTTTCTTTTATAAGCCTTAAAAAGATAGCCGCTTCGATTTTTCAAATACTTAAAGAAGGAAGCGGCGCGGTTTTGCTTATTAAACCGCAGTTTGAGGCGGGCAAACAAAAAGTGGGCAAGAACGGTATAGTTCGTGATAAATCGGTTCATATTTCGCTTATTTACGATTTGTCTGCATACTTTGAAAACTGCGGCTTGTCGCCGCAAAATCTTTCCTTTTCGCCTATTTGCGGTCAAAAGGGAAACATTGAATATCTAATATATCTTAAAAAATCAAACGAAAAATCAAAAATCCGAAACAACGAAATAGAAAATATAGTAAATAATGCATTTTTAACTTTGAAGAGGTGAAATGAATGAAAGCGGCGATATTCGTAAATTTTTCAAAAAGCGGAGCTGACCAAATCTTAAAAGAAGTAAAAAAGCAGCTGAAAAAATTAAAAATTGATTTTTTTGAAAATGACCCCAACGCCTACGAACTGTGCGACGTCGTCCTTATTATCGGCGGCGACGGCACCATAATTCACCACGCTAAAATGGCGGCCTATTGCGACAAACCTGTTATTGGCATAAATGCCGGCAGAATAGGCTTTTTATCTTCGCTTGAAAAATGGGAACTTCAAAAATTATCCTGCCTTATTTCGGGTGATTACACCATCGAAAAGCGTATGCTTTTAAAGGTAGAGTACGATAATAATATTTACAGGTGCCTAAACGACGCGGTTATCTCAAAAAGTTTTGCCTCGCGTATGCTTGACATTGATGTTAAACTAAACTGCGGTTCAATGTCCTCACGCGCCGACGGTCTTATTGCCGCCACCCCAACAGGATCTACGGCATATTCATTATCAGCCGGAGGTCCTTTAGTTGAACCCGATTTACCGGCGATAATTCTTACCCCGATTTGTTCGCAATGGTCGTCGTCTAAAAGCATAGTGTTGTCTTCTAACAACGCGGTTAAAATAGGTGTGCGATCACCCGAAAACACCAGGGCAATGTTATCTATTGACGGCGAAAACGCCATAGAGGTCAGTAACGATAAAGAGGTTGTAATATCGCAAGACGACCGGTATTTTGTAAAGTTTATTAAGATAAGCGACAGCGGATTTTATGACGTATTCGCACAAAAACAGAAAAGCGGTGATGTAAATGACTAAATCAAGACGTGAAACGGTTTTACAGTTAATTAAAAATCATGATATCGAAACTCAGGAAGAACTGCAAACCCTTTTAGAGAGTAAAGGTTTTGAAACCACCCAATCTACGGTTTCACGAGATATTAAGCACCTTAATATCGTAAAGGTTAATAAAAACGGTAAATACTGTTATGCGCTTTCAGGTACCCCGGAAACCCTAAACAAAGGCTCGCTTGAACGATACCGGGATATTTTCTCAAAATCGGTTACAAGTATAAAAAGCGCGCAAAACGACGTAGTTATTAAATGCTATTCGGGTATGGCGCAGGCGGCTTGCGCGGCTATTGACGCCACCATGTCCGACCTGATTATAGGTTCGCTTGCAGGCGACGACACAATTTTTATTATTACCGAAGATGAGAACAAATCCAAAGAACTCGTAACTAAACTGAACGGACTGTTATAATGCTAAAGTATCTTTACATCGAAAATATTGCCGTAATTGAAAGCGCCAAAATTTATTTTGACGCGGGTTTTTCGGTGCTTACGGGTGAAACCGGCAGCGGTAAATCTATTGTAATTGATTCGATTATGACGATACTTGGCGAACGAACCGGTAAAGAACTTATAAGAAGCGGCGAAAATCATGCGTCAGTAAGCGCCGAATTTTGTGATATTAGCTCCGATGTAAGCGAATTTTTAATCGAAAATGGCTACGATGTTACCGAAAACAGTCTTGTAATATCACGCACTCTCAATACTGATGGAAAAAATACCGTAAGGGTTAACGATCGCCCGTCAACGGTCGGTTTTCTTAAACAGATTGCTTCAAAACTTATAAATATTCACGGTCAACACTCTAATCAACTTTTGCTTAATAAAGAAAATCACCGTAATCTTTTAGACGAATATATTAACGATAACAGTGAGTTTGATAATTATTCGCTGGCATTTGCCGACTTCACAAGAATAAGAAAGCAGCTAAACGCTACGTATACTGACCAAGAAGAAAAGCTTCGTACGGTCGATTTGCTGAAATATCAAATTCAGGAAATCGAAGCCGCCGCAATAAAAGTAGGCGAAACCGAAAAACTTCGCGAGCGGCTGAATGTGCTTAAAAATGCCGAAAAAACCGCTAAAAATCTAAACACGGTTTGTATGTTATTAAAAGGCGGCGACGAAAGTAACGGCGTTTCAAATGCATTACAAGACGCCGAAAAAATTCTGTCAAAAACGCTAACGCCGAAATCAGAAGAGTTTTTAAGCCAAGCCGCAAACATAAAAGAGGCGGCGGCGTTTTTGTGTGAACAAATTGAAAATGAAGCCGAAGCGCTGAATTTCAGCGACGGTGAGTTCACAAGCTGTGAAGAAAGGCTATCGCTGCTTAAAGAAATAACCGCCAAATACGGCGGAAGCGAGCAGTCGGCTTTAGACTTTTTGAACCAAGCAAAATTGAAGCTTTTGAACATTGTTAACAACGATGAACAGCGCGAGAAACTTGAAAAAGAAATGGACATCGCGCAGGATAAACTTATAAAAGCGGGCGAGAGGCTGACTGCTATTCGTACAAAACATGCCATAGCCCTCTCGAAACAAATTGAAAACGAACTATTGCAGCTTGATTTTTCAAACGCAAAATTCGTAGTTAATATTGAAAAAGGCAGATACACCCGTGAGGGCTGCGACGAAATCGAGTTTTTGATTTCGGCTAACGCCGGAGAAGAGCCGAAACCTTTAATTAAGGTGGCGTCGGGTGGCGAACTGTCACGAATTATGCTGGCTTTGCGAACCGTTTTAACTCCCAAAACCGACGCACACACCCTGATATTTGACGAAATAGACAGCGGCATTAGCGGCATAGCGGCCAATAAGGTTGCTAATAAACTTAAATCCATATCCGCACACTATCAGGTAATATGCGTAACTCACCTTGCCCAAATAGCCGCCAAGGGCGATAATCATCTGGTGGTTAGCAAGGATGTTAAAGACGGCAAAACCTATACAACGGTTGAAAAGGTTTTGGGTGAGAGCAGAATTAAAGAAATTGCAAGAATTATTTCGGGCGAACATTTTTCCGAAAGTGTATATAATTCCGCAAAAGAAATGTTAGGAGAATAAATATGACTTTGTTTGATGAACTTAAAGCAAGGGGACTTGTTGCGCAGGTTACCGACGAGCAAAAGGTTAAAGAGCTTATTAACGGTAGCGGACAAACCTTTTATATAGGTTTCGACCCGACTGCCGACAGTCTTCACGTAGGGCATTTTGTTGCCATGGTGGTTATGGCTCATATGCAACGACACGGCCATCGCCCAATTGCACTTTTTGGCGGCGGAACCGGCATGATAGGCGATCCCACCGGCAAAACCGATATGCGCAAAATGTTAACCAAAGAAGAAATAGAACATAATATTGACTGCTTTGTAAAGCAGATGTCGACCCTTATTGATTTTAACGATAATGCAATTATGGTAAATAACGGCGACTGGCTTTTAGACCTAAACTACATTGATTTTTTACGCGACGTAGGCGTACATTTTTCGGTTAATCGTATGCTTGCCGCCGAGTGTTATAAACAGCGTATGGAACGCGGTTTAACCTTTTTTGAACTTAACTATATGCTTATGCAAAGCTACGATTTTTACAAACTGCATAAAGATTACGGCTGCATAATGGAGCTTGGCGGCGACGACCAGTGGAGCAATATTATCGGCGGTGTTGAGCTTTGCCGCAGAAAACTCGGCCACGAGGTTTACGGTTTAACCTTTAATTTGCTTCTTAAAAGCGACGGCAAAAAGATGGGCAAAACCGAAGGCGGCGCCGTTTGGCTCGACCCGCAAAAAACCTCGCCGTACGATTTTTATCAGTATTGGCGCAACGTTGATGACGCCGACGTTATAAACTGCCTTAAAATGCTGACCTTTGTACCGCTTGAAGAAATTGCAAAATATGAACAGTTAAGCGGTAGCGAATTAAACGCTGTTAAGGCGCTGCTTGCCTATGAACTTACCAAAATGATTCACGGTAAAGAAGAAGCCGATAAAGCCGACGCGGCTGCAAAAGCGCTGTTTGGAACCGGCAAAAATACCGACGATATGCCCACAACCGCTATTGACAGCACTAAAATCGCCGAGGGTTACGGCATACTTGACCTTATGGTAGAGTGCGGACTTATTCCTTCAAAAGGCGAGGGCAGACGTCTTATACAGGGCGGCGGCGTATCTCTTAACGATAAAAAGGTATCCGACCCGCTTTATAAGGTGACCGCTGATGATTTTGAAGACGGTTACGCCGTAATAAGAAAAGGCAAAAAGGTATTCCACAAGGTTATATTAAACTGATTTTCGCCTTCTTGACTTTACTGTATATATTTGATATAATTATCTAATAATTTTAAGAGGTAAAATATGGTTAGAAGTATGACCGGTTACGGCAGAAGTGTCGGCACCGTTGACGGCCTTACCGTTACCGTCGAAATTAAATCGGTAAACCACAGATATTTTGAATATAATTGTCGGGTTCCGCGTGCTTTTCTGTTTTTGGAAGAAGGGCTGAAACCCATCGTACAATCTGCGATTTCACGCGGCAAAATCGATGTTTTTGTAACGGTGGCGTCAGGCGAAAATTCAAGCGCGCACATTACTCTTAATAACGCTTTTGCAAATGAGTACTACAATGCTCTAAAGCAGATTAAGGACAATTTTGAGGTTATTGATGATATTTCGGTTTCACTTATTGCCAAAAACCCCGAAGTATTTACGGTGGAGCATCGCGAGGTAGACCAAAACGAGTTTATTAAGCAGGTTGAAGTTATTGCCAAGGATGCCCTTGCTGCATTTAACAAAATGCGCGAGGACGAGGGGCAACGCCTTGCAAACGATATAAAAGACAAGCTTTCGCAACTTTTAACACTTGTAGATAATGTTGAAGCGCAAAGCCCCGTAACCTTAGAGAATTACAGAAACAGACTATACGGTAAAATGTCCGAAATTCTTCAAGACCGTACGGTTGACGAGGGAAGACTTTTAACCGAGGTAGCCCTTTTTGCCGATAAAATTGCGGTTGACGAAGAAACCGTGCGACTTAAAAGTCACATAACCGGGTTTTACGGATTTCTTGACGGGAATTCCACAGAGGGTAAAAAGATAGATTTTCTAATTCAGGAAATGAACCGTGAAACCAACACCATAGGCTCCAAAGCGCAGGACAGCGAAATTGCCGCTACGGTTGTTGAAATGAAGTGGATTATCGAAAAAATCCGCGAACAAATTCAAAATATTGAATAGGTAAAATTATGCTTGTAAACATAGGTCTTTCAAATTTAGTTGCGCGTGAAAAAATCGTTTCGGTGGTTTCACCCGAAGCAGCGCCCATAAAACGCGCGGTTGCTCTTGCAAAAGAAAACTGCAAGCTTATCGACGCTACCGGCGGCAGAAAAACCAAATCGGTCATTTTTTTTGAAAGCGACCAAATAGTACTTTCGTATCTGACGCCCGATGTAATACAATCCCGGGTAAATATGGAGGATAATAATGAGCAAAGGTAACTTAATTATTGTATCGGGACCGTCCGGCAGCGGTAAAGACACCATTTTAAACGAACTCTTCAAACTTCATCCGGATATAGAGTTCTCAATTTCAAACGTCACCCGAAAAAGGCGAGAAGGCGAAGGGGACAAGTATCACTTTATTACAAAAGAAGAGTTTCTTCGGCTTTTGGATGATGATATGATGCTCGAATATAACGAGTATTTGGGAAATTTTTACGGTACACCGCGCCTTCCTGTTGAAAAAGCAATTGAAGCCGGACACGACATTATTGTTGAAATTGACGTAAACGGCGCAGAGAAGATTAAGAAGAAAATGCCGCAGGCTATAAGTATTTTCATTCTTCCGCCATCGATGGAGATTTTGCAAAATCGACTCAAACGCCGCGGCACCGAAACCGACGATCAAATTGACGATCGTCTTACACAAGCTAAAAACGAAATTGCAAGAATATCGCAATACGATTACGTTGTCTTTAACGATGAACTTTCGGACGCCGTTAAGGACGTGGAAATGATTATTCTTTCCAACCGTATGAAATATAAAAATCAACAGCAAACAATTGAAAGGAAGTTTTAATTATGCTTAACCCCAACATAGGAGAACTTATTAAAGAATACGATAACCGCTATGAGCTTGTGCTCGACGTAGCCAAAAGAGCGAGAAAAATTGCAGATCTTAACCAAACCGATCTCGACCCTAAAAGTGAGCGTTCGGTAACTCTTGCTATCGACCAACTCGCGGCGGAAAAGTCTGAATAATGCCTACTGCGCTTGTCGCAATAGAGAATACCGTGTACAGTATCGATATACTGTACAGCTATGCTATACCCGATGACCTTATTGCTGTCTGCAAAAAAGGCTGTCGGGTAGTCGTTCCGTTTGGGCGCGCTGATATCCCGCGGGTGGGAGTGGTGCTTGAAATTGAAAATTCCGCAAAAAAAGGTCTGAAATCGGTTATAAACGTTGCCGACCAAACCCCGATACTAAACGATGAAATGCTTAAAATGGTTTCTTTTTTGAAAGAAAGGACCTTTTGTACCTATTTTGACGCCGTAAAAGCCATAATTCCGTTTGGACTTAACATTAAACTGACCGAATTTATCGTTGCTAACAAACATTATGACGGCGATTTATCGAAGGACGAACAATTTACCCTTAGCATTTTAGAACAAAAAGGCGGCAAAATGACACCTGTTTCGTTTTGCGACCAATGCGGAATTGACATTAACTCGGCCTTTTACAAGGGATTGTTAAAGAAAAAAATACTTCTTAAAGAATATTCCTTTGCCCAAAAGATGGAAGATTTTTTCTTAAAAACGGTGACCTTTTTATCGGCAGATAAACCTAAAAGACTTACCGCAAATCAAAATAAGGCGTACGAATACATTAAAAGTAAAGGCACAACCACCCTAAAAGATGTTACGCAAAATACCGGTGTGGCGATTCAAACCGTACGCACGCT
>CADBUL010000096.1 GCA_902797875.1 Oscillospiraceae bacterium | reverse complement strand
GCAGGAGTACCCCAAAGACATACTGCAAAAACTCGGCGAAAAGGTAAAGGTTACCCCTCTCGACGCCCTTTCGCTTGCCAAACAGGCGGGCAGTATTAAGGCGGTAAACGTTGTGCTCATAGGGGTTATGGCAAAAACTACCGATATACCCTATGAAACCTGGATAGAAACGGTTAAAACCACCGTTCCGCCCAAGTTTTTAGAGGTAAATCTTAAAGCTTTCGAGCTTGGTTACAATTTCAAATAAGACTAAAAAGCATATACAAAAAAATAAAGAAAGGAAGAAACATCATGGCTTATTTACACGAAAAAATCGAAACTATGCCGCGCGAAGAACTTAAAAAACTTCAAAGCGAGCGTCTTGTAGCCCAGGTTAAGCGTTGCTACGAGAGGGTCGAGTGCTTTAGAAACCGTATGAACGAACTTGGCCTTACTCCCGATGATATCCACGGCATACAAGATATTTCGAAACTGCCGTTTTCATATAAAAATGATCTCCGTGATTACTACCCCTACGGCTTGTTTGCCGAACCAATGGAAAATGTTGTGAGGGTGCACGCGTCCAGCGGCACCACCGGAAAACGCATCGTTGTCGGCTACACCGAAAACGATTTACAAATGTGGTCTGAATGTATGGCGCGAATGCTTACGGCTATCGGCGTTGGTAAAGACGACATAGCGCAGGTCTCGTTCGGTTACGGTCTGTTTACCGGCGGCTTTGGTGCCCACGGCGGCGCCGAAATGGTAGGCGCAACCGTAATTCCAATGTCATCCGGCAATACCGCGCTGCAAATTCAAACCATGATAGACTTCGGCGCGACCGTGCTGTTCTGCACCCCCTCTTACGCTATGTATCTTGCTGAAGAGGTCGAACGCCTTGGCGTAAAAGACCAGCTTAAACTTCGCGTGGGCGTGTTCGGCGCCGAGCCCTGGTCGGAAGACCTTCGACAAGAAATCGCAGAGGGTCTTGGACTTAAAGCCTACGATATTTACGGACTTTCCGAGGTGCTTGGACCGGGTGTTTCGTGTGAATGCGAGTACCAGGCGGGTATGCACGTATGGGAAGATAACTTTATTGTTGAAATCATAGACCCCGACACCGGCGAGGTTTTGCCCGAAGGCAGCACCGGCGAACTTGTTTTTACCTCGCTTACCAAAGAGGCGTTCCCGGTTATAAGATACCGCACCCGCGATATTTGTTCGCTTATAACCGAGCCCTGTAAATGCGGCAGAACCCACGTTCGCATGCGTAAGCCTACCGGCAGAAGCGACGATATGCTTATAATCCGCGGCGTTAACGTTTTCCCGTCACAAATCGAAGAGGTACTCTTAAACATAAAAGGCGACGATATTACCCCCAACTACCAGATCGTTGTCGACCGCGTAAATAATACCGATACATTTGACGTTAACGTTGAAATGAGTGAAGCCTTTTTCACCGACGACGTTAAATCCATTAAAAAACTCGAGAATACCATCGTCGAAAAACTGCGTTCAACTCTTGGCATCAGCCCCAAAGTGCACCTTGTTAACCCCAAATCGATTGTCAGAAGCGAAGGTAAAGCCAAGCGCGTAATCGACAATCGTAAAGGCAAAATCTGATAGGAGGAGTATTTATGTTAATTCGCCAATTATCAATGTTTATAGAGAACAAAGAGGGCAGACTTTCCGCCGCCCTTAAGGTTCTTGCCGACAACAATATCAACATCAGCGCCCTCTCGCTTGCCGACTCGGACGAATACGGTGTTTTGCGTCTTATTGTAGACGACGCCGACAAGGCAAAACAGGCGCTTTCGGATTCGGGCATTACGGTGGCTACCAACAACGTTATCGCCATAGTTATGGACGATCAGCCCGGCGGTGCGCTGGCGGCGCTTCAACTGCTTTCGCAAAACGGTATAAGCGTAGAATATATGTACGCCTGTATAGCCAAGGTTACCGGTAAAGCCATTATGGTTGTACGCGCCGATGACTGCCAAAAGGCCGATAAAATTTTAGGCGACGGCGGTTACGATACGGTCGACCCCGGCGAATTTTACAGAATTTAAGAGGCAAAAATATGGAATACAATATCTCAAACCGCATGAGTAAAATGCGCGGCTCTGCCATACGCGAGATTTTCAAGTATGCCCAAGACCCAAGCATTATTTCACTTGCAGGCGGTAACCCCGCGCCCGAGCTTTTTCCGGCAGACCAACTTGCTAAAATTGCTTACGACACCCTTAAAAATCAACCGGTGTTAGCCTTGCAGTACGGCATAACCGAAGGTTATATGCCGCTGCGCGACGCGGTTAAAGACCGCCTTAAAAGGGTAGAGAACATCGGGAAACAGGACGACGAGCTTATTATTGTTTCGGGCGGCCAGCAGGGAATAGAGCTGTCCACCAAGGTGCTTATTAACGAGGGCGATACCATTATTGTCGAAGAGCCCAGTTTTATCGGCGCAACCAATGCGTTTCGTTCCTACGGCGCAAAGCTTGTGGGCGTTCCCGTGCAGGACGACGGTATGGATATAGACGCGCTTGAGAGCGCCATTGCGCGGCATAAAAACGTAAAACTAATTTACACCATACCAACCTTTCAAAACCCGATGGGCGTTACTATGAGTGAGGAAAAGAGAAAACGCCTGTACGAAATTGCTCTTAAAAACGGTATACTTATTTTAGAGGATAACCCCTACGGCGAACTCACCTTCGACGGCACGAAAGTTCCTACCATCAAGTCGTTTGATACACACGGTATCGTCCTTTACAGCGGCTCGTTTTCTAAAATTCTGTCACCGGGGCTGCGGCTTGGTTTCCTTTGCGCAAATTCGCAGCTTATTCAAAAAATCGTGGTTGCAAAGCAGGTGTCGGACGTGCACACCGCCATGCTGCCGCAAATTATGGCAAGCGAATACCTCAAGCAGTACGACCTTGACGCCGCCATACTTAAAATGCGCGAAAACTACGCCCATAAATGCGGCACAATGCTAAACGCCATAAATGAGTATTTTCCCAAAGGGGTTAAATACACCCGCCCCGGCGGCGGACTGTTTATATGGTGCGACCTAGGTCACGGTGTAAACACCCTCGATCTTGCAAAATCCGCTATCGAGCAAAAGGTGGTCTTTGTTCCCGGCAATACCTTTATGACCGATATGGATAAGCCCTGCAGCGCGCTGCGCCTTAACTACTCTACCGTATCAGACGAAAAAATTATCGAAGGCATCCGCCGTCTCGGCACGGTTTTCGATAAAGCCATAAACGGCTGATAAATAAAAGCAATAACTGCCCTACAGTGCGGTAGGGCAGTTAAATTTTGTCGAAATATAAAAAATAACTTTACTTATTTAGAAAAATAAAGTATAATACTTCTATACTTTATAAGGAGTTGTAGTTATGAAAAAGATTTTAGCATTGCTTATAACTGTTCTGTTTGTATTTAGCCTTGCCGCCTGCGGCGCAAAAACAAACGATCAGGTGGTAGTAGGTTACACCATCTACGAACCGATGAACTACAAAGACGCCGCCGGCGAGCTTGTAGGTTTTGATACCGAACTTGCCAAAGCGGTTTTCGAAAACCTCGGCTACAAGGTTGTTTTCCAGGAAATTAACTGGGACAGCAAGTACACCGACCTTGATTCGGGCACTATCGATTGCGTTTGGAACGGCTTTACCGCCAACACCGCCGATGAAGACGGCGTTCAGCGTTCCGAAAAGGTAGACTTTTCTTACAACTATATGGAGAATCTTCAGGTTGTTGTTGCCAAAGCCGGCGCTGTTAAATCCGCCGCCGACCTTAAAGGTAAATTCGGCGCCGCCGAAACCGGATCTGCCGGTGAAGCCTACGCTAAAGACACCTTCAAAGACAGCACCATAAAAGGCTTTACCAAACAGACCGAATGCCTAACCGAAGTTAAAGCCGGCACCGCCGATTTTGCTGTTTTAGACGCTCAGCTTGCAAAGAGCTACTGCGGCAGAGGCGACTATGCCGAGCTTGCCATCGTAGAAGGTCTTTCAAGCGATCTTGAATACTATGCAATCGGCTTTAAGAAGGGCAGCGAACTTACCGCCAAGGTAAACGAGCAGCTCGAAAAACTCGGCGCCGACGGCACCATTGCCTCTTTGGGCGAAAAATACGGTGTTGCCAATGCCGTAATTAAGGATTTTTCTGACCAAAAGAAATAATTTGTTTGGTGAAATAGAATGTCATTTTTAGAAGTTACGGCGTTTTTGTTCGACGGCTTCAAAATATCGGTATTAATCTTTGCGGTGACGCTGCTTTGCGGCGCACCGCTTGGTTTACCTATAGCTTTTTGTTCCATGAGCCGCTTTAAGCCGCTAAAAGCCGTTTCCAAAGTTTTTGTTTGGGTTATCCGCGGAATACCGCTGATGCTTCAGATATTCATAATCTATTATGTACCGGGTCTATTGTTTAATCAGCCCATCTTCAGCGAGATCGACCGTTTCTTTTTTACACAATATCGGTTTATGGACGCCGGGCGCATAGTCGCGGTTTTAATAGCCTTTATTATAAATTACGCCTGCTATTTTTCCGAAATTTATCG
>CADBUL010000095.1 GCA_902797875.1 Oscillospiraceae bacterium | reverse complement strand
CTTCGCCGCGAAATATCGTCGTTTATGAAAAGAAAATACGGTTTACTGTACAGCCCCGAAGACGAGGTTTTGATTACCGTGGGCGGCAGCGAGGCAATCGACCTTGCCGTTCGCGCGCTGATTAGACCCGGTGACGAGGTACTTATACCGCAGCCGAGTTTTGTTTGTTACGAACCTATAGTACGCCTTGCCGGAGGTATACCGGTCTTTATAGACCTTACGGCAGATAATGGCTTTGTTCTCACCGCAAAACAGATTGAAGAAAAGATAACCATAAATACCAAAGCCATAATTTTACCGTACCCAGGTAACCCGACCGGCGCAATTATGACCCGCGACCAACTTGCCGCCATTAAAGACGTAATAATTAATAATGATTTGATGGTTATTTCAGACGAAATCTACGCCGAACTTACATATTCCCATGACGGTCACGTTTCGGTAGCGTCTATTGACGGCCTTAAAGAACGCACCGTAGTTATATCGGGTCTTTCCAAAACCTATTCAATGACCGGCTGGCGTATCGGTTTTGCCTGCGGACCAAAAGAGATTATGGGCGTAATGACCAAAATACACCAGTTTGCCATAATGTGCGCGCCTACAACCGCCCAGTATGCGGCGGTCGAAGCGCTCAAAAACGGCGATCACGACATTGAAAAAATGAGGCAGGAATATAACGCCCGCCGCCGACTTATTGTAAACGGCTTTAATAAATTGGGGCTTACCTGTTTTGAGCCTATGGGCGCGTTTTACATATTCCCGTCCATAAAATCTACCGGACTTTCAAGCGACGACTTTTGCGAAAAGTTGCTCTTTTCCAAAAAGGTTGCCGTTGTACCGGGCTCGGCGTTTGGTACAAGCGGCGAAGGCTTTATAAGGGTTTCGTACTGTTATTCGGTAGAACATATTAAAAAGGCGCTATCGCGTATTGAAGATTTTTTGAAGGAGATTAAATAATGCCGCTTTGCGTAAAAGCAAACGCTAAAATTAACCTTAATCTTAGAATTGTCGGAAAACGCTCCGACGGTTACCATCTGCTTAAAACGGTAATGCAGTCGGTCGATTTGTGCGATGTTTTAATGTTCGAAAAAACCGACGGCGGCATAACCTTAAACTGCGATAGCTTATTATTAAATAATAGCGATAACCTTGTACATACCGCCGCAAAAGCTTTTTTCAAAGCCGCAAATATTCAGGGCGGAGTAAAAATATGTCTTAAAAAGAATATACCTGTTAAATCCGGGCTTGGCGGGGGAAGTACAGACGCTGCCGCAACTCTTTTGGCCCTGAATAAACTGTATAAAAAACCTCTTAATACCGCCGAAATTAAAGATATTGCAGCTACGCTTGGCGCTGATGTGCCTTTTTTTATCGACGGCGGAACGGTCCTTTGCAAGGGTATCGGCGAAAAAACCACGCCGCTTCCATATATAGGTGACTATTACTGTCTTTTGGTAACTTGCGGCGAAAAATCGTCCACAAAATCTATGTACGAGCAGGTCGACAAGCAAATCGAAGAACATAATAACACACAAATCTCTACCGATAATCTTTTATGCCAAAACGCCTATAATTCATTTTTAGAGGCTCTTGATTATAAAGAAACGGTTTTAGACGTTATATCGTCCCTAAACAATTTCGGCGCGCTAGCTTCCGGTCTTTCAGGCAGCGGACCAACCGTTTACGCTTTGTTCAAAAATGAAACCGACTTAATTGCCGCAAACGATTTTTTATCGTTGGAATTTGAGACCTGCGTTTGCAAAACGTCGACCAAATCGGTAATAATGGATGAATAAAAATTAAAACCTTCGTCAATATTTTTTGTACGGAGGTTTTTTTATGTTCAAAAAAATTATTGTTTCACTTTGTTTTGGCTTTGTTTTTGCGGTTTTACTTTCAACCGCAAACTTTGACGCGTCCTGCAATGAACTACGCGACAATGTCTTAAGACTTCATATTATCGCCAACTCCGACAGCGATAACGACCAGCAGTTAAAACTGCAAATTCGTGACGCAATACTTAATTATAATGGTTCTTGTTTTAACGGTTGTGATAATATTGAAGACGCCGCCGCAGCGGCAAATAACAATCTTCAGAGCTTTTATAATACAGCAAAAGACGTTATCACAAAAAACGGATACGATTATGATGTCGACGTTTCGATAGCAAACTCTTACTTTCCAACAAGACAATACGAGGATTGTCAACTGCCTGCCGGGTATTATAAGGCGCTAAAAATTGTCATCGGCGAGGGCAAAGGTAAAAACTGGTGGTGTGTAATGTTCCCGTCGGTTTGTATTCCTGCAAACAATAACAGCGGTTTGTCTGACAAGGTTGGCGCAAAAAGCGTTGATATTGCAAATAATTCTCAAAAATACGTTATAAAATTTAAGGCGGTAGAGATATACGGGAACCTAAAAGAGAAAATGTTTGGTAAATAATAAAATTTTACTTGCATTTTGTAAAAATGTGTGATAATATACTAAAGATGTAATTTTTTGAAAGGGGTGTCTTAATTGAAAGAAGGACTTCATCCTGAATACGTAGAGGCCACCGTTAAGTGCGCCTGCGGTAACGAGTTTAAGACCCGTTCCACTAAAAAAGAGATCCGTCTTGACATTTGCTCTAACTGTCATCCTTTCTTTACCGGCAAACAAAAACTTGTTGATACCGGCGGACGTGTTGACCGCTTCAAAAAGCGTTTTCAATTGGAAGACAATAAATAATCTCAAACTTTCCGCAACTTTTTGTTGCGGTTTTGTTTTTTAAGGAGTTTTATGAAAACCGTAAAACGGCACTTCAGCGCCGAAATAACCGTAAAACGTTCAAGGTTTATCGCCGATATTTTCTTTGTTGAAAATGAAGAGGATGTAAAAAACCGCGTTAAAGAAATTAAAAACAAGTATTATGATGCCAAACATCACTGCTACGCCTACGTTTTGAAAGACGGTTTTA
The DNA here is from genome assembly GCA_902797875.1 of Oscillospiraceae bacterium. GTDB lineage: Bacteria > Bacillota > Clostridia > Oscillospirales > Acutalibacteraceae > UMGS1279. The sequence continues at coordinate 2,755 of CADBUL010000095.1, read as the reverse complement.
AGACAAACGACGACGGCGAACCGCACGGTACAGCAGGAAAACCTATTTTAGAGCCGCTTATAAAAAACGATATGGTTAACGTCTTAATTGTGGTTACAAGGTATTTCGGCGGTGTACTGCTTGGCACCGGCGGACTTTCGCGCGCCTATTCCGACAGCGCCGCCGCCGTGCTGAATATCAGCGATATTAAAGATTATTCATTTTGTACGGTTTACAAAGTTTGCCGTCCGTATGACGATTACGCGAAACACAAAAGCGCTTTGCAGTCGTTTGGCGGTATAATATCAAACGAAAATTTTGCAGAAACGGTTACGGCGCAAATCACGGTAAAAGAAGAAAATAAAGAACAATTCGAGCGAAAATACAACGATTTTTGCAACGGAAACGCAAAACTTGAAAAAATATGTGAAAAATTTTGTGTTTTTTAGAGGAATTTTTAATATTTTATCTAATAATACGGTTAAGAAACTAAACGGTTGGTGGATTATGGATAATATACGTGAAAATCTTGAAAAAACGGAGTATAAACTATTATCTTCTAAAGCCTGTAAATCGGCCGACTCCAAGGGCAGAAAAATACCCGAAGAAAAATGTACGGTCCGAACCGAATTTCAGCGTGACCGCGACCGCATAATTCACTCTAAAGCGTTTAGAAGACTTAAACATAAAACCCAGGTGTTCATATCCCCCGAATCGGACCATTACCGCACCCGACTCACCCACACGCTTGAGGTATCACAGATTTCAAGAACTGTCGCAAGAGCCCTTCGCTTAAACGAGGATTTAACCGAAGCCATCGCGCTTGGACATGACCTTGGCCACACCCCGTACGGGCATGCGGGCGAACGCGCCCTTGATCAGCTGATACCGGGTGGTTTTCGCCATTTTGACCAAAGCGTAAGGGTATGCGAATATTTAGAGAAAGACTTTAGGGGCCTTAACCTTACGGCGGAGGTGCTTAACGGTATAGCGGCGCATACAAGGGGCGAACTGCCTTACACACTCGAAGGGCAGATTGTTCGCGTTTGCGATAAGGTTGCTTATATAAATCATGATATTGACGACGCCTGCCGCGCAGGTATCATAAGTGAAGAAGATATACCTATAGAAATACGTGACTATTTCGGCTACACTAAAGCAAAACGCATAAATACCATGGTTTTATCGCTTATAAATAATTCGGACGATATTATCGGTTTCGATCCGCAAACGCAAGAAAATTTTGACAAACTTCATGAATTTTTATTCAGCAGAGTATATTTTAATCCTGTAGCAAAAGGCGAAGAAGATAAAATCGATACCCTTATAGGTCAGCTTTACAGCTACATAATTTCGCACCCCGAAGTTTTTTACAATGAATACAAAATCGATATTGAGCGCGACGGTCTGCAGCGCGCAGCAGGGGACTACATAGCAGGCATGACCGACCAATATCTTGTAGCGATATACGAAAAGTTCTTTGTTCCTCGCAGTTGGCAAGGTAATTAATAAGGAGAAACGCTTTTGAGAATACCCGAAGAAATTATTCTTGAAATCAAATCGAGAAACCCGATTGAGTCGGTTATTTCCTCATATGTAAATCTCACTAAAGCAGGCTCGCTTTACAAAGGACTTTGTCCCTTCCACAGCGAAAAAACCCCCTCGTTTACGGTTTATCCCAACACCTCGTCTTACTACTGTTTCGGCTGCGGTGCAGGCGGCGACGCGGTAACCTTCATTAAAAATATTGAAAATCTTGATTATATTGAAGCCCTAAAGCTTTTGGCTGACCGTTCCGGAGTGCAAATTCCCGAGAACGGCTATGACGATTCGGTCTTAAAACTTAAAGCCAGACTGTATGAAGTTAACAAAGAGGCCGCATTGTTTTACCGCCATTATATGCTCTCAAAAGACGGTAAGGCGGGTTACGACTACTTTGTTTCCCGCGGGCTTACCACACAAACCCTCTCCCATTTTGCGCTGGGTTTTGCTCCAAATGCCTGGGACGCCCTTATAAAGCACCTTAAAAGCAAAGGTTATACTATTAACGAAATGCTTCAAGCAGGGCTTATTGTTAAGGGCAAAAGCGGTTATTACGATCGTTTTAGGAACAGAACTATGTTCTCCATACTCGATTTACAAAACCGTGTAATAGGTTTTTCGGGCAGAATAATGCCGGGCAATGAAAATACCGGCGGGAAGTATGTTAACACAACCGATACCCTTATTTATAAAAAAAGTCATAATCTGTTTGGTATGAATTTTGCCAAGGCAAATTTATCCGAAGGAATTATACTGGTAGAGGGCAACCTTGACGTTATAACCCTGCACCAGGCGGGCGTAACCTCCGCCGTTGCAGCGCTTGGCACCGCATTTACCGATGACCAGGCAAGACTGATTGCCCGCTACACCGACCGCATAACACTTGTTATGGACAGCGACGCGGCAGGCAAAAAGGCGACCGACCGCGCACTGAAAATTGTAACTAAAGCGGGTCTTAAAGCAAAGGTGGTAAACATTCCCGACGGCAAAGACCCCGACGAATTTGTTAAAAAGAACGGCAAAGACGCCTTTATAAATCTTGTAAAAAACGCCTTCGCGAATATCGATTATCTGCTTGCCAACGCGGCGTCGCAGTACGATATAAATTCCGACTTGGGTAAAATAGATTTTCTAAATAAAGCCGCCGAAATACTTTCGTCTCAAACCGACCTTATCACGCGCGATATTTACGCGTCGAAATTTTCCGAAAAATAAAAAAAAAAAAAATCGGTTT
>CADBUL010000094.1 GCA_902797875.1 Oscillospiraceae bacterium | reverse complement strand
TATGCAGGCACCGAAGTTAAGGTCGACGGACAGGAATATTCCATCGTCCGCCAGTCGGATATTTTGGCAATAGTTGAATAGGAGGTACTTTTATTATGGCAAAAGATATTGTATTTGGTGAAGAAGCCCGCAAGGGTCTGCAGGCAGGCGTAGACAAACTTGCCGACGCCGTTAAGGTTACACTCGGACCCAAAGGCAGAAATGTTGTACTCGAAAAGAAATACGGCGCGCCGCTTATCACCAACGACGGCGTTACCATCGCCAAAGAGATAGAACTTGATTGTCCCTTTGAAAATATGGGCGCTTCGCTTGTACGCGAGGTAGCCACCAAAACCAACGATATAGCGGGCGACGGCACCACCACCGCCACCGTACTTGCCCAGGCGCTTATTAACGAAGGAATGAAAAACGTCGCCGCCGGCGCCAACCCCATGGTTGTAAAAAAAGGTATAAAAACGGCGGTTGATACTGCCGTTTCGACCATAATTAAAAATTCGCAAAAGGTAAGCGGCAGTGCAGATATTGCCCGTGTTGCCACCATTTCGGCAGGCGACGAGTTTATTGGCAACCTTATAGCCGAAGCCATGGAAAAGGTATCGTCCGACGGCGTTATAACGGTCGAAGACTCCAAAACAGCCGAAACCTATTCGGAAGTGGTCGAAGGTATGCAGTTTGACCGCGGTTACATCACCCCTTATATGGCGACCGATACCGACAAAATGGAAGCGATTATAGACGACGCGCTTATTCTTATAACCGATAAAAAAATAAGCAATATTCAAGAAATTCTGCCCCTTTTAGAGCAAATAGTAAATTCGGGCAAAAAACTTGTAATAATTGCCGAAGATATCGAAGGCGAAGCCCTTTCGACCCTTATCGTCAACAAACTTCGCGGCACCTTTGTGTGCGTGGGCGTTAAGGCTCCCGGCTTTGGCGACCGCCGTAAAGAGATGCTTCGCGATATCGCCATCCTTACCGGCGGCGAGGTTATAACCGAAGAACTCGGACTTGAGCTTAAAGATACCACCATCGACCAGCTGGGTAAAGCTTCACAGGTTAAAATCGGTAAAGAAAATACCATTATCGTAGGAGGTAACGGCGATAAAGAGGCCATTGCGGCACGCGTATCGCAAATTCGCAAGGAACTCGAAGTTACCACCAGCGATTTCGATAAAGAAAAACTCGAAGAACGTCTTGCCAAACTTGCGGGCGGTGTTGCCGTAATTAAGGTCGGCGCCGCAACCGAGGTCGAAATGAAAGAGAAAAAGCTTCGCATAGAAGACGCTCTTGCGGCCACCAAGGCGGCGGTCGAAGAGGGTATCGTCGCAGGCGGCGGCGTAGCGCTTGTTAACGCAATTTCGTCGGTAAAGGAACTTATGGATAAAACCGAAGGCGACCAAAAAACCGGCGTTGCCATTGTATTAAAAGCGCTTGAAGCGCCCATTCGTCAAATTGCCGCAAACGCCGGTCTTGAAGGCTCGGTAATTGTTAACGATATTATTCAAAGCGGTAAAATTAACTACGGTTTCGACGCCGCGCAGGAGAAATATACCGATATGATTGAAGCGGGTATTGTAGACCCGACCAAGGTTACGCGCTCGGCTCTCGAAAACGCCGCGAGCGTTGCGGCTATGGTTCTTACCACCGAAACGCTTGTAGCCGAAAAGAAAGAGGACGCCAAAGCGGCCGACGCAGCCGCAGCAGCGGCAGCAGCGGCTTCGGGCGGAATGTACTGATAACGCAATCGGTTGTACCTTAAAACCGATTATAAATAATAAGAAAAAGACAGACGAATTGACGGCATTTTGCCGCAGTAACAACAGCATATTTACATCGGGCGAAGGGCCAAAAAGGTCCTTCGCCGTTTTATTTTGTTGCTTTTATTTTGTTCACAAAAAACACTTTATTTTTTCCATATTTTATGATATTATATAGTTAATATGAGGTATATGTCATAACACCAAATGACTATGTAACATATACCTTCCATAGATAAAACTGTTAAGGAGGCTATGATGAAATCTATTCGTATGTTTTATTACCTTTTATCGGTTTGCTCGCTTGTAGTTTCGGGTTACGCGATTTATCACGCCGTTGTAACCCAAAATAATCTTTTATATTCGCTTATTTTTACCTCGATTTTATTGGTTGTGGCGGCGGTAGGTTTTGTAAAAATAAAACCCATCTGGTGCGATATCGGAAAAATCGCCGCCTTTTCGTCTTTTATCGCTGTTTTTACCGAATTTAATTTAAAAATAATGTCGGTCATAAAAATTCCGAATAATTATAATTTAATATTACGGCAAGAAGCTCATATTCTTGCGAAATATCTTTTTTGGGTATCGGCGGTTTTTGCCGTTTTAATGACCGTAACGGCTTTGGCTGTTCGCAAAAAATACACTGCCGTCATACCCTTTAAATACGCCCGCAAATTAGGTTTAACCGCCGCTTTAGTGTGCTTGTTGTACTTGTTGGGCATAACCGTCTTATCGGCGGTTTCGGTCGTGATTTTTGCTTCTGCGGGCAATGTTGATTTTTTTAGTGTAATTGTGGCGGCGGTTGGTCTTGTAATTTGCACGGTGATTTCGGTAACGGCCGTAAAAACCTCTTCGTATTCGGTTGTTACGGCAGGCGTTTCGTTAATGGCGCTTATTTGCACCGTGGCGTATTCGGGTACTGTTTATACAATATACTCGGCGTTTTTTTCGGCGTGGAAAACCTTTGAATACGACCCAGGCAGTATTGTTAAAAACATTCTTACCGTATCTTTAGCGGTAATTGACGTACTGATTTGCGCTTACGCGGTTATAAGTGCGATTGGCTTTTCAAACGAGCAAAAGTCAGTCGACGAAAACCTTAAACAGTCGATTTAAAATATAACCGGGCAATAAATCAACTTTCGGTAGGTGGCGACCGTTACCTGCCGTTTTTTGTTTGTTTGTTTTTATTTTGTTCACAAAAAGTACTTTATTTTTTCCATATTTTATGATATTATATAATAAATATAATTATTAAGATGGGCGAGTGGTGTTTTGCATAAAACAACCCGCGTTTGCCCATTATAATACCGAACCGAAAGGACATAAAAATGAGTCTTATTAAAAAACTTATGAAAAGCTATTCCACCAAAGAAATCAAGCGTATTCAACCGCTTGTCGAACAGACGCTCGCCCTTGAAGAACGCTTCAAAGATTATTCCGACGACGAACTGCGCAATATGACCGAAGATTTCAAACAGCGCCTGCAAGAGGGGATGACCCTCGACGACATTTTACCCGAAGCCTTTGCGGTCTGCCGCGAGGGTGCCAAAAGGTCGCTTGGTATGTGCCATTTTCCCGTTCAAATTATCGGCGGTATAATACTGCATCAGGGCAGAATAGCCGAAATGAAAACCGGTGAAGGTAAAACCCTGGTTGCAACCCTGCCCGCGTACCTTAACGCCTTAAGCGGCAAGGGTGTTCACATTGTTACGGTCAACGATTACCTCGCCAAACGCGACAGCGAGTGGATGGGCAAGCTGTATAACTTTTTGGGTCTTTCGGTGGGGCTTATCGTTCACGGTATGACCGCCGAAGAAAAACAGGCGGCGTATAACGCCGATATAACCTACTGCACCAACAACGAACTCGGCTTTGATTATCTTCGCGATAACATGGTTATTTACGCAAGCAACCGCGTGCTTCGCGGCCACAACTTTGCCATAGTCGACGAGGTCGACTCAATTCTTATCGACGAAGCGCGCACCCCCCTTATTATTTCGGGGCGCGGCGGCAAATCGAACGACCTGTATATTTCGGCTAACCGTTTTGCAAAAGGCCTTAAAATGGTAAAGGTGGTCGAAACCGACGACAAACTTTCCGACGAAGAAAGAAATTACGACGGCGACTATGTTGTCGACGAAAAAGCCCGAAGCGCCACCCTAACCCCGTCGGGCGTTAAAAAAGCCGAAGAGTTTTTCAAAATCGAAAATCTCAACGACGCCGATAATATCGATATCGCCCACCATATAAGCCAGGCGATAAAGGCGCACGGCGTTATGAAAAGGGATGTCGACTACGTCGTAAAAGACGGCGAGGTTATCATAGTAGACGAATTTACCGGACGTCTTATGTTCGGCAGGCGTTACAACGAAGGGCTTCACCAGGCAATCGAAGCTAAAGAGGGCGTAAAAATTGCCGACGAAAGCCAAACCCTTGCCACCATCACCTTCCAGAACTTCTTCCGCCTTTACTCAAAGCTTTCGGGTATGACCGGTACGGCGCTTACCGAGGAACAGGAATTCCGCGAGATTTACAAGCTCGACGTTATCGAAATTCCCACCAACAAGCCGCTTATTCGCAACGATATGCCCGACGTGGTCTATAAAACCGAAAAGGCAAAATTTAACGCCGTTATAGAGCAAATCGAAGAGTGCCACCAAAAAGGACAGCCCGTGCTTGTCGGCACAATAAGTATCGAAAAAAGTGAACTGTTATCTAAACTTTTGAAAAATCACGGTATACAGCATAACGTTCTAAACGCCAAGCACCACGAAAAAGAGGCCGAGATTATCGCCCAGGCGGGTAAACCGGGCGGCGTTACCATCGCCACCAATATGGCGGGCCGCGGTACCGATATTATGCTTGGCGGTAATGCCGAATATCTTGCCAACGCCGAACTTAAAAAACTCGGCTACTCGGACGAACTTATAGCCCTGGCAAGCGGCTTTGCCGAAACCGACGATGAAGAAGTGTTAAAAGCGCGCGGCATCTACAAAGAGCAATACCAAAAATTCAAAGACGAAATTGCCCCCGAATCACAAAAGGTAAAGGACGCGGGCGGTCTGTTCATAATCGGTACCGAACGCCACGAATCACGCCGTATAGACAACCAGCTGCGCGGACGTTCGGGTCGTCAGGGCGACCCCGGTGAGAGCCGCTTCTTTGTATCGCTCGAAGACGACCTTATGCGGCTTTTCGGCGGCGAACGTGTAATTAACATTATGAACGCTTTGCGTGTAGACGAAAACCTGCCGCTTGAAAATAAAATGCTTTCAAACGCCATTGAAAGCGCGCAGGAGAGGGTCGAAAGCCGCAACTTCGGTATCCGCAAAACGGTACTTGAATACGACGACGTTATGAACACCCAGCGCGGCATTATCTACGATCAGCGCAACCAGGTGCTCGACGGCGAAGATATTTCGGGCCGTATCCACAATATGATAGAAGACCTTATCAAAAAGCAGGTCGAATACTATCTTGACGACGAGGTAGTCCACGATAATTGGGATATCGACGGACTTCGCGATTACTTTAACGGCTGGATACTCGATACGGGCGACCTTAGGTACAGCACACGCGAACTTGCCGATATTTCCCGCGAAGAAATCGAAGACTTTATTATGGGCAAGGCTGCCGACATCTATAAAAAACGCGAAGAAGCCTTTGGCGAAACGGTTATGCGCGAGGTCGAAAGGGTAATGCTTCTTCGCACGGTTGATGAACATTGGATGGAACACATCGACAATATGGATCAGCTTAAAGAGGGTATGGGACTGCGCGCATACGGTCAGCACAACCCGGTGGTTGAGTACCGCAACGAAGGTACCGATATGTTCAATGATATGATAGAATCCATAAAAGACGAAACCGTAAAACGCGTTATGACGGTGGTCGTCAAACGCGAAGAGGACGTAAAGCGCGAAAAGGTTGCGCAGGAGTCCGACACCGGATCCGACGGCACAACCGACCGCACCGTTCGAGGTAAAGGCGCGGTCAGCAAAAACGCGCCTTGCCCTTGCGGAAGCGGTAAAAAATACAAACGCTGCTGCGGCAAAGATTTAGAAGACTGAATACTTGGAGTGATAAAATGAAATTACCGAAGAATATCAAAAGACTTTGGGTTCCGCTGTTTTTACTTGTAACGGCGCTTATTATAGTCTATAAAATGATAGACAAATTACCCGAGGTTTTCGGCGCGATAGGTACGTTTTTCGGCTTCTTCGGAACCATCTTCGGGGCGATAATAATTGCCTTTATACTGTATATTCCGCAAGGTAGATTCGAAAAACTGTTTTCAAAACTTAAACCCGAAAACTTCTTCCATAAACACGCCCGCGGCTTTTCGGTGCTTATAACCTATCTTTTGCTTTGCGCGGTGGTTGGCGTGGGGCTTTACTTTATAATACCGCTATTGGTCGAAAACATCGGCAAACTCGTAAAGAATATGCCGCAGTATTACGAAGAAACCCTTTCGTTTATTGACGGTCTTTCGGATAAAAACGGTATGATCCTGGGCATTGTCAGCGCAGCCGAAATAAAGCAGCTTTTATCAATCGACAATATTCTTAAAACGGTCGACCTTAATCAGGTCAACACCTATCTCGACGGCGCAATGAAATTCGGCAGCGGGTTTTTGAATTTTCTGCTGTCTACGGCGCTTTCGGTTTACTTTTTGATGGGTCACGAGCAAATCATAATCACCGGCGGCAGGGTATTGAATCTTGTATTCAAAAAGCAAACCCTTTATGCCGTGTATTCCTATGTAGCCCGCGGATGCGAAATATTTTACGACTATTTATACGGCGCCATAATCGATGCGTTTCTGGTTGGACTTGAGCTTTCCATCGCCTTTTACATTATTGGCGTGCCCTATGCAATATTGCTTGGCATATTTGCGGGTCTGTGCAACCTGATACCGTACTTTGGCGCAATTATTGCGGCGGCGGTTTGTTGTCTTTTCTGCTACATCACAACCGGTAATGTCTGGACGTTACTTATTATGCTGGCGGTTATTATTGCAATTCAGCAAATCGATGGCAACCTTATTCAGCCGCGCATTGTCGGTCAAAAGGTCGGCGTCAAACCGGTATATGTTTTATGCGCCATTATTGTAGGCGGCGCCATGTTCGGCTTTGTCGGTATTTTGGTGGCGGTGCCCACCTTCGCGTTTATTCGTATGATAGTTTTAGATATTATCGAAGCAAAGAAAGACCGGGAACTTGCCGCCGCAAAAAATGATAACACCGTACAAGAAGGGCAAGACCCCGCAGCAGAACAAAAACGGTAGGGTAACATTATGAAACTTCTTCTTTGCGATAAACAAACCATGGAGGACGCCGATTTTTCGCTTAAGGTTTTTGAAAAATACGGCGAGTGTGAGTATAGATACACCCTATCAGATGAAGAGCTTATTAAAGCGATAGCCGATAAAGACGCCGTCTTTTGCAACCGCACCGCCATCGGCAAAAAGGCTATAGAAGCGGCGCAAGGACTTAAATATATAGGTCTTTTTGCCACCGGTTACAACGGTATAGACC
>CADBUL010000093.1 GCA_902797875.1 Oscillospiraceae bacterium | reverse complement strand
GCAAAAAAACCTGCTGCAAATGGTAGAAATTATGGGCGACGGCGAGTATCACGATTACAGAATTCTTTTGCCCTACCAGTGCCGCAGTATTATAAAGAGTTTCGAGATTGAGGGCGGCGAAATTTCGCCCGTAAAGCCCGCCCGAAAGACCCTTTTAGTGCTTGCCGATTCACTTTGGCAGGGGTTTTATACCTCTTCACCGCGTTTTTCGCCCGCACAAATATTAGCAGAGTTTTTGGACGCAAACCTTTATAATTTAAGTGTGGGCGGCAGCGGTTTTTGCGAGGGTTTCCTTGCAAAGCAAAAGGCTTTTCCCGATTACGTTTTGGTTTCGCTTGGCACCAACGATATTATATCAAAACCGCAGGTTTCGCCGGGCGACTTTTTTACAAAACTTAAAGGCGTTTACCCCCGTTCAAAAATTATCGCCATAACCCCGTTTAAGAGGTACGACATAATACAAAGCAGCGACCTAATCGCCGCGCAAATAAAAGCGGCTGCGGCAAGGCTTGAAGATATATTGATAATCGACGGCAAACAGGCGGAAATTTCACGAAAAGAGCTTTTAGACGGCGTGCATTTTAACGATACCGCCGCACAAAGCGTCGCGCAGTTTGTCTTTGAAAAAACGCAGGAGTTTTTTAATAAATAAAAAGCGGACCGGTAAAAGGTCCGCCCGATACAAAGATTATTTATTCAGAACAAAAATACCAAAATTAAGGTACCCCGCAAAGACTATCCATAAAATATAGGGTATAAGCAAATAGCACGCGGTTTTGTTGCAATCAAAAAACAGTTTTGCGGTATATACCACCAAAAACAGCAGCAACACAAGCCAAACAAAGCTGAAAAGGTATTCGCCTAAATTAAAAAATATTATCGACCAAAAGAAGTTTACCGCAAGCTGCACACCGTATAGCATAAGCGCTTTATCGATTTTGGTTTTATAGGCGCTGCTGCTTAAAACCAAGTAACTTGCAACCCCCATTAGTATATACAAAACGGTCCACACCACAGGGAACACCCACCCCGGGGGAGACAGCGGCGGCTTGGCGACAAGGTCAAAATCCGCCATTCTGTTTTTGGTCGCGAACGCCGAAAGAATTCCCGTTACAAGCGGAATTGCCACGCAGAGCGCCAGCCTTTTTTTATCCGATTTCGACATATTGTTTACTATATAATTCGTCATACAATCACCCTTTTTATGATATGTGTTTGCATTATAATTATAAGGAGAAATAAATGGAATATACCAAAAAAGAGCAACTTTTTTTGCAGCAAAAGCAGACGCTCGACACCTTTCTTAAAAAAGGCGCCATCACAAAACGGCAGTACGATAAAAGTTTGGGCGATCTGGTTAAAAAAATGGGTATGGAGAGCCTTATAAAAAAATGATGGACTTTGCGTTTTTTATTAACAGTATTTTACTTGGCGTAGGGCTTGCTATGGACGCCTTTTCGGTATCGGTCGCAAGCGGCCTGAACGAGCCCAAAATGCCAAAACGGCGCATGTCGCTAATAGCCGGCACCTTTGCATTTTTCCAAATAATTATGCCAATAATCGGCTATTTTTGCGTAACGGCGTTTATCTCGTTTTACCGTGGGTTTGAAGGGTTAATACCTTATATCGCGCTCGCGCTGCTGCTGTTTATCGGCGGCAAAATGATTATCGAAGCCATAAAAAACAAGGAGGGCGAAAAGCCCGCCACTACCGTCTCCCAGCTGATTGTTTTGGGTATTGCGACCTCTATCGACGCGCTTTCGGTCGGCTTTACGGTGGCGCATTACGATATTTTAATGGCAATAATTTCGTCGCTTATAATCGGCGTTGTTACCTTTATAATCTGTCTTATCGGGCTTATTATCGGTAAAAAATTCGGCACCGTATTTTCAAAATACGCCGGTATTTTGGGCGGTGTAATACTAATCGCCATCGGCTTGGAAATATTTATAAAGGGCGTATTTTTTTAAGCATGGGCTAAGACTAAATCAAGCGGCTGACAAAAAGTCAGCCGCTTCTTTCACATCACCAAACTGCCGCCCGGCAGATGTTTCAAAATAAATATATTTTCCTGTTCGCCAGTTTGACAGTTAACGTAGATTAAAACGTCCTGCCCGCTGTCTTTTACCGACAGTTCGTAGCATAATATTTCGTTAAGTCCGCCCGAGGGAATAAGGCAAAGGGTCACCCTTTCGACCTTTTTCCCCTGAACCTTTTCTACCGCCTGCGCCACCGTCAGTTTGGGCGATACAAAGGTACGCTCATGGTGGTTTTCTATAAATCCGCGCGCCTCATAAAACATAATTTCACCGTTGTCCTGCGCTATTCCCACCTTAATAAGGTCGGTGTAGCACAAAACGCCGTTATCGTACACCGCAAAATTAACGGTGCAAATGTTGTTTGAGCTGAAATAGTAGGTTGGCTTAAACTCGACGCCGAGATTTTTATTTATAAACCCGGTCGCCTTTTGGACCGCGGTATCGTAGTCAATTTCGGCGCTTTCCACCGCGCGGTCTTTACTGAAATAAGCAATATATCCGCCGCGCTTGGTTACGGCCGCGTTGCCGCCGCTCATACTGTAGCAATAACAGGGCATAACCCCGTCTTGATTGCCGTTTTCGGTTATCTGTGACGTATTAATTCCAAATGTTTTTGCAAGTATTTCTTTGCCTTTCAGGGCGCTTACGGTGGCCTTGTCGGCGGTTAAAAGCGGCTCGCGTTTTAGCACGTTATCCGAAAAAGGTCCGTCATAAATAAGGGTCGGTAAAGCCGAAAGCTGCTCTTTTATCTCACTTAGGGCAAGTTGCATATTACGGTTTGAATATTGCGAATTTGACAGCATCTCAATATCTTTTATATTATCAACAATGCCGCCGTTTACATTTATGGTGCTTGCGATTTTTTCGGCAACAGCCGAAAGCTTTACAAGGTTTTGTTTTTCTAAATCGCTTAAAGGCAGACCCTTTGCCATTTGGCGGTCAAGATAACAGCAAAAGTCTTGGGTTTTAGAAAGATAGTCGTTTAGATACTGTACGTCCTGCGCGGCTACGGGCGAGGCGGCAAGCGCGTTTTTGGCGGTTGAAGTAAAAGATGTTACCTGAGAGGAAAGGGTCGAGAATTCTGCGGGTGAGTAGGCGTATTCGGCCTTTTTTAAGGCGTAACGCAGACCGTCTATACTTTCACTCAGCTCGTAAATCGAAAGCCTGTAGGCGTTGTTTGTAAGCAGCTTGTAATTTTCTTTTTCAACATAAAACTCAGCCGCCATCCCACACGCGATCAAAAACAGCGTCACCGCAAAACTTAATAATCTTACTTTGCTCCTTTTTTTCATAATAACCCCTTTTGTTTTTTATTTTTATTGTGCGCTCAAAAATAAAAATAATACAAAGAACGGATTATTCACAAAAAAATCATTTTTTTTTGACTATTTTCAAAAAATGCTTGCTTTTTTCCGCCGATTATGATAATATAATTGGGCACGAAAAAATATATGTACGCGCCGGTAGCTCAGTTGGATAGAGTGTTTGGCTACGAACCAAAAGGTCGGGGGTTCGAATCCCTTCCGGCGTACCAAAAATAAAGCATCGCACCGCAGGTGTGATGCTTTATTTTTTATAGATCAAAGGGATTCGAACCCTGAGAGGGCGCCAAACGTAAAGAAAAACAGTTCGGGGAACTGTTTTTTAGTTTGGCGGTGCGCAGACGGGTACCGCACGCAAAGCGTGGGGTCGTCAAGCAGGAAAACCGCGTAAGCGGGTTTATCCCTTCCGGCGTACCAAAAATAAAGCATTGCACCGCAGGTGTGATGCTTTATTTTTTATAGATCAAAGGGATTCGAACCCTGAGAGGGCGGCATCGCAGTCAATTCCTACTATCGATAAGTTGATTTTGTAACACCGGCGAATTTAAGCTAAAAAAAAGAAACTCCTGCCGACTCGACGGGAGTTTTTTTTTGCTTTTTAATCAGCCTTTTTTCCTGCCGTATAAAAACGAGGGCAGGGGCTTGCCTTCTCTTTTCCGGTGCCTATATATTATATATCCGACAAAACGGTGAACGCTGTTTTAAGTTTTTGATAAAGACTTTTATACAGTTGATAGAGCTGATCATATTTTTCAGCATTTTGCGGCGAGTGTCGGTATACCTGCCGGGGGCGGATGATATTCTTTGCCGCTGTTTGTACGTCCTTATATTCTCCTGTGCCAACCATGGCAAGAATGGCGGCTCCCAGGGCAGGACCTTCTGTAATCGAAAGCGTGCAAACATCCATACCGAATATATCTGCCAGGATACTGCACCAAAGACTGCTTTTGGCACCGCCGCCGCATACTGTTATTCTGTTGATCGACACACCGTTTTCTTTTAGTACCTCAAGTGCGTCCCGCAGAGAAAACCCGACGCCCTCCAGTATGGCGCGCACCATATCGCCTTTTTTATGGATAGTCGAAAGGCCAAAAAAGACGCCTCTTGCGTTCGGATCGAGATGGGGTGTGCGTTCTCCCATAAGATACGGCAAAAACAATAGTTTATTGGCACCTATGCCCGACTCTTTTGCGATAGAGTCAAGATACTGATAAGCAGAAAGTCCTCTTTCTTTGGCAAGGTTGTCTACATCACCGCAGCAATTATCCCTAAACCATTTGAGAGATAGACCGGCTGCCTGCGTAACACCCATCATGTGCCATTCATTTTTGACTGCGGCACAAAAGGAATGCGCTCTTCCCGATGGATCAACATTGTACCCTTTGGTATGGCAAAAAACAACGCCGGATGTACCGATTGTTGCAAAACACTCGCCGTCGCATACAGTGCCGGTACCAATTGCCGCGGCGGCATTATCGCCGGCTCCGCCTACGACAGGTGTTCCCGGCATCAATCCGGTAAGCTTTGCCGCTTTTTCGGTGATAAACCCCGTTATCTCGTGCGATTCGTAAACCTTGCCGAGCATAGCGGTATCGATTCCGAGAAGATGGCAAAGTTCTTCCGAAAACCGGCGGTTTTTAATATCGAACAGCTGCATGCCGCCTGCGTCTGAAACATCGGTTGCAAAGGTATTACAAAGCATGTATCTTATATAATCTTTCGGCAATAGAATATGAGCACATTTCGAAAACAGTTGGGGCTCATTATTTTTTACCCAAAGAATTTTTGAGGCGGTAAAACCGGTTAAAGCAGGGGAGGCGGTAATGCTTATCAATTTATTTTTGCCGACGGTATGCTCGATTTCTTCACATTCGTTTTGCGTGCGCTGATCGCACCAAATGATACTTTTTCTTAAAACGTTTCCGTTATCATCGAGCATCACAAGACCGTGCATCTGACCCGATATTCCTACGCCGGCGATGTCTTTGGCAAAAATATGTGAAGTAACCTCTGTAAGTGTGTTACAGACGGCATTCCACCAATCGGCAGGATCTTGCTCAACATATCCGTTTTGCGGTTGATATAAAGGATATTCCCGGTATGCTGATGCTACAGCGTTACCGTTTTTATCAAATAAAACAGTTTTAGTTCCTGTTGTTCCAATATCAATTCCGGCATAATATTTCATTTTATCACCCTAAAAACAAACGGTATTGACTGAACGGGGAGAAAGGATAAAATTGTGTTCGCCTATTGTGATTGTGCGTTCAAATTCAAACGGATTGAGCATGACTCCGACTATACCGCCGTCCGGATTTTGGAAGAAAGCACAGCAGGTGCTAAACGTTCCTTCGGTTTCTATAAAACGGGCACCCGGTTTAACATATTTCGCAAAATGCTTGATAAAGTAAAAATCATAATTAAACCGGTAATTTCCGTCTTTAACAGAAATCAACGAGTTTTGAGCCCATTCCCAGGTGCTCAGACCACCGTTTTCAAGCGCCATATTCCAATAAACCGTAGCACGGCAGCCAAAACGGAAATAGTGGCGGATATTTGAGAACATATACATCGCGTCATCCCAACTGTTGTCGGCGTCGCGACATTCAATTTCGCAACAGGCAAAATTCATGTCGGGGAAATCCTCATACGCGCGTGTGATAACCGATTTACCCGCCCATTGGAACGAAGCGCCCTTGATTCCTTTGCGGCATTTTTCATTCTGCATAATACGGAAAAGATCATGATGGAAAAAATCCGGCGCGGCATTCCGACTGTTGTTGATAGTTCCGTACCAAACCTCGGCGGAATCTCCTATTTCATCTAAAAGATAATTAGCAATAAAGTTTTCGGCATCTTTTTCATCAAAAACGCAGCTCGGCCATTTCTGCAGTAACGTAAACTCATTCTGGAAATTAAGGTGTTTTACCTTAATTCCTTCTTGTGCGTACGCGTCGATAAATTTACGCAAATACCGTGCATAAGCAGAAAGATTTTCCGGCGTTTGAACAAGTTTTCCGCCATTGGGTATTTTAGGAAATTTCATCCAGGTAGGAGGACTCCACGGGGAGGCGCAAAAATAAAGATCCTTAGAAAGTTTTTGCGCTTTTTTTACAAAGGGAATAATGTATTTGCGGTCACGCTCAATAGAAAAATCTTTTAGTTCATAATCACCGTCTGTTTCGTCATAGCTGTACCAACTGTCTGCAAAATCATTGGCGCCGACCGAAAGGCGACAATAGTTAAAGGCACAGTTATCTTCGCCGAAAAGTTCGTTTAATATCTCATTCTGTTTTTCTTCATCAAGCCCGAGTACCGCTCTGGCGCATATTTCGCTTATGGCGCAGCCAAACCCGTAGATCGGCAATCCGATCGGACTGCCGATTTTCAGTTCTTCGCCTTTTTTACTCGAAAACTCGTTTCCGGATGCAAAAATGTTATCTTCGGTTGATTTAATCCAAATCATATTGGTTCCTCCTTAAAACAATAAAGAATTTACAATGCTTTCAAGATATTCCTGACGTCCGCTGGTATTGGTGGTAACGTCTCCTAAAGAAAAGGCGTATTTTTCCAGTTCTTCTAAGGTTGCCGTGCCGTCTTTTATTTTTTTGCCTATTCCGCTTTCATAGCTTTCGTAACGTTTAGCAACAAAGGAATCGATTCTTCCGTCGTTAATGATTTTTTCTGCACAGCGAAGTCCCAAAGCAAAAGCGTCCATACCGGCTATATAACTAAAGAACAGATCTTCTTTTGTGTTGGAACCGCGGCGCGGTTTGGCGTCAAAATTCAATCCGCCGTTTGTGAATCCGCCGGCTTTGATTACTTCGTACATACACATGGTAGTATCATAAATATCGGTCGGAAATTGATCGGTATCCCACCCAAGAAGCGTATCTCCGCGATTGGCGTCAATCGAACCGAATACGCCGTTGTCTGCGCAAACACGCAGTTCGTGTTGGAAGGTATGGCCTGCCAGTGTGGCATGGTTCGCCTCTATGTTTAACTTAAAATCTCCTAAAAGATTGTATTTGCGCAAGAAAGCCAAAACCGTAGATGCGTCAAAGTCATACTGGTGTTTTGTAGGCTCTTTCGGTTTTGGTTCAATATAAAAATCGCCCTTAAAACCGATTTTTCTGCCGTAATCTCTTACCATAGTAAG
>CADBUL010000092.1 GCA_902797875.1 Oscillospiraceae bacterium | reverse complement strand
TTTTCACCCCGCCGCCGGCAAGATAATAGTCGCATCTGAAAAGTCTGCGGCAAAGCAGGGCGAGGTGTTCGGCAACCTCGTCGTTTTCAAACCGAGCGCACAAATCGGGTGTGTCAAAAGCGCCGCAAAAAAGCAGTATACCGTAGCACTCGGCCATTTTACAGCAGGTAGGACAGCCGATTTTGCATAATTCTTTTTTTAGATCTTGTGAAAAAGACATTACTTTTCAATATCCCTGTGGCTTACGGCTACGTGGTAGCCCTTTTGTTGTAAAAAGCTAAATATAATTTCGGCAAAGGTTACCGAACGGTGTTTACCGCCGGTGCAGCCCACCGCAATTACAAGTTCGCTTTTGCCCTCTTCTTTGTAAAGGGGTACGGCGTATTCTATAAATCCAAGCAGCCTTTTTTCAAACTCTTTGGCGGTATCACTCTGCAAAACAAAGTCGCTTACCGCCTTATCAAGTCCGGTAAGGTTTTTAAGCCCGTCAACGTAATAAGGATTGTCAAGACAGCGCACGTCGAACACAAGATTTGCGTCGGTAACCGGTCCGTTCTTAAACCCGAAAGACGTAACCTGAATATTCATACCGCCAAAGGCGTTATCTATAAACAAACCGTTTATACGCTTTTTAAGCTGGCTCGATGTAAGTGAGGTTGTGTCGATATAATAGTTGGATTTTTCGCGAATATCGTTTAACATTTTGCGCTCTTTTTTAAGGGCCTGCGCTACCGTAATGTTTTGGGTTTCGCAAAGCGGGTGCTTGCGCCTGGTTTCGGCAAAGCGACGGGCAAGCTCGGTGTCCGAAGCGTCCAAAAACAGTATGGCGTATTTATCTTCACTTTTATCGAGTTTTTCAAGCACACCCGAAAGGTCTCCGAAAAACTCTCCGCCGCGGCTGTCCGAAACAATGGCTATGCGGTTGATGCTGCTGTCTGCTTTTGCAGTTAAATCTAAAAACGACGGTATTAGCATAGGGGGAATATTGTCGATGCAGTAATACCCTATATCTTCAAGCGAAGAAAGGGCTATCGATTTGCCGGCTCCCGACATTCCCGTAACTATAAGAAGTTCCATTGTTTCACCTTCCTACAAAAATTATTTCGCTTTCAAGGTTTACGCTTTTTTGCATAAATACCGTTTCTTTCACGTATTCTATCAAACGACGAACGTCGCTTGCGGTGGCGCCCCCCGTGTTAACTATAAAACCGGCGTGTTTGGGCGACACCATCGCCCCGCCTACGCTGTAACCTTTAAGGCCGCACTCTTCTATAAGGGTGCCCGCAAAATTATCCTTCGGGCGCTTAAATGTACTGCCCGCACTGGGGAATTCAAGGGGTTGTTTATCTTTGCGCCGCGCAATTAGTGTGTCCATTTCAGCGCGTATTTGTTCTTTTTGCATAGGACGAAGCCCGAAATTTGCGCTTAAAATTATGCCGCCGTTTCGCTTAAAGATACTGTCGCGGTAGGATAACTCACACTCTTTTGCCGAAAGTTGTTTAATCTCTCCGTCAATAAGGGCGTTTACACTAATAAGTATGTCCTTAATTTCGCCGCCGTAAGCGCCTGCGTTCATATAAACCGCGCCGCCTACGGTACCCGGTATACCCCAAAAATACTGCATACCGCCCAGCGACTGTTCAAGAGCAAACGAACACAAAGCCGAAAGCTTTGTACCCGATAGTACGGTAAGCGTGTTGCCGTCCGCGGTTACGCCGCAAAAACCGGCAAGGCTTATTACCGCCCCTTCAATACCAAGGTCGGACACCAAAAGATTGCTTCCGTTACCGAGTATGAAATAGGGAATACGGTTTTCCTTTGCGGCGTTTACGACGGCAATAACCTGATCCAAATCGGTCGGCTTTACAAAATAATCACAAGGACCGCCGATTTTGAAGGTGGTGTGCTCGCTAAGCGGTTCGTTTTGGGTAAACTCTATGTTAAGAGAGCGTAAGGTTTCACAAAAATCCATAAAAATTCCTTTATATGTTTTGGTGCAGTTTGTAAAGCATTGCCGCGCCGATTATACCGGCGTCGTTATTGCGCGCGGCAATCTTAATTTCGGTTTGTACGGGGTTATTTTTAGAATACCGTTCTTTTTTAACAATTTCTATTATGGGCAGTAAAATATTGTCGCCCTCTTTTGATATACCGCCGCCGATACACAACACCTGCGGCTGGAAGACGTTTACGGCGTTGGTAATACCCGCGGCTACGTAGCATTGATAATTATCTACCACTTCGGCGGCAACCATATCGCCTTTGCGTTTGCCGTCGTAGGCGGTTCTGCCGTTTACCTTATCAATATCCCCGCCCACAAGCTGCCACATAAGACTGTCTTTATTCTCAAGCATTGCCTCTTTGGTTTGGCGAATAAGTCCGCTTGCCGAAGCGTACATTTCAAGACAGCCTTTCCGTCCGCATGTGCAGGCGTAGCCGTTTGCAACTATTACGGTATGCCCGAACTCGCCGCCGGCGCTGTTGCAGCCGGAATATATTTTGCCGTCGATAATAATTCCGCTGCCTACCCCTGTGCCAAGCGTTAGAGTCATAAAACTTTTGGTGCCTTTGCCCGCCCCTGCCAGGTATTCGCCGTAGGCGGCGGCGTTGGCGTCGTTTTCGACGTAGACGGTTTTATTTATATGCTCTTTGAACATTTTAGCAAGCGGTAGGTTTTGCCACTCAAGATTGTTAGAGGTGAGCACATCGCCGCTTGCGGCTACCACGGTTCCCGGGCAGCCTATACCTATACTGTTTATATCATTTAACGAAAGTCCGGCGCTTTCCAGCGCTTGCAAAGTAATATCTGCCATATCTTTAATTATGTTCTGCGCAGGTCGTGCCGCCTCTGTTTTGCATTTTGCGTGAGCGATAATCTCGTAATTGTCATTTACTATGCCTACGGCAATATTTGTGCCGCCAATGTCAATTCCTATGTTATACATTTTTAATACCTCTTAATATTTTGCATAAGGGTCAATATCGGATTCACTGCTTGAACCCGAAAACTCTTCTTCCATACCAAGCCGCGAGAGTAAATCCTGCGCGGCGTTGTAGCCGAGTTTTTTCTGACGGTTGTTCATAGCCGCAACCTCAATAATTACCGCCAAATTACGACCGGGTTTTACGGGTATTGTAATAGACGGCAGTTTAATATCGAGAATTTCGGTGGTTTCGCCCTCTAAACCTATGCGGTCGTAAATCTTGGTCGCGTCCCACGGTTCAAGGCTTATTACCATATCGATTTTTTCGGTAAGTTTTACGGCGCCCGCACCGAATATTCGGTTGGCGTTTATTATACCTATGCCGCGCAGTTCTATAAAGTGGCGGATGTTACTTGGCGCAGAACCTACAAGCGAACGGTTTGAAACCTTTCTTAGTTCCACCGCGTCGTCGGCAATAAGACGGTGCCCGCGTTTAACAAGTTCTATGGCGGTTTCGCTTTTACCTACGCCGCTGTCGCCTAAAATCAAAATACCTTCGCCGTACACTTCAACAAGTACGCCGTGTCTGGTTACGCGCGGGGCAAGGTGAACGTTCAAGAAGGTGATAAGGGTGGATATGAACCCCGAGGTGCTTTCCTCAGTGCGAAGTAGCGCAACGCCGTATTTTTCGGCAAGTTCAATTATTATCTTTTCTATTTCAAGGTTTCTTGTAAAAATCAGAACACGCGGTTTTTGGTTAAAAAACTCTTCCAGGTGTTTAGCGCGATCCCCGGCGCTAAGCGTTTGCAAAAAGCTGTGTTCGTGTTTACCTATTATTTGTATGCGGTTGTTATCAAAAAATTCAAAGTAACCCGCAATTGGCAGCGCGG
>CADBUL010000091.1 GCA_902797875.1 Oscillospiraceae bacterium | reverse complement strand
GAGAAAAGGAAAAATCCGGCTCTTTTCGGCTTGTTGTCCTCGCAAGGCACAAAGCCTTGCTTCGTCCTTCGCACCAAAAATTTCTCATATTTTTCTCTTTTTTCAGGTGCGAAGCAGTTTTGTAAGATGCGATTTTTGCTGTCGGTCGAAGCCGAGAAACGCAGGCATACTCTCGTTTGGCAAGGCTTTGAGGCGATGACCGACAGCAAAAATCGCCTTCCAAAACCGATTTGCCCTTATCAACAATAAGTCTTATTTTAAGAAATTATTTAAGATTATTGTGTTAAAAGCTTATTTATCTGTTCGTAAATACGCCGGCAGTTGTTTGTATCGTGCAGTGTAAAAAACACGCTGTTGCGGGCGGCGTATTGGTCTTTAACCGCAAAGCCGTTTTTGAAGGTATTGATAATTTCTTTAACAAGATCGTCTTCAAAAAACACAACCTTGCCCGGCGCCATATCGTCGTAATCGAAATAGCCTTTTGTAAAATCGTAATGGTCTTTTATATACCTTTGGCGGTCGAAATGGTAGAAAATCACCGGCTTTTCCATATAGGCGAAATCGAAAAATACGCTTGAAAAATCGGTAATTAACAGTTTTGATTCTTTTAGAAGGGTTTGAACGTCGTAGTGGTTAAAATCGGCTATTGTGATTTTATCGCTTGCCGGCGTAAACAGTGAAACGTACCGCTGCATTTCGATATGGGGATAAAAGATGAGTTTTGTATTTGTTTTTTCAAGCAGTTTTGCAAGTACCGGGTTGTTAATAAACCAAAGCCAGCTTTTAAAGTATTCCTGTTTTGTAAATTCGTCCTCTTCTAAGCCCTGCAGCCACTTGCGAAAGGTCGGCATAACAAGTATTTGGTTTTTTGTCGTAAAATCGCAAAGCGAGTCGTATCTTGCAAAACCGGTGTACTGCACAGCCCCTTTTTTGTGACCGAAATTATCGCGAATATAATCAAATTCGGGTTTTGCGCCGCAAACAAACAAGTCGGTGCAAAACTGCGGATAGCACAAATTGGGTTGAAAATCTTTGGTGATACCGTGCTGCAAAAAGACCGATTTTTTGCGCGAGAGTTTATAAAGCCCTGATTTTTTGTAATAATCGGCAAAGGGAATGTCGCCGCCGAAAGCGTGGCTTGAAATTCGTACGCGGCAAAGGGCAAACATAATAAAATGTTTTAGACCGCCCGGTTGCACGCGGTGGTGCGGCGCTATTTTCGGGGCGTCGGCGGAAGCGGAATTTATAATATAATAAACCTTTTGTTGCGGGTGATTTTTGCAAAGATATTTATAAAAGAAATAACCGTTGTCGCGCGCGTCGCTGCCGCGTTCGGATATAATCCAAACGTTTTTGTATTTTGGGTTAAATCGTTTTACAAAAAACGCGATAACCTGCGCGAATATAAATTCTACAAAATATTTTATAATACGCAAAATGCGTTTCATCGGTTATTGCCACCTTTTTTTCTAAAACAATTAGTGTACTTTACCTTGCTGCGGGGTTTCCCCTGCAAAAAGCCGAAAATTACATCAACCGCCCTTCGTATAAATCGATGTACTTGTTTGCGACCGCGTTTTGTGAAAAACGCCGGCAGTCGTATTTTTCTTTATTACCCCCCGTTAGGGCAAAATCTTCGATTATTTTTTGCGCCCACTCTTTTGCGCCGAGTTTAAGCGGCAGAAAGGTACATCCGCCACAGTTTACATCCTGCGGGACCGCATCCGATACAAAGCACCTAAGCCCCATTGATTGAGCCTCGACCGCAACTATACCAAAGCCTTCGGCAAGGGACGGAAAAATTAAATAGTGCGCATTTGAATACGCCGCAAAAAGGTCGGTGTCGGCCTCTAAAAATTCGATGTTTTTTGAAATCTTTAGCGCCGAAGATTTAAGATTATTAAAGTATTGCCGAAGATCGCTTGTGGGAGCTCTGCCGACGTAGGTCAGCTTTGCGCCGGGGTACGCTTGTGCAATATATTTGAACACGTCTAAGGTAAATAATTGATTTTTATTATCGCAATAAAGACCTATTTGTAAAAGCTTCGGGGAGTCGGTATCAAGATTTTTGAAATCGCCGTGAGCATACAGTTTGCTGTTTAGCATATTGGGCAACACTATTGCCTTTATACCTTTATATGATATTTTATTGGCGGTGGTTGAACAACCGGCAAAGACGTTACCGTACTTATACATATATTTTTTAAGCAGTTTTTTATAGAGACATGCGACAAAATTGCCGTAGTTATTCTTAAAAGCTGTATGGGCGTGGACTATACGCACCGGCACGCCGTATTTTTTCGCCGACGCCAAAAAGTAGGCGCTTTCGTACATATTATGGCAGTGAATTGCGGCGTAGGGGCCGCTATTCTTGATAACCTTTTTTGCCGAGGCGTAAAGGTACGGGCCGCGAATATAAAAGTCGAGTTTTTTGTGAAAGGAACGCTTTCCGTTAAGCGCACCGCAGCGGAAAATTTTGCCGCCGTAGCTTTCGAATTCTTTATCGTAGTAGGTTTCGTTATTGTCGAAGGTAATAATATCGAAGGTGTACAAATGATGAAGGGCGCGCACGCTATTCATAATAACCGACTGTATGCCGCCCCTATCTAGGTTATTACAGCAAACTATCAATATTTTCTTTTTCACGGTTTCACCCACAAGTTTTAAGTATTAGATATTTCGTTTTGTTTTCGTGCGTTAATGTAAACCTGTAAAAAGCAAATCATAAGCAAGAAAATATTCTGTTTTTTATAGTATGAAACCGTACCTACATCGGCAATAAGATTAATGGCAAGAATAATACAGCAGATTTCGGAATAAATGTTTTTGCGCTTTATTACGTCGCGAATAAGATTTACAAACAAATAAACATAAATTGAGTAGTATAAACCAAAACCGATAATGCCGCCCGAGGCTAAAAGCTCGATATAGTTATTGTGCAAATAGGTGCTTTTGCCTATAAACATTTGTGAAATAAAGTAGGTGTTGCCTATACCTATACCTCCAATGGGGGATTGCAAAAAATGTGCCCAACCAAGTTGAATATAGGCTTCTCTTGTGCGGGCGGAGTAATCTATTTCTACTACCGAATCATCTGACAAAAAGCCTTCGAGTCCCTGTATTCTTTGGTATAGTCCTTTAAAAATATTGAGTTGAGTAATAAGGTTTATAAGCACAATACCCACAATGATAACCAAAATATACTTAAGCATTCTTTTGCCGCGTTTTTCTTTTTGAATGGTGAAAAACGCCGCCAGTGCCGAACCTACAAAAGCTTCGATAAGCGCCGTACGGCTTTGTGAAAACGCTGTTATAACAACAAGCAATACGGCCGCCGAGTAGCGCCATTTGAATCCTTCGCGAATTATATAAAACACAAACAGCGATAAGCATACCGCCATCCACATACCAAGCGCGTTGGAGTTTGCGAAGTCGGTGTCGCTTCTTATACCGTTATCCATCATTTCGACAAATTCGTCATATCCGTAATAAAAAATGGTGTATGCCGACACAATGGGGCCGCTCCACATAACCGCTTTAAGCAGACGGTCGACCGAATCGTCCATCTTAAAAGCCTCAAAATACACCGAAAAGCAAAGAAGTGCCGATAAAATGGTGGTTGCGTGTGTTCTGGCGGCGGCTGAATCCATCGCCCAAACCGAACTTGCATAACAAAACAGCACAAACAGTAAAAAGCCTAAATGAAAATACGTAAACTGTATGTGTATTTTATTCTTTTTGCCGAAGAACATCAACGCGGCTACGACAATGGTTACGATAATTACGCTGCGGCTGCTGTTTTCGGTTTCATTAAATATTTGGAAAAACACAAGCGTCAACATGGTCAAAAACCATATTACCTTATCGTAATCCATTGACATTCTTAAATAATTCGATCTGTTCAACATTGTTTACTCCAAACCAATCATTTTTACAAATTTTCCGGTTACGCTGTTTATATCGTAACCCGCTTTTATAAAATCTTTTTGGGTATCTTGATGTTTTTGTATATTTTTAAGGGCAAGTTCAGCCCAATACTGCGCCGGGCGGTTCAGCGAAACATAACTGACAAGTCCCGTAACGTCGGCCTCTTTTGTGATACTGTCCGAAATTACACACCCTAAACCGTTGGCCTGTGCTTCAAGTACGGTATTTGGCATGCCTTCGTAAAACGAGGGAAAAACAAACACGTCCATCGCGCTTAAAAGCTTCGGAATATCCTCCCGCCTGCCGGCAAAGATTACGCTTTCGCAAAGATTGTACTCTTTTACCTTTGTGGCGACGTCCTCTTTAAGCGATCCAACGCCCACAAGAAGTAGCACGGCTTTTTTATTCTTTTCTTTTACTGCTTTGAAAATATCGATTAAAAATTCGTGGTTTTTCTGTCGGTCGAAGCGCCCTATGTGTCCTATCACGGCGGCGTCTTCTTTTATGCCCAACTCTTTTCTTATTTGTTTGTTATAAGACGGGTCGTATTTATAAACGTTAAGGTCAAGTCCGTTATGTAATATTTGCACCTTGCCGTTATTAAACGCCCCTTTTCCGAAGGTGTATTTCGCCGCAAGGTCGGACGGCGCAATTTTAACGTCGACATATCTTTTGTATAAAATTCCGCCTAAAACGTGGGCGATTTTAGATTTTAATCCCTCGCCGTCGCTTGAATTGGAAGACCTCGCCGCGCAAACGGCGGCGCCCGCCGCCTTTGCAATCTTCAAATCCATAAACCCCATAGTGTTTGAGGTTACCCGCAAAACGTACTTGTAGCCGTTATCTTTTACGATGCTAAAAAGCTGTTTACGAAACTCTTTTAGGTTTTCGGACTTTGAAGGGATGCGATAGATTTTACCGCCCATATTTAATATCTCGGCTTCGTATAAACCGGTTTTTGGGTCGTTAATACAAAAATCCATCTGAATTTTGCTTTTATCGATATTCCGGTAGAGTTTCATTAAAAAGGTTTCGGCTCCGCCGGTATCCATGCTTGAAAGGATACATAAAAGTCTTTTCATATTTCACCGCCGCATTTTGGTGTTATAGTCTTTGCGTAAGAACGTTTAAGGCGTTTTCAGGTATATAACATTGTGCTTTTTTAATGCAGTTTGATTTTAGCTGTTCGATTCTGTCGGGGTTGTTTGCAATATCTTTAAGTAAATTTTCAAATTCTTCTATATTGTCGAAGGTGTAGCCGTAACCGGTTACGCCGTTATCTATAAGGTCGTCAAAACTCTCCCATCGCGAGGCTATTACCGGTACGCCCGCCGCGTAGGCGTCAATTATGGTACCGGGTATTCCTTCGGTGTAAAATCTGGTCGGAAAAAGCAGCGCAAAATAATCTTTCAAAACGTCTATGCTTTTATCAAACGGTACTACGCCGCCGTATTTGACGTAATCCGGAAATGATTTTTGTAAATTTTCAAACCATTCGGCTTGGGATGGCCAAACGGGTCCGTATATATCAAGAGAATATACCGTTTTACCGGCGCTCCGGTTGATTTTGGTTACCGCATTAACCGCCTCTTGCACCCCTTTTTCTTTCATAACGCGGGAAAACAGGCAAAGTTTATAAGGTTGGGCGGTATGGTGTACAAGTTGCGATTCTTCTAAAACCTTCAGGTCCTTAAAATTGGGCATAACGTAAACGTTGTTAAAGCCCTGTTTTTCTAAAGCGTTTTTAACGGTGGTGGTTTCGGGGTAAATGCCGTTAAAGGTTTTTAGCTGCTTGGTAAGATATTTGCGGTTTTCTAACATTTTGGGCAGCCATCCGCCTATAACCGCATAATGAATTCTTCGTTTATAAAGCTTATTGGCTATGGCTAAAAGCGGCGCTATTATGCGCAGTCCATTTTGCGCGGGAAGTATTATTACGTTGCTTGAACCGCTAAGCGCTTTAATGACATAAAGCGGAACCATAATTAAATCGGTTATTCTGCCGTAGGTTTTTAGGCATTTAACCTGTTGTTCGCCGTATAGTTTTATCAGCTCGTTTGCAACGGTTGCGGTTTTTATATTTTGACCGCCCTCGCAAACACCGTTAACGCCGAAATTTCCTATAATCGTAACTTTTTTCATTTCGCGCCCCTTAAAGCGGCTTTTGTCTTGCAATAAACCGCCGTATTTTTTATCGGTAGTTTTCTAATACTTTTTCAACGGTGTCTACCCTAACCTTATCCCCCGCATCCCATACCGCCTTGCAAAGCTTTTCGAAACTATCGGTCGAAAAGCAGTATTCGTCGCGACCGAAATAGGGATGGTCGGCAGGCAAAATGCTATGAAGCATAAGTATCGCGTGGGTGTTATCAGGCAGTTTCTTAATAAAATCAATAATCATATCGGGGCTGTCCGACATTTTTATAACCACCGACGGCAGGTTGTATTTTTGGGCTAAACTTAAATTTGATACGTTGTATTTGTTAAACGCGCGATACGCCGCCTTGATTTTTAAGAAGGTATATAAGGCGTACTCAATTTTAGATTTCAGCGCCGACATATCGGTTGTTCTGCCGCGGCGGATATAGGCTATTCTTTGGGCGTAATCGCTCCCGATTATTCTTTGTATTTCGTTTGGGTCGACGTTCGAATTCGGCAGTGAGAAGCCATAGGTTTCTTTATGCAGCCCCCAACCGTCTATCTTTTTTATGCATTCTCTTAAATCGTCGACGTCGGTTGTATGCCTGTCGCCGTGAAGGGCAATCTCCCAACCCTTATCTTGCAGTTCTTTAAGCTGCGCGACCGTAACCGGTTCTTTCGCGGTTTTCCACCCGACAGAAGATCTCCAGGTGCCGTCGATATACCCGCTTGTGCAAAAAATTGTGGCGCGCATACCGTATTTATTGAGTATAGGGGCGGCAAAGCGGTAATTATCGAACCGCCCGTCGTCAAAAGTGAAAGATAGGTATTTCATAAAAAGCCTCTATTGTTGTGCACGGTTTTATAAAACAATTATCGGGTTTGTCTTTATTAGTGTTGGACGTTGTGTTTATTAAGCCGTTTTTATTTAATTTCCGGTGCGGGGCCCGCAGGATGCTTATACTTAATTTTTTTGAATACACCGTGTATCAAATTATTAAGCGTAAGGACTGCCGAAATAAAGCGGCCTCTGTTTTGTCCTATTCTGAAAAGGGCATAGTGCCATACCAACAGTTTTATCTTTTTCCCGCTTGACACCGAACCCGAATGCTTAATGTAATATGACAGGCATTCGCTAAGACGGTACGCCTTGCTTTTTTCAATAGCCTTAAGCCACATGGCGTAGTCGTTGTTCTTTCGCAGATTTTCGATTTGAATCAGTCCTATTACGTTGACGTCGTACATTACCGTAATGGTCGAAAAATAACAGTAGTTATACATTTTGCGTTTATTGACTACATCGGGCCCGGTATTGATATATGGCAGCCACTCGCCGTTAAGACGGATACGGTAATCGGTAAAAGTAAAAGCGTAGCCGTTTTGTTCCATAAAGGCTATCTGTTTTTCGAGTTTTTGCGGGTGCCAGATATCGTCGCTGTCCAAAAAGGCGATCCATCTGCCTTTGGCCTGCCTTAGGGCAAAATTGCGTGAAAGGGCGGCGCCGCTGTTGTGCTCGTTTACAAAAACCTTTATGCGCTTATCGTCAAAGGCTGATAAAACCTCCATGGTATTATCGGTTGAGCAGTCTTCAACAATAAGCAGTTCCCAGTTTTGGTATGTTTGTGCCAAAACCGAGTTTACCGAGTTTTTAATATACTTTGCCGTATTGTATGATGGCATAATTATGGAAACCAAATCGTTCATAATTTTTCCAGCCTTTCGGTGTCAATTCTTGTCGCGAAAATATTTCAAAGCAGTTACCGTTTAATAATCTTACAAGGAATACCCACTGCGGTGGCGCCGTCGGGTATATCGCGGTTAACAAGCGTACACGCGCCTACCACCGCATTTTTGCCGATAACTAAACCGTCGGTTCTGCCGTCGGGTTTTTTGCTTATAAGGGTTGCGCGCATACCGATGTAGGCGCCTTCTTTTATTGTGATGGGGTAATGTCTTTGTTTTGCGCCGTGGCAGGCAAAGAAAACGCCGTACGAGATGGTAACGTTGTCTTCTATCGTCAGCATTTTCGGTTCGAGATCGTCAAGGTAACACCTCATACCGATAAACACGTTTTTGCCGATATTGTATCCGCATAAGCGGTAAAAGAAGATGCGCCAGCCGTTAAGAACCATGTGCGGAATTATCTTGGCGCTAAACCATTTGCGAACTACACACTTAATTTTTGTGAAAAGACTTTTATGCATTTTTCAAAAGCCCCTTTGCCTGTTCTTGTTTTCGGTCGTACTCTTGTTTGGTTATTTCACCTTTTTGTAAAAGGTAATCGCCTAAATCGGTGGCGGTGGCTTCGCCTTCCTCGGTGATGTCTTCCTGCTTTATAAATTTGCCGACCGTTTTAAGTACGATTTTTGCGTCGCCCAAAAAGGTTATCTTTTGTATGTATTTTAGGTCGGTCGCAAGCTTGTCCTCCCAGGAGATGGCGTTTCTGCCGCTTATCTGCGCAAGGCCGCTAAGCCCGGGACGGACGTCATGACGGCGCCGCTGCTCATCGGTCATAAAAACAATATCGCGCACAAGCTGCGGGCGCGGACCGATTACCGACATATCGCCTTTGAGTATGTTGAACGCTTCGGGAAGCTCGTCGAGGCTGGTGTTCCTAAGCCAGGCGCCGAACTTTGTAAGCCGCACCGAGTCGGGCAGAAGATTTCCGTTTTCGTCCTTTTGGTCGGTCATGGTGCGGAACTTATAAAGGGTAAATAGTTTTTCGCTGCCGTTTTTGTCTTTTTTGCCGGGGCGCACCTGCTTAAACAGTACCGGACTGCCGAGTTTTATCTTAACAAGCAGGGCGACGATTATGTAAAGCCAGCAAAAGACGATAATTGCAAGTAAAGCGCAGATAATATCGATTACTCTTTTAAAGAAATTTCGATACATTATTCAAAGCAACTCCTGATAACCTCGATAATTTTGTCCTGCTGCGCGGCGGTCATTTTAATGTCGCTGGGCAGGCAGACGCCACGCTCGAATATTTCGGCACCGATGTCCCGAACTCCACCCTCGATGTAGGCGTTGGTGCGGCAGCGAAGGGTACCCTCTCTTCCGATAACGTCATGCATACGGTACATCGGCTGCATGTGCATGGGCTTCCAAATGGGGCGACCCTCGGCGTTAATTGACGAGAGCGCTTTTAGTATCTCGGTCGGGCAGGATTTACCGTTTTGCGCAATATAAAGCGCCTTATTGTCGCTTCTAAGCTGCTCGCACATATA
Organism: Oscillospiraceae bacterium; assembly: GCA_902797875.1. Taxonomy (GTDB): domain Bacteria; phylum Bacillota; class Clostridia; order Oscillospirales; family Acutalibacteraceae; genus UMGS1279. The sequence continues at coordinate 1,664 of CADBUL010000091.1, read as the reverse complement.
ATCTTTATCGATTATGAGTGCGCTAAGCCAATAGTTGGGGGTTGTGCCCGGGGTAATCGGGTTCATTTTTACGGGCAGGTCCGAGAAAGCCGCTTTGTATCTTTCGTAGATGGCTTTTTTCTTATCGATATGTTCTTGCAGATAATTATACTGGCCGCGTATAACGCCTGCGATAACGTTGCTCATTCGGTAGTTGTATCCTACCTCTTCGTGTTGATACCAGGGGGCGTCTTCGCGCGCCTGGGTCGACCATTTTTTGGCTTTGTTGCAAACCTCGATTTCGTCTGTTAGCAAACATCCGCCCGAAGAACCTGTGATAATCTTGTTGCCGTTATAAGATATTGCGCCGTAATCGCCAAAACTGCCGCACGGTTTACCGTCGATGGCGGCGCCCAGCGCTTCGGCGGCGTCTTCAATAAGCAGCGCGCCGTGTTTTTCGCAGATTCTTTTTATTTGGTCCATACGCCCCGGAAAGCCGTAAAGCTCGGCGCTGATTACAAGTTTTACGTCGGGATAAATCTCAAACGCCTTTTCAAGCGACTTTGGGTCCATGTTCCAGCTGTCTTCTTCGGTTTCGATAAATACCGGTATGCCGCCCTCGTAAACTACGGGGTTTAGGGTGGCGTCGAAGGTCATATCGGAGCAAAACACCCTTTTGCCCTCAAGCGCTCCGTGGCTTATGGCAGGTTTGCCGTAAAGCTTTTCGCTGGCAAATTTACAGCACAGGTGAAGCGCCGCCGTGCAGCAGGAAAGCCCCGCCGCGTATTTAACGCCGGATTTTTGCGCCGCTGTCTTTTCAACCTCGTTTATGTTTTCGCCTACCGTGCTCATCCAGTTGGTATTGTAGGCTTCGGTCATGTATTCCAGCTCTTCGCCATGCATGGTGGGGCTTGCCAGCCACATTTTGCTTTCAAATGGTGCGATGCCTTTTTTGTTGAACATTTTTTGGTTCTCCTTTAAGCGGTTTTGCCACCGTCATTTTGTTATGTATTGTGAAACAATCTTTTTTACAAATATTACCGCGAACATGCCGATTATTACGCCAAGCGTATTATGAATAACGTCGTCTATTTCGCAAAGCCCTACCCTGAAAACAAACTGCGAAATCTCTACCGTTAAGGACAGCGCGAACGCCGTAACTACTACCGGCCATTTTTTCTTAAAGCAGAGATACAAAAGTGCGCCGTAGGGTATAAAGAATAAGATGTTGTAAACAATCTGTCTGTACTCGCCCGGAACTTTATATGACCAAAAAGGTTCAAGCTGTATGTGGCCGCCGTGGTATGGCTTGCGGCCGATTACGGTCAGATATATAAAAAAAGCCGTATATAAAACCGCCGCCGCAATAAGAAGACCTTTGATTGTTTTGTTTTTATTAAGTTTAAGCAAGCTTAATAACCTCGCAAAATTTTTACCGGATCGTACAAAACGAATATACCCAATTATAACTATCTAATTTATACTATCATATATACAGCAAAAATACAAGTAAAATATATAATATTTAACATATTCTGCAGCTATTTAAGACTTATTGTTGATAGGGACAAATCGGTTTTGGAAGGCGATTTTTGTTGCGGTCATCGCCTCAAAGCCTTGCCATACGACAGTATGCCTGCGTTTCTCGGCTTCGACCGACAGCAAAAATCGCATCTTACAAAACT
>CADBUL010000090.1 GCA_902797875.1 Oscillospiraceae bacterium | reverse complement strand
AATATTTTTTACTATATCAATCAAAAAAATTGACAAAAAGTAAATAATTTTGCAAAAAACTATTTGAAAAAACAATATTTTGTGTTATGATATACATATAAAAACTAAATAAGGGGTATTATTATGTCAATTAACCAATCAAAGCACCGCCCTTTCGGTGATCTCGGTATTGTAGCGATGCGCGGATGCGAAGACATCGCAAAAGCGGTTGACGATTACATAACCGATTGGCGCAAAGCGGACCAAGGCGTAAGCTATATTGTTGATTCAAGCTGTCCCCGTTTTGGAACGGGCGAAGGCAAAGGTATGCTTAATCACACCGCAAGGGGCGTGGACGCATACATTATTTGCGACTGCTTTAACTACGGCGTTACTTTTAATATGTACGGACAGACCGTACCGATGAGTCCCGACGACCATTTTCAAGATTTGAAGAGAATGATTGCCACAATGGGCAGCAAAAGCAGAAGAATTACGGTTATTATGCCCATGCTTTACGAAGGCAGACAGCACCGCCGCACCGCACGCGAGTCGCTCGACTGCGCGCAGGCGCTTCAAGAACTTGTAAATATGGGCGTAAAAGACATAGTAACCTTTGACGCGCACGATACCCGCGTACAAAACGCAATTCCGCTTAACGGTTTTGACAATGTTCACCCCACTTATCAGATGATAAAAGCGCTTGTCAGAGAGGTCCCGGATATTAGATTTGATAGGGACAAGCTTATGATAATATCCCCCGACGAGGGTGGTATGAGCCGCTGTATTTACTATTCTTCGGTACTTGGTTTAGACCTTGGTATGTTTTATAAACGCCGCAACTATTCGGTAATCGTAAACGGCAGAAACCCTATTGAAGCGCATGAGTTTTTAGGTAACGATATTAAGGGTAAGGACGTAATAATCGTTGACGACATGATTTCTTCGGGCGATTCGATTATGGATATTGCCGTAAAACTGAAAGAACGCGGCGCCAAACGGATTTTTGTATTTGCAACGTTTGGTCTGTTTGTAGAAGGTTTTGACAAATTCAACGAGTGCTATAAGGCGGGCAATATTGACCGCGTATTTACCACAAATCTTATTTACAACCCGCCCGAGCTTCTAAAACAAGAGTGGTACACAAACGTTAATATGAATAAATACATAGCTTACATTATTGATACCATGAATTATGATAATTCAATAGCCAAACTTATGAACCCGGTTGACCGAATCAACACATTTCTTACTAAAAAAGGCTTAAAATAACCGATAAAACTAAACCGACCGCAAACGCGGTCGGTTTTTTACGTAAAAGAATAATACTTATTTTATTGTGACGCCGTCAACACCCTTAACCTTAAACAGGCAAACCGTTAAATCGTTTTCGCTGTCGGCAGGGGCGCGCAAGCGCAAATGATAGCCGTCACCCTCCTTTTGGGTGTCTAAAATGCTGACGTCACGGGTAGAAACAGCCTTAACCGCCTTTGCGATAGTTTCGTCATTGCACGAAATGTAAATATCTAAATTCACCTTATTATGCGACTGCAATCTACTTGAAATAGGTTTTAGCGCAAGTACCGATAAAAGCGCTATAAGCGCCGAAATAATCGAAATATAGTAGAAACCGCAACCAATTGCAAGACCGATACACGCGGTAGCCCAAAGCCCTGCCGCAGTGGTAAGACCCTTGATTTTTGTGCCGTTAACAAGTATACAACCCGCGCCCAAAAAACCTATGCCGCTTACAACCTGCGCGCCTATTCTGCCTACGTCGTAATATACTATACTACGCAGTTCAACGCTTGTAATCATAACGACCGCCGCGCCCAGACAAACAAGCACGTGGGTTCTAAGCCCTGCGTCGTGATTGGTGCCGGCTCGCTCTAAACCGATTATACCGCCGACTACAACTGCCAGTAAAAGGCGCACTACTACGTCCCATAAAGGTATAGAATTCATAAGGGTACTAGTATCCATATAAGCCTCCCAAAAATTTAGTATTTATATCAAATTAGTCGTAATTTTCCCAGAGTTCACTTTTACCCGTAGACACCGCCACCGCGCCGCCCTCAAGAGCCGCCCTTACTTCGTCGCGGGTCTCGATAAGCCCGCCCGCAATAACCGAAATATTTCCGCTTGCGAATTTGGAAATAATTTTAGTGGCAATACCCGGCATTATTTCAACGAAATTGGGCGAAGAATTCGAGATCTGTTCCGCCATATCGCCAATGCCTTTAGAGTCAAGTGCAAAAAAGCGTTGAACGGTGCACAGTCCCTTGTTCTTTGCTTCTTTAATAAGCTGGGCGTGGGTTGATAAAATACCGTCCGCACCGAAGATTTTTAGCAGTTCAACACCGCTTTTGTCTTTGCCGAGCCCCTCGCATAAATCGATATGCACAAAGACCTTTTTGCCCGCCTCGTGCGCTAAAGCTATGTAACGCTTTAATGTTAAGACGTTAGAGCGCAAAACAAAAATCACCGGACAGTGCGATTTGGCGGCAATTTCAATACGCGACTGTGGCACCGCGGCGATAATGGGACTATCAGCAAATAGGTTTTTAATATCCTGCACCGACAATATTTATCCTCCGAAAAAACAGAAAGATGCAAGACGAATAAGGTACCTATACCTAACGTATGCATCTAATCTTTATTCGATATTATAGTACAAATATATATAAATGTCAAGTTGAGCGTTAATTTTAGTCTTCGACAATGCTTATACGCTGTGATTTTACGGCGTTGATTTCCATAGTAACGGTGCGTTTTAGCACACAAACGCCGTTATTTTCATAAAAATCGTCCTTAACGTTTATGACCTTGCCGCTTTGAATATACCTATCGGCGGCCCTATCTTGCAACAGTTGTTTTGCTGACTCGGTCGTTAGGTTTACGATAGTGGGTTCCACCTTGTAAAAGCGGTTTTCGGTAATTGATATAGGCAAAGAAACCTCGTTTACCGTAAGGCGTTTTTCCTTTATTTCGGTTTCATAACGTCCTTTTTCTAAACCGAAATCAAGCGGTAGAGAAACACCGAAAAAGTGCAGGATATTTTTACTGATATAACGGTTATCCCGGCGGTTTTCGGTATATGAAAGCGGTGTGCTTTCGGTTATTGTTTTTTCGACAGTACACATTACTTCACCATCAGCGCAGACAAAATTTTCAACGCCGTCCGCCGTTTTGCGAACACCCGATACAAGCAAATCGCCCTTTTTAACCCCGTCGCCCACCTTAACCGCCGGCGTTCCGTTAAAGATTTTTATGGACTTAACCACACCGTCCTCGGTCGCTATAAGGTTACAGGGCGAATTATTTTTTGCTTGCGGATGGTTAATTTCGTCTACCTCGATTTCAAGAAGACTGCCAATAACGTTAAATGATATAAAACCAAGGCGGTCGGTTTTAGACAGCACCCGGTTTTTAAGATATGCCGAATTTATTTCGGTGCGTTTAATGCCTGTTTTTACACCGAAATCTTCGCAAAGCGAAATGATTTCGCCGTTTGAAAAGCTTTGGTTGCCAATAACGTTTATTACCCAAATTCTGCCCGATAAAAACCATAACAACGCAGCAAAAACAATGGCGCCTAATACCGCCGAAGCTTTTCCCTTGTTGTTTTGAGTAAAAAATATTATTCCGCGCTTTTTAATTATGTGAAGTTTTATTCCGCTATGGCGCAAAGGAATCCTCAGTCGCTTAAAATCGGCTCTTGCAACCGAAAAGTTTATGCTGTTTTCTACCCGTTTTATCTTCCAGACAGCAATATTGTTTTGACAGCAAATATCGATTATTCTTTCGGGGTGCGCACCGCTTGCACTTACCCTTACACGGTCTTTCAGATATCTTACAACGGAAATTGCAGTCATATTAAAACTCCATATTTTCAATTTTTCCCTTAATGATAAAGGCGTTTTCGTCAAAGGCGGCAATAGACAGATTTTTGCCTGAAATATTAAATCTGCCGCCCGGAATTTTAAGCGAAATTATGTTAGAGTAGTACTCGTTAACGCCCGTACATCCCTCAACTATTACTTCGTCGCGGTTTATAATCGTTATTTTACTTTGAGCGTACATCTTAAACGGGGTAAATTTTGAATCGTTTTTGTGTTTTTTTCGGCTTAAAATATGCATTTTTTATACTCCCCCTAAAATAAAATATGATACGGCATTTTTTATTATTCGAACGGGGTGGTTAAAATTAAAAAAATAAACTTTATTCTCATAATTTCACTAATAATTTTGATAATGTTTGTTGTTTTCAGCGCAGACGCGGTAACGGGCGCTGTAGAGGGTCTTACCATTTGCGCCAATGTTATAGTACCGTCGCTTTTTCCGCTTACGGTGACGGCGCTTTTTGTGTTTAACAGCGGCGCATATATTAAGCTAGCAGAACATATCGGCCTTAATTTTACGGTTTGGCTGCTTTCGGCAATAGGCGGGTACCCTTGCGGCGCAATACTGCTTGAACGGTTATACGGTATGGGGGTGATTGATAAAAAGCGCGCGCAAAAAATGCTGCATTTTTGCGTTAATGCGGGGCCGTCGTTTATTGTTTATACCATAGGAAAAAATCTGCTTCACAATACGTTTTTCGGAGTATTATTACTTATAATTCACCTTTTACCAAGTTTTGTTTTTATGCTTATTTCTGCATTATTACAAAAAGAAACCGACCAAAAATACAGTAGTTTTCTGCCGTTGTCGGACGCATTTGTACTTTCGGTTAAGGGTGGACTTGAAGGCGCACTTTCGCTTACTGCAAGCGTTACATTTGTGTTTTCACTAACCGGTATGCTTAAATCGGTTTTGCCAAAGATTGTTTTAACCGAAACCATCGGTTTTTTTGAAGTTACTTACGGAATAAAAAGCAATCCGGAAAACCTCTATCTTACGGCATTTTTGTTAGGCTTTTCGGGAATAAGCGTAATTTTTCAAATTCTATCGGTGCAAACATTTATAAGGCCGTCATTTTATTCTGTTTTGGCGGCAAGACTTGTACACGGCTTTATAAGTTTTCTGTTGTCTGTTGCGGCTTTTTCTGTATTTCCGCCCGATGTAAGCACCCTACAAGGCGGAAATAAAATAGCAAGTTATCCGCCTTCAAGCGCCATTGCCGTAATCTTTTGCGCGATACTTTTTTTGGTGTACTTCAACCCTAAAAACCACAAAATCGCCTACCGAAGAAAAAATTGAAAATATATCTTTTAATTTTTATGTATCTTTGTTATAATATATAAGAATATAGACTGGGGTGTTGCGGTTTGAAAATTAGTATTAACAATACCGAAATAGATTATACCGTCTGCGGTGACGGTCAGGCTGTTCTGCTTTTGCACGGATGGGGCAGTAATAAAGAGGTTTGGAAAAACATTACCGACCTGCTTTGCGACCGATTTAAGGTGTATGCGCTTGATTTTCCGGGTTGCGGCGAAAGTGATTTACCAAAAGAACCGCTTGTTTTAGAAGATTATGAAAAACTTGTACTTGATTTCTGCAATAAATTCGATATCAAAAACCCGATAATTATGGGACACTCTCACGGCGGCAGGGTTATTCTGTCGCTGCTTGGCAACAATTTAATTACCGCCGATAAGGCAGTTTTGTTTGACTCGGCAGGGGTTGTTATTAAAAAGAGTTTTAGGGTGCGCGCCAAAATAAAAACATTTAAGATATTAAAAAAATTTCTCTCTCTCCCCTTTTTTGACAATGAGCGCGAAGATATTTTGAAAAGGGCGCAAAGGTTTTTCGGTTCGGCAGATTATGCCGCCGCCCCGCAGGTTATGCGTCAAACAATGGTAAACGTGGTTAATCGCGACCTTACTCCGATACTTCAAAATATAAACTGCCCGGTACTTCTTATTTGGGGTGAAGACGATACCGACACTCCCCTATCCTGCGCCAAGATTATGGAGCAAAATATTAAAGACTGCGGTCTTTGTGTTTTAAGCGGATGCTCTCATTATTCGTTTTTACAAAAACCTTACGATACCGCGGCAATACTTAAAAGTTTTTTGGGGTGATTTTTTTGATAAAAGCAATTTTTGTAACCCTGCTTTTAATAAGCGGTCTGTTTTCGGCATTACGCCATATACAGATGTACCAGCAAAACTCCTACTTTATACACCGCTACTGCCTATGGGGTAAAGGAGCTATCGGGTTTAAGACATATTTGTCGCTTGCCTTTGCGGCGCTGCTTACCGCTTTGTTTTTTATAAACGACATTGCTTTTTTGATTGCGGCAACGCTTGTAAGCGCGGTAAAAATATTAAAGTCGTTTTATGATCGCAAAACAAGTATCAAAAAACTTGTTTTTACCAAAAGAATTAAAAGATTGATTACGGCTTACGCCATAATTATTGCCGCTGTTATTACTTTAATGTTTATCTTTATGGGCAAAGAGGTTCTTTTATATCTTGGGATTTTCTCGATAGTCATTTCTATGATGCCGCCCGTAATCTTTATACCGGTTGCGGCGCTTATGTCGCTTATAGAAAAAGCAATTGCCAAGCGTTACGAAAAGGACGCCAAAAGAATCTTGAATTCCATGTCGTCATTAAAGGTAATAGGCGTAACGGGCAGTTTTGGTAAAACCTCGGTTAAATTTATACTTAAACAAATGCTGCAGGAAAAATACAACGTTTGTGCCACCCCGGAAAGTTTTAATACGCCGCTTGGTCTTATTCGTACCGTACGCGAAAATCTTTTGCCCTCTGACGAAATATTTATTGCCGAAATGGGCGCTAAAAATATTGGCGATATAAAACGGCTTTGCGAACTTGTAAATCCCGATATGGGCATTATCACCGCGGTTGGACCTCAGCACCTTGAAAGCTTTAAGACGCTTGAAAACGTTGTAAACACAAAGTTTGAACTTGACGACTATTGCCATAATACCTACGTAAACACCGACAGTCCCGCCGCCGCAGAGCGCGCAAAGATTTCGGGATGCCACACCTACGGAACAAGGGGCGTTGAAGAAACCTACGCCGAAAATATCATTTACGGCGATTTCGGAGTAAGCTTTGATATAGTCAGACAAGATACAAAATTTACGGTCGTAAGCAAACTGCTCGGCAAACACAATATAGCCAATATTGTTGGCGCCGCCGCGGTTGCGTTAGAGCTTGGCGTAACGCCCTCGCAGATTAAATTCGCCGTAGACAGACTTACCGCCCCCGCTCACCGTCTTGAGAAGAAAGCGTTTATTAACGGCGCTATTTTAATAGACGACAGTTATAATTCTAACCCCGTAGGCTCGGCTTTTGCCTGCGACGTTATTAAGGGCTTTGAAAACAAAAAGCGCATAATAGTAACGCCGGGACTTGTGGAGCTTGGCGATAAAGAATACCAGTATAACAAAGATCTTGGCAAAAAAGCCGCCGAAAGCTGCGATATTTTAATACTTGTAGGCGAAAAGCGAAGCGTTCCTCTGTTTGAAGGCGTAAAGGAATCGGATGTTCAACCAACCGATACCCTTGTGGTAAAAAGTTTTGCCGATGCTATGGAAAAACTTCGGCTTGTTTGTGATAATAATACGGTTGTTCTGTTTTTGAACGACCTGCCCGATAATTATGCGAAATAGGAGATTATTTTATGAAAACTAACGTTGCGGTATTTTTCGGAGGAAACTCGGTCGAACACGAAGTTTCGATAATTTCGGCTTTGCAGGCCATACAAAATATTGACCGCGAAGTATATGACGTTACGCCCGTTTATATAGCTAAAAACGGTAAGATGTACTGCGGACAAAAACTGTTTGACATCTCGAATTTTAAGAATGTAACCGCGCTTTTATCGGATTGTACGCCCATATTTATGACCAAAGAAGACGGTAAGGTAATGCTTAAACCCGAAAGGCCTTCGCTTTTTGGATACAAAGCGACCGTAATTGACGTGGCGTTCCCCATTGTTCACGGCAGTAACTGTGAAGACGGCGCGCTTTCGGGGTTGTTTGAATTGTTCTCTTTGCCATACGTGGGATGCGACGTGCTTTCTTCGGCAATCGGTATGAACAAGGCGGTATTTAAGGTGGTGCTTGCAGCTAACGGCGTACCGGTGCTTCCGTGTGTAACCTTTTCTTCTCGTTCATATAGCAATAACCCCGAAAATACCATAAAACGGCTTGAAGAAAAAATCGGCTACCCCATGATTATCAAACCCGTAAATTTGGGCTCATCGGTAGGTATTTCAAAAGTAGATAATTTACAGGAGTTGTACGATGCCATCTCGCTCGCCTGCTCGTTTTCGGACGATATACTCGCCGAACGCGCGATAGAAAACCTGCGCGAGATAAACTGCTCGGTAATAGGCTACGGCGACGAGATTTCGGTTTCGGAGTGCGAAGAACCAATAATGCACGACAAAATTTTATCTTACAAAGATAAATATCAGGGCGGCGCAAAGGGTTCGAAAGGTACAAAAGGGTCCAAATCCTCGGGCGGTATGAGTTCTCTGTCCAGACTGCTTCCCGCGCCAATAACAGAAGAGGAAAAAGCCACCGTTCAAAAGCATGCTTGCGCTGCTTTTAAGGCTATCGGGGCGCATGGCGTATCGCGGATCGACTTTTTAATGGACGATAAAACCAAAGAAATATACGTTAACGAAATTAACACCATACCGGGCTCTCTCGCCTTTTATTTGTGGGAAGCCACCGGAATTAAATATACCGAGCTGCTTAGCAAACTCATTTCGCTGGCTTTTGTTAGAAAACGCCGTAAAGACGCGCTTAATTACAGCGTAGATACCGATATTTTAAGCGGTTTTATAGGAAAATCGGGCGGCAGTAAGGGGAAACTCGGTTGACAAATTTACTTATTAAACTTTTCATAAAGGATAAAAGCGTTAACGATAAAAATCGCGGCAAGTATGTTGCCATGGGCAGTTTTACCGGTATCGCCTGCAATTTTTTACTGTTTTTTATAAAGCTGTTTGCGGGTATTACTTCGGTTAGTGTTTCTATTATTGCCGACGCCTTTAATAACCTTTCGGATATGGGATCGTCGGTAATTACGCTTTTTGGCTATAAATTGTCGCAAAAGCCTGCCGATAAAGAGCATCCTTTCGGACACGGACGGCTTGAGTATACCTCTGCCCTGGCTGTAAGTTTTATTATTATAGCTGTGGGTATCGAGCTTTTCAAAAGCGGTATCGACAAAATAATTAACCCGTCAAAGCTTATCGCTTCAACCGTAACCGTCGTAATACTGGCAGCTTCGGTTCTTATCAAGGGATGGATGTATCTTTTTAATAAAAAAATAGGCGCAATATCTTCTTCGGCGGCGCTAAAGGCCACCGCCATCGACTCGTTAAGCGATGCGGTAACCACCCTTGCGGTACTTGTAGCGCTTATAATTTCTATTGCAACAGGTATTAATTTAGACCCGTATATGACGTTGGCAGTATCGTTGTTTATTATCTATACGGGTATAAAAAACGCTAAAGAAACGCTTGATCCGCTTCTGGGTATGCCGCCTGAACAGGAAACGGTACAAGAAATCGAACAGACGGTTCTGTCCTTCAAAGATTTTATCGGTATTCACGACCTGGTAGTTCACAATTACGGTCCCGGTCGCATATTTGCTTCGCTTCATGTTGAAGTACCCGACACCATAGATATAGTTAAATGCCACGAAATGGTGGACGACTGCGAAAGACTACTCGGCGAGCGCACCGGCGCCGAGGTTGTAATACATATGGACCCCGTTGTTACCGACAATGAACAGTTAAACCGGATTAAAAAAATCATTTTAGAAAAACTGCAAGAGCAGAATCCGTCGTATAATCTGCACGATTTTCGTATGGTTGACGGCAAAGAACATATAAACCTTGTTTTTGACGTCGTTGCCCCCGTTGATGAAACGCGAGACGACCGCGCCATTAAACAAATGGTGCAAAATATTTGTAAACAGCAAGATTTAAGATATAACGCAGTTGTAACGGTAGACCGTGATTACATAGGGAGAAACTAATGTACGATGTAGCAGTCATAGGCGGCGGCGCGGCAGGTCTTACCTTTTCGGTAATGGCAAAGCGGCAAAACCCGAAACTGAATATTTTGATACTTGAAAAAAACGCGCGAGTAGGTAAAAAACTCGCCGTAACGGGTAACGGACGGTGCAATATTACCAATACGGATTTATCGGCAAGCCATTTTCATGGCGACCGCGAATTTGCGCAAAAACTTATAGATAAATTCGGCTTTATGGATACCGTCGGTTTTTTCGGCAGTATCGGCGTGCTTATTAAAAAAGAAGAAAACGGTAAATGTTACCCCTACTCTTTGCAGGCTTCAAGCGTTGTCGACGCGCTTAGATTTGAGTGCGACCGCCTTGGCGTTATCACGCTTTGTGAAAACGCCGTAACCGAAATTATTGAAAACAAAGGTTATTACACCGTAAAAGGCAACGGGAATTATACAGCTAAAACGGTGGTATTTGCGGCCGGAGGTATGAGCGGTATGTCAAAATACGGTACCGACGGCAGCGCCTATAAGCTGCTGAAAAAACACGGTTTAATTAACCCGAAGCCCGCTATTGTGCAGATAAAAACCGAAAATACGCTTACCCGCCCGTTAAAAGGTATTAAGGTGTACGCCACCGTAAAGATTGGCAGTCACACCGATTTCGGAGAGGTGCTGTTTTGCGATTACGGTCTTTCGGGACCGCCGGTTTTACAGCTTTCGCGATATGCCGAAAACGGCAGTACGCTCTACCTTGATTTAATGCCCGAATACACACAAAATGATATTGAAAAAATGATAGCCGAACGTGCCTCTCTTGATAGGGAGCCAAGCGAGTTTTTTACCGGTATGCTTAATAAACGAGTTGGACAAACCTTAATAAAAATGTTTGGACAAGACTCAAAAAAATTAGCGCAGGCGATTAAAAACCTGCCCTTTACTCTTTGCGGCAATACCGGTTTTGTAAACGCGCAAACCACCCACGGCGGGTTTGATACTAAAATGATAAAAGAAGATACCTCGTCAAAAATTTACAAGGGTGTTTATATTATTGGCGAGGCGTTAAACGTAGACGGCGACTGCGGAGGTTATAACCTGCAATTGGCTTTTGCAAGCGCCAACGCCGCCGCTAAATCTGTATCCGGGTATTTGAAATAGTATGTATCTTATTCAAAATGTTCAAATTGAAATAACCGAAGATTTTTCCGATCCTGCCGCCCTGCTTTATAAGGCGACGGGCATTTCGGGATTTAATGTAAAACTTAAAAAGCGTTCGATAGACGCGCGGCAAAAAGGCGCCCCTAAATATATTTGTTCATTTGTTTTTGAGTGTGATAATAAGGATATTGTGAAAAATCAAAACGTTAAGGAATATACTCCGTTTGTTTATGATATTCCAAGTATTAAAAGTGACGTTCAACCTATAATAGTAGGTTTTGGGCCAAGCGGTATGTTTGCCTCTTATTATCTCGCCAAGGCGGGACTTAAACCCATTATTTTAGAGCAGGGCAAACAGATAGATAAGCGCGAAAAGGACGTTTTGAATTTTTGCCAAAATCGGGTGCTTAATCCCCTTTCAAACATTCAGTTTGGCGAGGGCGGCGCAGGAACCTATTCCGACGGCAAACTGAATACAGGTATTAAAGACCGCCGTATTGAAGAGGTTTTATCGCTTTTTGTACGCTTTGGTGCAAAGGAAGATATTTTATACGACAACACGCCGCATATAGGCACCGATATTCTGAAAACCGTAGTAGTTAATATGCGAAACCGCATAAAAGACCTTGGCGGTGTATTTTATTTTGAACATAAAGTGACCGGCTTTTTAACCGAAAAAAACAAAATTATAGGCGTAAAATGTCAAAACGGCAGTGAGTTTTTATCAAATATTGTAATTCTCGGCATAGGAAACGCCGCGCGTGATACCTTCAAAACCCTATATGATATTGGGGTAGATTTAGAGCAAAAGCCATTTTCGGTCGGGGTTAGGATTGAACATCTTCAAAGCCATATAAACCGTGCGCGTTACGGCGGTGAATATGGTTTACCTGCCGCAAACTACAAAATGGCTGTACATCTTAAAGGGGGTCGCGGCGTATACACTTTTTGTATGTGTCCCGGCGGTTATGTAGTAAACTCGGCCTGCGAAAGCGGTACTGTTTGCACCAACGGTATGAGCGAGAATAAACGCGACGCCAAAAATGCCAACGCTGCGCTTCTTGTAAGTGTTACGCCGGAAGATTTGCCCACCTCTCACCCGCTTGCAGGTATTGATTTTCAAAGATCTATCGAGCAAAAAGCCTTTGGGCTTTTTGACGATTACACCGCACCCTTTATGACGGTAGGCGAGTTTTTGGGAAGCGGCAGTAAATCTTCTCAAAAGGTTGCGACAACCATTTTACCCGGTGCAAAAAAGGGTGATATTTCGGCTGTTTTGCCACCGTTTGTGATAAATTCGCTAAAAGAAGCGTTGCCTTTATTTGCGCAAAAAATTAAAGGGTTTGACGACCCCGCCGCCATAATCACCGCCCCGGAAACGCGAAGCTCTTCCCCCGTCAAGATTGTAAGGAACGATAACTTTTGCTCGAGTATGGAAGGTTTGTACGTTACGGGTGAAGGCTGTGGATATGCCGGCGGAATAACCTCTTCGGCGGTAGACGGTCTAAAATGCGCCGAACGGGTTATCGCTTTAATTAAAAAGGACCAAAAATTTTGTTAAATGATACAAAAATCGGCGTAATTTTGCGCCGATTTATGATTATACAAACAAAATTTTGTTTTTTCAAAAAAATTTGTTAAAAAATAAACAAACTCTCTTGAAAAACAATGAAAATAATAGTAAAATATATATGTACCAATAATTTTTTGGAGGTTTATTATTATGGTTAAAGTTGCAATCAATGGTTTTGGCCGCATCGGCCGTTTGGCTTTCCGCCAGATGTTTGGCGCTGAAGGTTACGAGGTAGTTGCCATCAACGACCTTACCGATGCAAAAATGCTTGCTCACCTTTTAAAGTATGACTCGGCTCAGGGTCGTTACGCTTTGTGCGACAAGGTTGAGGCCAAAGAAAACAGCATCGTTGTTGACGGTAAAGAAATTACCATCTATGCCGAAAAAGACGCTAACGCTCTTCCTTGGGGCGAAATCGGTGTTGACGTTGTATTAGAGTGCACCGGCTTTTACACCTCGAAAGAAAAAGCCCAGGCACACATCAACGCAGGCGCTAAAAAGGTTGTTATTTCGGCTCCCGCAGGTAAGGACCTTCCCACTATCGTTTACAGCGTAAACGAAAAAACTCTTACCGCTGACGATAAAATCATTTCTGCCGCTTCGTGCACTACCAACTGCCTTGCTCCTATGGCTAAAGCTCTTAACGACTATGCACCTATTCAAAGCGGTATTATGTCGACCATCCACGCTTTCACAGGTGATCAGATGGTTCTTGACGGTCCCCACAGAAAGGGCGACCTTCGTCGCGCACGTGCTGCCGCGGTTAATATCGTTCCTAACTCTACCGGCGCCGCAAAGGCAATCGGCCTTGTAATTCCCGAACTTAACGGTAAGCTTATCGGTTCGGCTCAGCGTGTTCCGGTTCCTACCGGTTCGACTACCATCCTTGTTGCCGTAGTTAAAGGTAAAGACGTTACTGTTGAAGGCATCAACGCCGCTATGAAGGCTGCTTCTTCGGATTCGTTCGGTTACACCGAAGAACCGCTTGTATCTTCTGATATTATCGGTATTACCTACGGTTCACTCTTCGATGCTACTCAAACTATGGTTTCTAAGATCGACGACGATACCTACCAGGTACAGGTTGTTTCGTGGTATGACAACGAAAACAGCTACACCAGCCAGATGGTAAGAACCATTAAGTATTTCGCAGAGCTTAACTAATTATATGTAGGGGCTGAGCGAAAACTCAGCCCCTGTTTTTTTAGATAAAAGCGTAAATTTTGTTGACATCTTTTCGCTGTTATGGTATAATCACTTTTGCACACGGAGAGGTGTCCGAGCGGTTTAAGGAGCTGGTCTTGAAAACCAGTGACTCTCACGAGCCAAGGGTTCGAATCCCTTCCTCTCCGCCAGTTTTTAATATTTTTCAGCTTTACATTTGGAGTAGTACTCAAGTGGTGAAGAGGCTCCCCTGCTAAGGGAGTAGGTCGGGTAACCGGCGCGAGAGTTCAAATCTCTCCTGCTCCGCCAAACTAAATAAGAACGCCAGATATTGGCGTTCTTTTTTAGTT
>CADBUL010000089.1 GCA_902797875.1 Oscillospiraceae bacterium | reverse complement strand
CGCGGTAGATTCCATGGTAGCGCATTATACCGTTTCAAAAAAACTTCGGCACGACGACGCCTATACCCCCGGAAACGTCCACGGAAAACGCCCTGACCGTGCCGTTACGGTTTACACAAAAATACTAAAACGGCTGTATCCCGATAGTTTTGTATGTATCGGGGGTCTTGAAGCCTCGCTTCGCCGTTTTGCCCATTACGATTACTGGAAAGACACGGTTATGCCCTCGGTGCTTATCGACAGCGGCGCCGATATACTATCTTTTGGAATGGGCGAGAATTCGACGCTCGAGATTGCGCAGTGTCTAAAACACAAAAAATTCCCCAAAGATGTTCGCGGAATATGTTATGTTAGCGATAACCCCGACATTAAAGACGCGGTAATTTTGCCGTCGTTCGAAGATGTTTCAAATGATAAAACCGCCTATGCAAACGCCGCCCGCGAACAGTTTGATAATCAGGATGAAATCTCGGGTAAGGTGCTGATTCAACAACACGGCGATAAGTATGTGGTACAAAACCGCCCGGCGGTAACCCTTACGCAAGAGCAACTCGACGCGATATATAGATTACCCTTTGAACGCTATTATCACCCTATATATGAAAAAGACGGCGGCGTGCCCGCCATACAAGAGGTTGAATTTACGGTCAACCAAAACCGCGGTTGTTTTGGCGCGTGCAATTTTTGCGCCATTGCTTTTCACCAGGGGCGCAGGGTGGTGTCGCGTAGTGTAGATTCGGTTGTAGAAGAAGCAACGCTGCTTACAAAAAGTCCCCATTTTAAGGGGTATATTCACGATATCGGCGGTCCTACCGCAAACTTTACCGCCCCTTCGTGCGACAAACAGTTAAAATACGGTATGTGTAAGGGCAAAAAATGTCTTGCTCCAACCCCGTGCAAACAACTAAAGGTTAACCACCGAAAATATGTTGAAATGCTGCGTCGTGTGCGCCAAATAGATAAGGTTAAAAAGGTATTTGTGCGAAGCGGTATAAGATATGACTATGCGGTACTGGATAATGATAGGACCTTTATAAAAGAACTTGTTAATCACCACATAAGCGGTCAGCTTCGCGTTGCCCCCGAACACTGTTGCAACAGCGTTTTGGATATGATGGGCAAGCCGCATATCGACACTTTTGAAAAGTTTATACAGCTTTTTGAAAAAGAAAACCAAAAAAGCGGCAAAAATCAGTATGCCGTACCGTACCTTATGTCAGGTCACCCGGGCAGCACCCTAAAAGACGCGGTAGATTTGGCGGTATATCTTAAAAAACATAAAATATTCCCTAAACAGGTGCAAGACTTTTATCCAACTCCCGGCACCGTTTCAACCTGTATGTTTTACACCGGTTTAGATCCGTACACAATGAAAGATGTTTATGTGCCGCGTACAACCGAGGAAAAGGCAATGCAGCGCGCGCTATTGCAGTTTTTTGTTCCGGACAACAAAGAACTTTGCATAAAAGCGTTGAAAAAGGTCGGTAGGTACGACCTTATAGGATACGGCAAAAATTGTCTTGTAACACCTATGCACAGTAAAAGATATGGGGAAGAAAAGTGGACGAAAAACAAAGGAAAGCAGCGCAAAAGCGTAAAAAGAAAGTAATAATACTGTCGATTTTTGTCGCGGTTTTGCTTTTTTGCGTCGGCATTTTCTTTTCTCTTAATCCCAAGTTGTATTCGGCGGTTGTAAAGGCCAAATTCTACGGCCTTGACAATTATGTTAAGTTTATCGACTGCGGCATGGCGGACTGTATGCTCATAAAAAGCGGTGAGAACGCCGCGCTTATAGATACAGGAGATATTAAAGACAACGCGCAGGCGGTTTTAACCTCGATTAAAAAGAGCGATATTGAATCTTTTGATTATATTTTTATCTCACATCCCCATACCGATCACCTTGGCGGCGTTTCTAAAATTTTAGAGAATTACAAGGTGAAGTCGGCTGTTATTCCGCCCATAGAGGAATTTACAAACGCCGGCACCGAACTTGCAAGTATTACATATAAAGCCCTTTGCGATAATTGTGAGTGTATTTCGATTGCCGCCGGTCAAAGCTATAAGGTTGGCGAATTTAAGGTTGATATTATTTACTACTCGACCGAGTTTGAGGATATTAACGACCACAGCGCTGTTTTTCGCGTCGGCGCTTTCGGTAAAACCCTGCTTACTATGGGTGACAGCGGCTTTGAAACCGAAGACGAGCTTTTATACGGCAAATACAACATTAAAGCGGATTTTTATAAACTGTCTCACCACGGAAGCGATACATCCAACGATTACGGCTTTATTCAAGAGGTTTCGCCTTCGGTAATAATCTGCAGTGCACAAGGCTCGCAATACCTAAACGGCGAACTGTCGCAAATGGCAAAAAGTTTTAACGGTACAACCGTTTTATCTACCTTTAATAACGGCGATATAACAATATGCTTCAATAAGGACGACTACTCCATAAAAACCGATAAATAAAAAAGCGGGAGGGCATAATTATCCCTCCCGAAAAAACCGTTATCCTGCTTAGTGTTAACTGTGGCTTGAAATAAACGAGGTATCTCTTTCAGGCTGTTCATCGGCGTCTTTTCTGAACAATAAAGAAATACACCAAATACCCGCAAGGGCCACTACCGTGTATACCACTCTTGCAAGAAGAGCGTCGCTTCCACCGAAAATGGCGGCAACTATATCAAATTGGAAAAGACCGATGCTTCCCCAGTTGATAGCTCCTATAATTGTAAGAATCAGGCAAATTTTATCAAACATATTTCACAACTCCTTTGTGATTATATTTTGTTAAATAAAAGTTAAAATATTCATTATTTCGGAGGTATTTTATGTCAGAAAAAAGAATTTTAGCGTTTGACTTTGGCGCCAGCAGCGGCAGAGCCATGATTTGCACCCTAAAATACGGCAAAATCGACCTTAAAGAAATTCACCGCTTTGCTAATGACCCCGTTATGGTGACGGGTACCCTGTGCTGGGATATTCTTCGCTTGTTTTACGAAATTAAGCAGGGAATTAACAAAGCCACGCTTGACGGCGGCTTTGACAGTATCGGTATCGATACCTGGGGTGTCGACTTCGGTATGATTAACAGTAAAGGCGAGCTAATAGGCAACCCCGTACACTACCGCGATACCCGTACCGACGGTATTGAAGAAAAGGTCTACCAAAGAATACCCGAGCAAAAGCTTTATTCTATTGCGGGTACTCAAAAAATGAGCTTTAACACGGTTTACCAACTTGCCGCGCTTAAAGAGAAAAATCCCGAGCTTTTAGCGCTTTGCGATAAAATTTTGCTTATACCCGACCTTTTTGCGTATCTGCTTTGCGGCAAAATGCGTACCGAATATTCAAACGCTTCCACCACAAATATTCTCGACGCTACCACTCAGAAAATAGATACCTCTATACTTTCTGCCATAGGCGTTAAAGAAGATATATTCTGTCCGTTGATTCGTCCCGGCGAGGTTTACGGTATGTTAAGTGATGAAATTTGTGAAGAACTTCACTGCAAACCCGTACCGGTTATTGCCGTTGCCACCCACGATACCGCCTCGGCTGTCGCGGCGGTACCTACCGATAAAAAGGATTACGTTTATATTTCCTGCGGCACCTGGTCGCTGTTCGGCACGGTTAACGATAAACCCATTTTAACCGAAGAATCCTGCAAAATCGGTTACACCAACGAGGGCGCTTCAGACGGCAAAATCAGATACCTTAAAAACATTATGGGTCTGTGGCTTATTCAGCAGTCGCGCAGTGAATGGAAACGTCAGGGCCTTGACGTATCTTTCGATGAAATGGAACGCGCCGCCAAAGAGGCGCAGCCCTTTAAGTGCTTTATCAACCCTGACGCGCCCGACTTTGTCGCACCCGGCAATATGCCCGCGCGCGTTACCGAATACTGCCGTAAAACGGGTCAGTTTGTTCCTACAACAATGGGCGAAATACTTCGTTGTATTTACCAAAGCCTTGCTTTCAAATACCGTTATTCTACCGAAATGCTCGAACACCTTACCGGTAAAAAGATTGACTCCATTCATATGATCGGCGGCGGTATTAAAGACCAGCTTTTATGCTCCATGACCGCCTCTTGCTGTAACCGTACGGTTTTGGCGGGACCGGTCGAAGCAACCGTTACCGGCAACGCTGTCTACCAAATGATTTCGCTTGGTATGATAAAAGACCTGCAAGAGGCCAGAAAGATTATTTACAATAGTTTCCCCATAAAAACTTATAAACCCGACCAACCTGAAAAATGGGACGCCGCCTATGAAGAGTTTAAGAAGTATAATAAATAATATTGCACAAAAAATGCCCTCCCGCTGTTTAGTGGGAGGGTTATTTGTATGGTAGAGATTTGAATCGGCAAAGCCGCCCTCTTTTTATAAAAAATCAATTCCGTAAGGAATTGTATGTAATCAACACGAAGTGTTGAATGTAATCTGACTATGTCAGCATGTAATCAATTCGAAGGTAAAAGACATACAAGACTAACGCCTTGATTACATACCGTTTGCAAAGCAAACGGATTACATGCCAATCCTTCGGATTGGATAAAAATAAAGCACTTCAAAGGAAGTGCTTTATTTTTGGCGGAGCAGGAGAGATTTGAATCGGCAAAGCCGCCCCCTTGCGGTGCCCAAAAGTTGCTTTCGGCGAGTAATCGCCTGCAACTTTTGACCGCTGCGCCATTCCTGCATCGCTTTATCTTCCACCGGAAGCGCTCGGCAGTAATGCCCGCGCCTCCGTCGCGAGAGTTCAATATTGTTTTACAAAACTAAAAAAGAACGCCAATATCTGGCGTTCTTATTTAGTTTGGCGGAGCAGGAGAGATTTGAATCGGCAAAGCCGCCCCCTTGCGGTGCCCAAAAGTTGCTTTCG
>CADBUL010000088.1 GCA_902797875.1 Oscillospiraceae bacterium | reverse complement strand
GTCGATATTTCGGATATGGAAATTGCCGACGCTAGCGACATTATCGAGATAGAAGACAATCCGATGTCTATACTAAAAGAAAAGAACCAAAGTTCTATGGCGGTTTGCTTGAAGGCAGTAGCGGAAGGCCGTGCCGACGCGGCTGTAAGCGCAGGCTCTACCGCGGCGCTGACTGTAGGCGGAAACTTAATAGTAAAACGCCTTAAAGGGGTAAAACGGTGCGCGCTTGCGGCGCTGATTCCCACCCAAAACGGCTTTTTTATGCTGCTTGACTGCGGCGCCAACGCCGAGGTTAAACCCGAATATCTTTTGCAGTTCGGTATTATGGGCAGCGCATATATGAAAAACGTTATGGGGGTAGAAAATCCGCGCGTGGCTCTTCTTAACATAGGCACCGAAGAAAACAAAGGCACCGATATACACAAAAAGGCGTACGAGCTTTTATCCGACGCGCCCGTTAACTTTTTGGGTAATATCGAGGGTCGCGAAATGCCCTACGGCGTCGCCGATGTTGTAGTTGCCGACGGTTTTTCGGGTAACGTTGCCCTTAAAACCTATGAGGGCGCCTCAATGGCACTGCTTAAAATGATTAAGGGTATGTTTACGAAAAACATTTTCACCAAACTTGCGGCGGCGATGCTAAGCGGCGGCATTAAAGATCTTAAAGGCAAAACCGACTACACCACGGTAGGCGGCGCGCCGCTTCTTGGTACCAAATACCCTGTTTTTAAGGCGCATGGAAGCAGTAACGCCGTCGCCTTTGAAAACGCTATTAAAACCGCCGAAAAATTTGCGCAAACCGGCGTAATTTCTCAAATCGAAGGTAAATTATAATGGAATTCGGATATGAATTTAACAATCCGTCGCTTCTTGAAACCGCCCTGTCGCACTCGTCGTACGCTAACGAACATCACGTTCAAAGCAACGAGCGGCTGGAGTTTTTGGGCGACAGCGTTTTAAGTATTATCGTAAGCGATTATATCTACAAAACCTTTCCTGACGTAAGCGAAGGCGAGCTTACCAAACTTCGCTCGTCGCTGGTGTGCGAGTCCGCCCTGTCAGACTTTGGAAGAGAAATAGGCCTTCCCGAAATGATAAAACTCGGCAAGGGTGAAAAATCGACCGGCGGAGCACAGAGAAACTCGATAATTTCCGACGCGTTCGAAGCGGTTTTGGCGGCGGTTTATCTTGATTCGGGCATAAAAAGCGCCGAAAAGTTTGTTATGAGATTTGTAACCGAACACCTGGGCGAGTCGTTGTTTAAGGATTATAAAACCGCCCTTCAAGAGGTTATTCAAAAAAACCCCGAAGAAAAGGTGGGCTATTTTATCATCGGCGAAGAGGGTCCCGAACACGATAAAAGTTTTACGGTCGAGGTGCGCCTGAACAGTAACGTTATAGGCAAAGGCACCGGACACTCAAAAAAAGCCGCCGAACAACAGGCGGCGAAATCCGCCCTTGAACTTATGGGCGTAAACCTTTAATTAAACGCCGGTGTTTTCGGGTAACCGAAAATGCCGGTTTTTTGGAGTATAGTATGAAACACGCCAACATCTCAATATTTGTACCGCACCGCGGTTGTAAAATGCGCTGTACCTTTTGCAACCAAAACGCCATTACGGGGGTTGTCAGCAAGAGCGATATTGAAAAAAGCGTAAGCAGGTCAAACGACCCTAACGCCGAAATCGCCTTTTTCGGCGGCAGCTTTACGCTTATTGAAAAAGATTATATGTTGCGCCTTTTAGACTGCGCCAAAGAACATATGCAAAAGGGCAGGGCAAGTGCAATTCGTTTCTCGACCAGACCCGACGGCATAAACGATGAAATTTTAACCTTACTTAAAAACTACCCTATAAGCGTTATTGAACTTGGCTGTCAGTCAATGGACGATGAGGTACTGCTTGCTAACCGCCGCGGTCACAACGCCGAATGTGTAAAAGACGCCTGTGCCAAAATAAGGGAGTACGGTTTTGGACTGGGGCTTCAAATGATGACGGGACTTTATAAATCCACCCCGCAGAAGGATATTTTTACAGCAAGTGAGATTATCGCCCTAAAACCCGATTGCGTTCGCATTTACCCGACGGTGGTAATAAAAAATACCGAACTCGCCGCGCTTTACGAAAAGGGCGAATACATCCCGCAGACACTTGATGAGGCGGTCGATCTGGCGGCGCGAATTTACGAGATGTTTTTGCAAAAAGGCATAAACGTTATTCGCGTGGGGCTTCATACGGTCGAAGATTTTATAGCCGGTCCCTTTCACCCCGCCTTTGGCGAGATGGTACAAAGTAAAATAATGCTGAATAGGGTTCTTTCACAGCTTACAAATAAAGGAGATTACGAAATTTACGTTGCCGAAAATTTTATTTCAAAAATGGTGGGACAACGCCGTTTGAATATTGAAATTTTGCAAAACTTAGGTTATAATTGTACTGTATATAAAAAAGACCTGCCGCCCTTTTGCGTGCAGGTTATAAGGGTATAAAAATTTTATGTGGGAGAGAAAAGCTTTTGCATATTAAATCAGTAGATATTTCGGGTTTCAAATCTTTTGCCGACCGCACCAAACTCACCTTTGCCGACGGTCTTACCGCGGTGGTGGGCCCCAACGGCAGCGGCAAAAGCAATATATCGGACGCGGTAAGGTGGGTGCTCGGTGAGCAGTCCACCAAACAACTGCGCGGTAAATCGATGGAGGACGTCATTTTTGACGGCGCCGGAAGCAGAAAACCGCACGGTTTTTGCGAGGTTACCATCGATTTCGATAACAAAGACCGCAGTTTGCAGTTTGACGCCGACGAGGTAGCCATAACCCGCCGTTACTACCGCTCTCACGAAAGCGAATACCTTATTAACGGAAATTTTGTCCGCCTGAAAGATATACACGAACTGTTTATGGATACCGGGCTTGGCCGCGACGGTTATTCGATGATAGGCCAGGGCAAAATCGATAATATAGTATCCAGCAAATCGGACGAACGCCGCGATATTTTCGAAGAGGCTTCGGGCATTTCCAAATACCGTTACCGCAAAGAAGAAAGTGAAAGAAAACTTGCCGCCGCGCAGGAAAACCTTTTGCGCTTACAAGATATTGAAAACGAACTTAAAGACCGCGTAGGTCCCCTTAAAAAACAAAGCGAAGACGCCCAAAAGTTTTTAGAGTTAGCCAAAGAGAAAAAGGAACTTGAAATAGGTGTGTGGCTTAATACCCTTGATTCTTCAACCAAGCGTTTTCAAACGCTGGAAGAAAAAATCGCCACCGCCACCTCGCAGTACGAAAGTCTTAACCGCAGGTCTGACGAAATAGAGAACGAAATCGAAAACAACTCGATGATGTTTTCAAAGTTCACCGTTGATATAGACAACCTTAAAGAAAACGCCGGCACTACCGACCAAAAGGTGGCGGTAATGCAGGGCGAAATCGCGGTTTGCGATACAACTATTGAACATAATAACGCCGATATTAACCGCCTTAACGCCGAAATGGAGGCGCTTGAAAACGCCGATAAACTTACCGAAGAGGCAATCCGCGCCAAAAAAAGCGAACTCGATTTAAGCAAGACGGAAGCCGAAAAGATTAAGGGTTCTATAGCACAGGCGCAAGAGGAACTGTCCTCGCTTATTTCAAAAAGCGAAAACCTTTTAGCGCTAAAAGAAAGCGCCTCGCTTTCGCTTAACGAAATTGCCGATAAAATATCACAGCGTAAGGCGGATTATCAGGGGCTGATCAGCGCCAAAGAGGAGCTTTTGGCAAGCGTGCCGTCTTTTGCCTCTAAAAAAGAGGCGGCGGCGCAGGTGGTTGAACGCCTTGAAAAAGAGTTTACACAGCTTGCCGACGACAAGCGGAAAATAGAGGACGATATCACTTCAGCGGGCAACAGCAAAGACGGTATCGCATTAAAATTAGACGTCAAACGCGCGAGTGAACAAAAGCTGCTTGGCGAAATCGAAGAGAAAGAAAAACAACGCGACGACGCCATGCGCCGCGCTGAAATGCTGGAGGAACTCGACCGCAATCTTGATTCCTTCTCGTTTGCCGTTAAAGAGGTGCTCGCCGCCAAAGAACACCGCACCCTTAGCGGTATTTGCGGGGTTGTATCACGCCTTATAAACGTAAAAAGCGAGTACGCCGTAGCCGTTGAAACGGCTCTTGGCGCCGCGGGAGCGCATATTATTGTCGAAAACGACGGGAACGCCAAACGCGCCATAGCGTTTCTTAAAGAAAAACACGCCGGACGCGCCACCTTTTTGCCCGTCTCGACCATAAAACCAATGCCCTTGTCCGAAAAAGGGCTTGAAGGGTGCGAAGGTTTTATCGGTTTTGCCGACAAACTTGTAGATTGTGATAGTAAATACCGCGACGTAATCTCGTGGCTTTTGTGCCGCACCGTTATTTGCGACAACCTCGATAACGCCGTTTCAATCGCCAAAAAATACGGCAACCGTTTTAAGACCGTTTCACTTGACGGCCAGGTTGTAAACCAGGGCGGCTCGCTCACAGGCGGCTCGGCGGCAAAATCGGCGGGTATGCTTTCCCGCAGGGACGACATCGAAAAATTAAAGCAAAAAGCGCTTACCATCGAAAAAGAAATAAAAGAGCTTTTTTCCAAAACGCAGGAGATTACCGCCGCGCGCGAAACACTCGAAGCGCAGGTATTAAACTTTGACAGCGTGCTTCTTACCGGCAAAGAAGATATGATACGTATTGAGGTCGAAGAGCGCCGGCTTTCTGAACTTTTAGATACCGCCAAGGCGGCGCTGTCCGATATCGAAACCGAAGAGTCCGCCACCGCACAGCGTATAGAAGACCTTGAAGGTCTTTCCAAAAAAGCCAAGAGCGACATTGAAAGTTTAGAAAGCGCCGCCGAAAACATCCGCAACCGTCAGCCGATAGATTCTGACGATACGGCGCCCCGCCGCGCGCAGCTTAGCGATATACTTACCGAACTTCGCCTTAAACTGGGTGTTTTGGAGAAGGATATTGAAATAACCGCCGCAGCGATTGAAG